>JASIAM010000273.1 GCA_030041985.1 Bryobacteraceae bacterium | reverse complement strand
ACTGATCGCCGCTACCACAACCACCACAGGACTGACTGTGCGGGCCGAACTCGACGAAAGCAAGTATCCCAAAGGCGTCAAGATCTCCGATGCCGAATTGAACGCGGTACGGCTCACACGCCATATATTTCACGGCGACTGGAATTACACAATCTCTCCAGTCTCCTAACTGAAGTAGTTATTTATGCACAATTCCTAAGCCGCTGGCTGAAGGACCCGGATTTCAGGAATGCCTGCCAGGAGGCCCGGCGCCAGACAGTCGAGCAAGCCACGGCTACGCTTCAACAGCTCACCAACTCCGTGGCTAAGACTCTGAAGGCGATCGTGGAAGACGACAAAGCACCGGCCAGCGCGCGTGTGATGGCATGTCGCACGGTCCTGGAAATGGCCCAGCGCGGCGTGGAAGTCGAGGAACTTAGTGCCCGTGTCGAAGCCCTGGAACGGGCCGGGGAGAGCAAACCCAGAGAATAACGTCCATTCGGGTAGCGAGGTGAGGGAATGGCAAATTTAAAGCAACGGGTAGAGGCGCTAGAGAATGCAAAGAATGGCGGCACCGACGAGCAGATCGTGTAACTGACGCGGGGAAGAAACCAGATGCGGAATGCGTCAAAGCCATCGAGAAAGAGTCGAGATTGCCAATTGTGGTGATAGATGCCGCCAAACGCGAAATCCCGGCCGACTTGACGGTGGAGACGGAGCGGTTTTTGCGAAGCCGCGGCTGGGAAACAGCAGGCACGGTAGACCCCGGAACCGAATTGGACGAACGATAGGTGACGATTCAGCGGTTCGCAGACGAACACCGGCTGAAAGTCTCACGCAACGAATGCGGAGACGCTATCGTTCGCGGCAAGAGGGGACACCTGTACGCCGATGCCAGGGTGATCTGTGCCATGTGGACAGACGCGCGGCCAATGAACGCGAGCAAGCTGGCCGAGTTGGGCGGGAAGGTGTGGCAGGGCGACATTACGCCAGCCGGTAGCAGGCGAGTCCAAGACGCATGGGTACGGGGTATTCGGCCAGAAGCATTTGGCTTGGCGATACGGCTGGTCGGGGCGAAGCGCAGCAAGCAGGTGTCGGAGACCACTATCGCCCCGGCTTAGAGAATTGAGCGAGACCCTCGCTAGAAAGCCTTCCCCCGCTCCAGAATCGAACGGCACATCCCTAGAAGTAGGGTAGGTGCACCCCGTCTCAAAACAGGCTGAAAGCCCTGTGTTTTGGCGAAGAGATATCCCCTCGGGCAAAACGGGGAATCTGGAGTGTTTGACCGTGCCAAAACCATCAGCCCAGCCGCGCCGTGATGATTTCCACGACATCTTCGAGGGCCAATTGCCCCGGCACCGGCGGGAGCGAGTACCGCGGCTCATCGACAAACAAGAGTTTCTCCTGGTCCGATGCTGCCAGGCGCCTTTCCCGGCGGGCGGGAATCGCTATTAGCCCAGGTTCGTCACGACATTGGTAGTTTGAGGGATTTTTGGCTGTTCGCCGAAGGCAAGTCCTGTCGGCTCAAGGGGCCTGTTCCCAAACTGCGATGTAGTGCAGACCTACTATCTTGCAAGCGATTCGGTCCCGTGACACGATCAACTCAGAATGTTTCTGCGGTCGCACGGTCGCAAAAAGGACGGCAAGGACCACACCTATTGGTCGCTGGTGGAAACCGTGTGCACGCCGGATGGTCCGCGTCAGAAAACGCTGTGCTATCTGGGGGAGTTGAATAGCTCCGCGCAGGCGCGCTGGCTGACCGCCGTTGAGGTCTTCAATGAACAGGGCGAAACCCAGCAACTGAAGCTATTCCCTTCGCATGTGGAGCCGCCGCCGGACGGCCCGCAAGTGGCGCGGGTACTGTTGAACAAAGTGCGTTTGGAAAGAACGCGGCAGTTCGGCGCCTGCTTTGTCGGACTGGAAATATGGAAGCGCCTGGAACTGGACCGCTTCTTCGAACAAGCCGTGGACAATGAACCAGCGGATGTGCCGTGGTCACGCATAGCGGCGTTGCTGGCGGTCAACCGCCTCTGTGCGCCAGGCAGTGAGTTGGCCATTGAACAACGCTGGTATCCATCTACTGCGCTGGACGATCTATTGCAGATCGAAGAGGGCAAGATCAACGACACGCGCCTGTATCGCTGCCTTGATCGCATTCTGCCGCATAAGACGAAGCTGGAGCGGCATCTGAAGAATCGTTATGGCGAGTTATTCGGGGCCGAGTTCGATGTGTTGCTCTATGACCTGACCAGCACGTATGTGGAAGGCGCGGCGGAGAAGAATCCGATGGTGCGCCGCGGCTATTCGCGAGATCACCGGCCCGATTGTGAACAGTTGGTGATCGCACTGATCATGAACCATGAAGGCTTTCCATTCAGCTACGAAACTTTCAACGGCAACCGAAGCGATGTCTCGACCATGGAGACGATTCTGCGCATGGTGGAACGTAAGTATGGCAAGGCGCGCAGGATCTGGGTGTTTGACCGCGGCATAGTAAGCGAAGAGAATCTGGCGGCAATCCGCAAACGCGACGGACAGTATCTGACGGGCACGCCGCGGAATCAGATGAAGCAGTTTGAAGCGGAACTACTGAAGGAAGATTGGACGCAAGTCCGGCCTGAAGTTGAGATCAAGAAGGTGGCCATTCCAGAAGGCGAGGCGACTTACATTCTATGCCGCACCTCGGGCCGCAAGGAAAAAGAAAAAGCAATCCGAAATCGATTTTCCAACAGCATGGAAACGGCGCTGAAGGGGCTGGAGAAAGCCATCGCAGCGGGGCGGTTGAAAGACCGCAACAAGATGGAGAGGCGGCTAGGCAAGATTCAGGCTCGGCATCCACAGGTGAATGATCTATACGATGTGGACCTGAAGGACACGGCCGATGGCGTCCGCCTCTGCTGGCAGATCAAAGAAGATCGCAAGAACTGGTGCGAGTCCCGCGAGGGAGCATATCTGTTGCGCACCAACCTGAAGGCGGAAACAGCCGAACAACTGTGGTCCAAGTATATGCAGCTAACGGAGGCGGAAGCGTCGTTCCGAGCATTGAAAAGCGAACTTTCGATTCGGCCCTTGTTTCACCAGTTGGAACCGCGGGTCAAGGCTCATGTGATGGTGGCGTTTTTGGGTTATGCGCTTTGGGTCACGCTCAAACATTTACTGAAGCGCCGCACGCCGATTGTCCCCAGACCATCGGTGAGTGGCGTCGAAAATGCCGAACCGATGACGCCGATGAAAGCGATCGCGCTGCTCTCCACGCTGCAGAGCGCCGACATCGTTCTCCCGACTACCGATGGCCGCCAGATCCGCTTACGACGCATTACCGAGCCGACCGCAGAGCAGAAATCCCTACTCCGGCAACTTGGCATCAGTCTGCCCGACCATCTTCAATTCCATCACGATTGTAGTGCAGACTCGGCGATCGCCTAAACGTATTTCGTTTTGCCGGTCTGGTGACGAACTTGGGTTAAAACAAGAACTGGAACTACTGTAACTGACTGAGTTGCAATAAGTTGGGCGATGGATAAGCGAAGCTTGGCCGACCTCGACAGGTCCGCCATTCGTTTCGGTTGCAAGTGTTTGAACCTTCACTTTGAATCGGGCGTTACGTGTCGATGCAGCGAGGCCCAGTGCTGAGCCAAGTCCTTGACCTCATCACCGAGGGCGTGAATCCATTTGTCGGCGAGACATTTTGGACTGAGCACATTTCGGAGCCAGAACATTACGAGGTGTTCCTCAAGAAAGATCCTTCCGATGATCTTCTTTCCGAGGCCGAGGAGGAATTGCTCGATGAAGTCTTCAGGCGATACGGTCGTTTGAGCCGGTGGGCGCTGGTGGAACTCGTTCACAGACTGCCAGAGTGGAAAGATCCGGAGGGAAGTGCTCTGCCGATAGACTATGCGGACATTTTAAAGACACAGAACAAGGCGCCGGAAGAGATTCGCGCCATCGAAGACGAATTGAACGCAATCAGCCAGGTCGAATATTATCTCTCCGCTCGCTGAAACGTCCGGTAAGGCTCTTGTCTCTCAAATGTGGTGACACATTCTTGCTGCCCAAGAGCAGCAACGACACCGAGCACCTGTGGATTATTGTGGCTGAGATCGATGTAGCCAACCGTAAGGCGATTTGCGTCAACGTCACCACACAACGTTCCTACTCCGACATCACGTGCATCCTTAACCCAGGCGAGAAAGCGCTTACCGTGGGCATGAAGAACTTTGTCTGCTCTGCATATGATCCATGCTCACCGGAGCTGCTCGCCCGCGTACAGAAAGGTCTCATAGACTCAAAACAGACTCCAAAAGGAATCAAAGCGCGATGCAAGGCTTTCTGGGGGCGTGAGTGACCTCGGGAAATGTCAGTCGAGCTGATCTGACTGCTACAACCCCACCTTTGCCGCGGGATTGTCCCGGAACAGGTTCCCGTCACGGATATACCGGGGCACCATCGCCGCGCTTGCGGTGGCTGCTCCGGTTAATGATGGCCCGCTCGCTGGCAGCGGAGGTATGCCAAAACCACCTGGTTTCGGCACACCGGATCAGGCGCCTGCAACTCGTTTCATCCCGCCACCGATCGCAGTCTCTGTGCGAGAGGGTTTTGGCACACCCTGCTCATAAACCCGGCGCACGGACGCGACGCTGACCGAGAGTATCGCGGCAATCTGGCGCCATGACTGCCCGGCGGTCCGGAGTTCCACAACGCGGCTGCGATCGAATACCGCCCGCGGCCGGCCGATCGCGGCGCCGCTCTTCGTGCCATGCGCCTTCGCGTGTTCCAGCCCCGCCACGATCCGCTCACGAATAACGTTGCGCTCCAGTTCAGCCATGGCGCCGATTATGGTGAACATCGCCTTGCCCATGGGCGTGCTGGTGTCGAGCGCCTCTTGCGAGGAAACGAAGTCGATTCCGAGGGCGCGGAACTCCGCCAGGGCAAGCACGAGCTGCTCGATGGAACGGGCGAAGCGGTCAAAGCGCCAGACCACAACCACATCGAATACGCCGCGGCGGGCATCCT
>JASIAM010000272.1 GCA_030041985.1 Bryobacteraceae bacterium | reverse complement strand
CGTTTTGGGCTGGATCAGACGCAGCCGTGGCGGGACCACCGATGCCCCGCGGCAGCATCCGGAGCCTGCGGTGAAGCATTGATGCGTCCTCAACGGAAATCGGGGATAGGACGTCCCACCGCGATATGATGGCTGTCGCATGCGGATGAACCACATCAGTCTTGCTACCGTGCTATCTCTCGGGACGACTTTTGTGTTCGCCCAGAACGCGAGTGGGCCGCCAGCCTTCGCGTACAAAGGTGCGGATGGCCCTGCGCATTGGGGGGATCTGAGCCCGGAATACGCGGTTTGCCGTACTGGGAAGCAACAGTCGCCAATCGACATACGCAATCCCAGAAATGCGCCACTGCCGCCCATTCGTTTTGATTACAAACCCGTTCCGCTCACATTGATCAACAACGGCCACACGCTCGAAGTTAACTATGCCGCTGGAAGCACGATCAACGTCGGGGGCGAGCAGTATAAGCTGAGGCGATTTCACTTTCATCGACCGAGCGAGGAACGGATCGATGGCCGTTTCTTCGACATGGTGGTCCACCTCGTTCACACCAACGATCGGGGAGAGATAGCCGTGGTCGCGATTTTGATGGAAAAAGGTGCGGCAAACACCTCCATTCAGAAAATCTGGTCTGCAATTCCCAAAACTCCGGGTCAGGAGCGACAGGTCCCCGGAGTCCAAGTCAGCGCATCGGACTTTCTGCCGCCGGATTCGTCCTACTATACCTATAAGGGATCTTTAACGACGCCGCCTTGCACGGAGGGCGTAACATGGTTCCTATTGAAGACCCCGATAACGGCTTCTGCCGAGCAGATTCGAGCGTTTGCCGCAATCTTTTCACCCAATGCCCGTCCCGTGCAACCACTCGGAGCACGGATCGTACAAAGCCAAGCGTCCAACTGACTCACCGCGCAAATCGTGGGCTTTGAGAGAAAAAATCCTGCTGCGGTAAGGATTGGGTCTGAATGACGGCCCACCGCCGGAAAGTGCATTATCTTACATAATAATGGGCTTTGGTGACTTAGTCTGCGCTATGAAGTGTACGGGCGTGTTTGCTTTATTGCAATTTGTAATATGACGAGCGGCAGACCCTTACATCCAGAGACCGATAAGAAAGAAGCCGCAGCGCGTCAGGAGGAGAATTGCGGCGCCACTACCCAAAGCGCGTCGGGCAACTTAACCGATTAGTACTTGAAGTACTCACAAACTTCTGAGACAAACGCCGGAGCGACTGCACAGGTGATTATGGGTGGCAAGCTATATTTAGAGCTAGCGTAAGCACGTCCATATCGCGGCCGGCTGATGTGATCCAACCGGCTTTTCGTACCAAGAAATGTGGGGCTGAATAACGATTCAGATGCACTCTCTAAATGCAAAGATCTGCGGGATGCGGACGAGCACCGAAAAAATCGATCGCTCGGAATTCTATTTCGCGCTCAATCATCAGCTCTTGAGAACCATTACCAATACTACATCCAAGCCACTACCCCGGTTTTTTCGACGTGCCACGAGCCGCGTGCGGAGCAACTTTGCATTCCTGGTGGCCGTCCAATCCTATTGGACGCCCAAGCTGTCCCTCGCGGTTTGGGTACCAAGTTGCAAGATATCAGTAGAACATAGGGAGGTGAGACGTGGTACAATCCCCTCCTAATCGAATGGGAACTGTAGCTGGACATTCTCTCTCTCCGGATCGGCTTTCCGTTGCCTATCGGGCGCTCGGAGAGTTGAGCGAAGACCAACTCGAACGGGTGGTTTGGTCCCGTCTCCTGGGGCGAAGTGAACGCATGCTGCCGCCTTTGGGACGTGATGAAAATCCCTCTGATCTCTTCATTGGAGTGATCGAGGAATACCCGCAATCGGAGGTAGCCGAAAGACTGCAACGACTTGCAGCTCGCCTGCTGGATCAAGTTGCCCGCGCGAGCAGCCAATCACCTGATGTGGTGGGAGAACTTTGTTACCTGGCATCTGCATCTGAATCCAGAACAGCGGTCCACGGTCTCATGAAGCTGATTGTATCCGATAGAGCGGCAAGCGACGTTTTATCAAACGGCCAGACCCTCCGTGTTTTCGCATTTCGTTGTCTGCTTGGCTTGCTGCATTCTGTTGCTGATGAATTGAGGACCGAAGATTTTCGGATCTGGCTAGAACCTCTATTACACGATCACACCACGAGAACATTTGCCCTAACCGCACTAACTGGGCTCTGGCCCGAGCGTTGGAAGGATTACCGCCGACAAGTACCGAGGGCCGATGTGAAGCGTTTGAAAGCAAGCCTAGAAGTTGCGGGTTTTGACGCAACTCTCATAGATTAGAAAAAGCCCGTTCAGAGATTCGGATTAGAGTACAGGGCTACATATGTTGGTGCGATCGGAACTCGTGTGATTGATCCTGCGACTCGCAAGGACATTTGCGTTGCGACAGTTTGAGTAATCTCCACTGGCCCATGAACTGCTTCCGGTAGGCCAGGGCTGCCGGCGTCGGGTGGACGGAGGCGTCTAGGTCTAACGTGGAAACGTCGTCAGTACACCAAGCGGGGTGATCAGCTCGCCCAAGATTCGTCCCTCTCATATCGTTCGCGGTGATTTGGCCGCTGGATATCTGTTCAGCCAACAAAGCGTATTGGACTATTCGCGTTCGAAGCGGACCTGCGGCCGCCGGAAAATACTGATTAACGTTATATCTGAGGAACTCAGCAATTCCCATGTACCTGCGGAGCATAAACTCAGGACCAGCAATCGGAATCGGCCTTCCAGGCAAGAAATACTTCCTACCACCCCGAACAAACGCATCTCCGACTAAGTCAATTGGATCGCTCTGCTTTCCACTAATTCTGGACAGGAGCAAACGCTTCGCCCGCAACCAGTGGTCAAGCGCTTTGTTCTCTGGACGTCCTTCCTCTCGCCAGATCTCTTCAGCTAATTTCTCAATCTCCTGGTTAAGGTTCTTCAGATCAATAGCGGCAACAGGAACCTCGGCGGCCAGATGCCGCAAGAAGCCGCCCCATACTGCTTCGTCAATATCATTGCGATTGCATTCACGCTCAACGTTACGGCGTACGAATTTCAATTGCGCATCTTCTTCGCATGCTGCGCACCAGATGCTGAGCCGAGCCCATACGCCGCCGTCTAATTTATCGCGGCAGTAGTCTTCCAATGTCACCTTCGGGTACTCGCCGTGGAGAGAATTAATTTAGCAGGTTCATCCTACGGAAAACAACGAGAACTGAAGGCCCAACGTATAGGTGGGGCCAGATGCGCCTTTCCGGCGCAGCCTCCAGGTTATCAGAACTTGCTCGAAGGGGAAGATCATGCTCGTACGCCCGGATCAGGTGGACTCCCTGCTTGCTGATGGCTCGGCTGTTGCGGAAGACACTCGAAGCGAGAGACACTCCTCCGGCATCACCGGATCGGATTCATGGCTACCAGCCGAATGGCTCCCGGTGTAGGCCTTGGCAGGGGAGTGATTACTTTGTGCGGTGAAGTATCGGGATCGGTGGACTTATCCGCAGGCGGCTGGCCCGTAGGCTTTTGATCATGATCGAGCGGAAGTCCCTGGCCCTGTTCCCACCAGACGGTGCTTTCGGCGCAGTATACCGTCAGAACATGCAAAAGGCCCTGCAGCCACTCGGCCTCCTGCCCGGTGAAACCGCGCTGTTGGCCCTGGAAGGCCATCATCGCTTGTTCGGGCGTAATTTCGTAATGCGTCTCTTCCGAAGAAGGCACAAAATCCCCGTCTCGCATAACGCCGCTCTGAACGGCCCATTCCAGTTTTCCGCTTTGCGTGTTCCAGTTGACCGACGCGATGCGTTTTGCCGGAGTTCCATTGTCTGGAGTTGCCGGATTATCCTCGGCCAGAGTGGTGAAAGCCAGAGTGGATAAAGAAAAGATAAGTGCGAGTGCAGTTTTCATAAACACCTGCACAGGGGGCAGCAGTTTCAGGGCCGAGTGCCGAAGGGGGAGCGGAACTACGCGTGAAGATCCGTACCGCTCACCAGGTAGAGGGCCACTTCCGCCAATAGATTCGGGAGCATGGACACCCGGCGGGCGCCCGAAAGGAAGTAACGCCGCTCGATGACCAAGCCTTCCACTGCCGCGAGGTCTTCGAAATTGTACACAGTGAGGAAATGTATGTTCGGCGATTCGTACCACTCGTGAGGAAACAGTTCCGTTTTGGGCGCCCGCCCGCTTAGCAGCAACGAGAGGCGAACGCGCCAGTGACCATAATTCGGAAAGGCTACAATAACCCGCCGGCCGACGCGCAACATCTCCCGCAGCACCTTGAGCGGCCGGAACGTTTCCTGCAAGGTTTGGCTCAGAATCACGTAATCGAAAGCCCGGTCGGGATAGTCGGCCAGCCCCTGATCGATGTCGCCCTGATAGGCGGAAACGCCGCGAGCGATGGCCCTTTGCACTTTGGAGCCGGAGAGTTCGACGCCGCGGCCATCCACACCTTTGTTGGCGGCCAGCCACTCGAGCAGTTCGCCATCACCGCAACCGAGATCGAGCACGCGGGTTTGGGGTTCCACGATTTCCCCGATGATGCGGTAGTCGCTGCGGCCCAGCACTTCGCGCACAAACGGCTGCGGCTTCTGTTTCCCGCTTTCATTGAGGGAGACAGGCAGGGTCATGCGGCTTTCTCGCTAGTGCTGGCGAGGAATCCGCGGATCAGATCGGTCTGTTCCGCCACGTCCACCAGGAAGGCATCGTGCCCGTAATTCGACTCCAGTTCGACATAAGCGACATCGCGATTGCGCGCCCGCAAGGCTCGCACAATCTCCTGCGACTGGTAGCTGGGATAAAGCCAATCCGAACTGAAACTGATTACCAGAAAGCGGGCCTTCGCCTGTTCAAAGGCGGCGGCGAGGCTCACCTGTCCATTGGCCAGGTCGAAGTAGTCCATGGCCTTGGTGATGTACAGATAGGAATTGGCGTCGAAGCGATTGACAAATTCATTGCCGCGATAGCGCAGGTAGCTTTCCACTTCGAAATCGACGTCGAAATCAAAGCCGAAATTTTCTTTTCCGCGCAAACGCCGGCCAAACTTTTCGCGCATAGAGTCGTCGCTCATATAGGTGATGTGACCGACCATGCGGGCTACGGCCAAGCCGCGGGCGGGGGGCTTGCGCCCGTAGTAATTGCCTTCGCTCCAATCAGGGTCGGCCATGATGGCCTGGCGGCCGACTTCGTTGAACGCAATCTGCTGCGCGCTGTGGCGGGTGGTAGTCGCGATGGGAATGGCGCTCACCACGCGTTCGGGATACGACACTGCCCACTCGAGCGCCTGCATGCCGCCCATAGACCCCCCGGTGACCGCCAGTAGCCGTTCGATGCCCAGCGAGTCGAGAAGCATTTTCTGCAGGCGCACCATGTCGCCGATGGTGATTACCGGAAACGACATGGCGTACGGACAGCCGGTGGCCGAATTGACCGACGAAGGCCCGGTGGAACCCCGGCAGCCGCCCAGCACGTTGGAGCAGATCACGTAATATTTGTCGGTATCGAATCCCTTGCCCGGGCCAATCATGTTGTCCCACCAGCCGGGTTTGCCGGTTTCGCGGCTGATACCGGCAGCGTGGGCATCGCCGGAAAAGGCGTGCAGCACGAGAATGGCGTTACTCTTGCGGGCGTTCAGCTCGCCGTAGGCCTGGTAGTCTACATCTACCGGCGCTAACGTGGAGCCGTTGTCTAAAGAGATGCAATCGAACCTCACAACACTGGAGTCGACGATCATCAGGGAACTTTTTTCTCAATCATAGCAGCTATGTAAGGCGAGCCACACCCTACAATGGCAGGAAGGATGCCCGGCATCACAATCCGCAAGCTGTGGTGGGCCGCGGTAGGTATTCCGCTTTTCGCGGCGGGTCCGGGATTCCGGCCGGCGCTACCGGGTTATCACTACCAGTTCCCGCGCGATCACTTCGGCCATCCCGATTTCCGCACGGAATGGTGGTATTACACCGGCAATGTGCGCGCGGCGAATGGCCATCGATATGGTTTCGAGCTGGTATTCTTCCGCCAGGGGCAGAGGCGCGAGCCGGACGATAACCCCTCCGCGTGGCGTGTGGATGATTTGTACCTGGCGCACCTGGCGCTCACCGATATCGATGGCAAACGCTTCCGCTACTACACGCGGCTGAATCGCGCGGGACCTGGCATTGCGGGTGTGAGCCTTGACGAAGGCCGCATTTGGAATGGCAATTGGCAATCGCAGTGGGACCTGAAATCGGATACCCAGACGCTCACGGCTATCGCCGCGGACATTCGCTTTCGCCTGCAACTGATGCCTCGCAAACCACCCGTGATCAATGGCGAAAACGGCGTCAGCCAGAAGGCGGAAGGCGTGGGAGAGGCATCTTACTACATCTCCTTCCCCAGGCTGGCCGTGGAAGGTACGTTGAACGGCAACGCGGTGAGCGGGTTCGCATGGATGGACCATGAGTGGTTCTCCAGTCAACTGGCGGCCGATCAGGTGGGCTGGGACTGGTTCAGTATCCAGCTCGACAACGATACCGAGCTCATGCTGTTTGAACTGCGGCGATCAGACGGCAGCATCGATCCGCACTCGGCGGGCACATACATTGACCGCGCCGGCCACGCGATCCACTTGAAGCGCGGTGATTTCGGTCTGGAGCCGCTCGAGGCCTGGCGCAGTCCCCAGAGCGGCGCTCGCTACCCGGTGCGCTGGCGAATCTCGGTCCCTTCGCTGAAACTGACTTTGGAATGTGCGACCGCTGTCACCAATCAGGAATTGGTTGCTCCCAATGAAGGCGGCACTACATATTGGGAGGGCACAGTGACCTACAGCGGAACAGCTAGCGGCCTGGGCTATCTGGAGATGACCGGATATGACAAGCCGGTGAAATTGTAAGCGAAACGGCCGGGAGCGCAAAGGCGCTCTCCGGTGAATCTCGATTACTTCTTCAGACCTTCGATGTAGATTGCGTTATAGCCGTTGACGGAAGCTTCGGTCCCATTCACTTCCACGATGTGGCCCATGTGGTCGCTCGCCACCGATGCCAGGCTGACGCCACCGTCACGGCGCGGATCGTGCTCCTCCGGCATCAACATGTAGAGTGCGCCATCTTTGGTGAGCAGGCCGGCGGGACTGCCGTTCTGCACGCATTTCTGCCCGCAGGAGCGGTGCTTTTCCCCATGCTTTCCGAGCTGGATATAGCAGGAGAAGTCTACGATTTCGCCCACCATGGTGACGGGTTTGCCGGGCTGAGGCTTTTTATCCACTCCGGCAGCGATGGTTGTGTCCGACCAAGGCTGAGCCGGCTTAGTTCCGATCGTCGCCATCGGCTTATCATAGGAGCCGCTTTCCACGGTCCAGTCCGGATGAAGGATTCCCGACTTAGCAGCCCACGCCGCCAGGCATAGAACCGCTGTTCCGATCAACGTAATGCTGATTCTCTTTCTCATTTGCGCCCCCGAGAGTTTCTAAAGAGCCTAACACACCCGTAATGCTCATAGGAAGCCGATACCGCGGCCAGCCAACCCCACACCGAACCACAGCACTAGTGAAACCACGCCTGCGAGTTTGTGCAGCGCGGAGGAGGAATCTTTTCCTTTGGTGGCCCGGCTGAACAACGTGAATTGGTAGATCAGCGCCGTGGCGAGCAGGATCATTTTGACACGAAACGACGGGCTGCCGTAAAGCTTCATGGGCTCTCCGAAAAAGAGCAAAACGCCCGAACCGAGAATAATCGCCATACCGCTCAACAGCCAGACGCGAAGATCGCGCGCTAGATCGGCCGCGCGTTGGCGCACGTTGCCTATGCCGAATAAACGAAGATCCAGCACCATCAGCGAGCCCAGCAACATCGTGAGGCCGATCAGATGGACCATCTCGATAACTGCGAATTGCCAGGTAGAAGCGCGGATCTCCAGGCTCAGCGATGAAGTATTGACCCAGCGGAAGAAAGGCAGAAAGAATGTCATCGGCGTTCCCCAATTTGGATTAGCTGCTTACATACGCGATGGCGCGGCCCATTATGATTACGCCCGCCCAAAACACCAGTGAAACCCAGCCCGCCATCCTGGCGGGAACCGGGGTGACGGCCGCCTTATCCCAGGAGGCTACGCTCTTATATGTCTTGGCCGAAAATAGAAGAGCGTTCACGCCCAAGACAAACAGCATAATCAGCTTGGCCCGAAAATAGGGGCTGTTATAACATTTGAGCGGCTCCGACCAGAACAAAAGCACCCCCGAGACCACGTTAATCGCAAACCCCTTGAGTGCCATGGGCTGCAAACGCCCGAATACTTCGGTTACCGGCTGCTCCTTCATGGCGAACCCGGTCAGCCGCAGATCCACGAGCACGATGATGCCAACGGAAAAGGCCAAAGCCAGCAAATGGACCGTTTCGATGATCGGAAACGTCCACAACGACTCGCGAATGGATGTTCCGATCGACTCATTCTGGAGCCATTGACAGATACTCAAAATCGACATTCAGGGGAAACCTCATCGAACCGCATGGAGCGCCGGCGGAGTCTTTCTTATGCTATCACTTCGCCGGGGGGCCGTGCCTTCGGGGATACGCGCGGGCTGCGGCCGGTAAGCGAAATGCGCCAGAAGAACGGCGAAAGGAGACCCTCCGGCGCCCGTCCGGATGAGTTAGTATTGGTTCTCATGAGTACCACAGTTGCTGCCCCCCGTCCGGTGGCCGTATCGATTCCAACCGTAAAATGGGCGTGGTTCGGGATCGCCATTGCCGTTGGCCTGATAATCGCTTTCATCCCGACCCCTCACGGCCTTACTCACAACGCCCAGCTTGTGCTGGCGATTCTGGCATTCGCCATCGTCCTCTGGGCAGCCGAGGTGATGAACAATGGCGTGGCATCCATTCTGATGATGGCGCTGCTGATCGCGGTAGCCAAGGTGCCGCCGCCGCGCGCGCTCAGCGGTTTTGCCGATCCGGCCTTCTGGACTCTGTTGGCCGTACTGTATTACGGCTATGCGATGCAGAAAACGGGATTGGCGGAGCGCATTTCGTATTGGATTCTGTCGCTGTTTCCGGGCAGTTATTCCGGAATTCTGATGGCGTTTTTTGTGATCGGCCTGGTGCTGGCCATGGGCATCCCCTCCATGACCGTGCGCACGTCCATCATGGCTCCGATTGCCTGGGCGCTGGTGCAGACGCTGGGATTGAAACCGCGCAGCAAAGGCGCGGCCCTCATCATGATTACCGTGATCGAAATGGCCGTGTTGCCCGGCCTGGCATTTTTGCTGGGATCGCTCAACGGTCCGGTGGTGATCAAGATGTTCGGCCAAAAAAATGTCCCGCTCACACAGGGCAGCTACTTCGTGGTGATGGCACTGCCGACGCTCATCCTGTGCGGGCTGATTCTCCTGTTTAATCAATGGCTGCTCAAACCGGAGACCAAGCTCAGCGCCTCGCGCGACTTTGTGCGCGGCAAGTTGGCGGCCCTGGGATCTTTCAAGCGCCAGGAACTGATCACGGCTGTTGTGATCCTGGTTTCCATTTTCCTGTGGGCTACCCAGAGCACGCCGAACCAGCAACGGCTCCATTCCCTTCCTTCCTATGTGGTCGGCATGTTGGCCCTCACCGTGTTCGCTATGTCCGGAATTCTCGATGATGCCGGCATCGCGAGAGGCGTTTCCTGGACCCTCCTTCTGTTTCTGGGCGGAATTTTCGGCCTGCAGGCCGTGATTCCCGACAATAAGATTACCGACTGGCTGGCCTCCATGATGGTGCCGCACATGCAATCCGTGGTTTCGTCGCCGATTGAGTTGCTCATCCTGCTGGCGCTCATCATGCTCGCGCTGCGATGGCTCGACCCAACAGCCTTTATTGCGCTACCGCTGGTGTTCCTCCCGCTGACCGAACCTTTAGCGAAGGCCGGCATTCAACCGCTGATCTTAACCGCGCCGCTGCTGCTCTGTTCCGCTCCCTTCTGGATGCCCTACATGAATTTCTGGATCGCCATGGGAGACGGCATTACCGCCAGAGAGGCTTGGGACCGGGGCCAACTGTTTGTGACCGCGACGGCGTACGCGATCGCCGCTATCCTGACGACGGTGGTCAGTGTGTTCTACTGGCGCATGGTGGGGGTTCTGTGAGGCGGACGCTTCATATGCCCGCGTACCAGGCGTAGCCCACCTCCGGCGCCGAAGATCCCAGGCCCTTGCCGATGTGCTTCAAAGTGTCGGTGACCGTAATGCTGGCGAGGTACTTCACGTTCTTGTAACCAAGCTGGCGGGGAACCTTCAGGCGAACCGGAGCGCCGTGCCCAGCCGCCAGATCTTGTCCGTTCATTCCGTAGGCAAGCAACGTCTGCGGATGCCAAGCTTCTTCCATATCCAGGCTGTCCCAGAAACTGTCGAAGGGAAAGAAGACGACGTACTTCGCCTGCGGGCGGACCCCCACGAGATTCAAGACGTAGGAAAGCGGCACGCCTGTCCATTCCGCAATGAACGACCAGCCTTCCTCGCACACCTGCAGCGTGATTTGCGTGCGCGGCGGGAAACGCTTCAGGGCGGCCAGGGAGAACGTCGAAGGGCGAGCCACCAGGCCATCCACACGCAAGCGCCATTCCGCAAACCCGCCGGCGAGGTGACGCTGGTAGATTTCGTCTTCTGGCGGCGGACCGTTCACCGGGCAAACTTTCGAAATGTGCCTGCGATCAAACTCCCGCGCGAGCGAATGATGAGACATGAGGAGACGCTGGGAGGCGTATGTAAGGGTTTCGCCGATGCCATAGATTCCGCCGGAATCGGGCGGTATCAGCCCGTAACGACTGGCGAGGCGGGCAGCTAGCGCCAGACCGGAGGCTCCTGCTGCCGCCGCCAATCCGCTGATCAGCCCGCGCCGGGAAACGATTTTGCTCATGCGTTTCCCCTGATCATAGCCCGCATGCGCCGGATGAAACCGGAGACCGCGACCATGACGATATGGACGGCCACGAAGAGTACCAGAATATTGGTGATCAGAAAATGAATCGTGCGCGCCGATTGCTGGCCGCCGAAAACGGTCACCAATTCCGGAAAGACGGAAGTAACTGCGGGTGACATGGCAAGGCCGGTCCAGATCATCAGGGGAAACAGCAGGAACACGACCGCCAGGTAGGCGAGTTTCTGCGGCGCGCGATACGTACGGAATGCGTCTTCACTCGGGCCGGTCCGCGACGGCAACAGGTTCCTGTAGAAGTGGCCCGTGGCGAGGCCGGAAACCATATAGGCAAAGCCCGTCAACACCAAAACCCAGGCCGAAAGAAAGTGCAGATATCGGCCCCAGCCGGATTGGCCCCCGAGCAGGAAGGGAAGCGGCAAATCAATGAGGGCGGGAGTGCCTGCGGTGCCCGTTTCGCCCCAATAGAGCCGGGGGTGAGCCAGCAGAATGGCCACGCCGCTGACGAGCAGACCCAAAAAGCTGAGCGTCGTAATCCAGTGAGTCACCCGGACCAGTATGGAGTGCCGTGGCGCATTCAGCTTTATGCGACGTTTATGCTTGGCAGTGTGGACCGCAGCCGCTGGGAAGTATGCAGGCTCCGCCATTCCAGTTGCGGCAATCATAGCACGTCAGGAAGCGGCTGCCTTGGTGCGCGTTTTCAAAACAATGGGGGACCCGCGAAACCCGAAGCGCCGGCGAATTTGATTCACCAGGTACCGCTCGTGGGAGAAATGCAAAGCTCCGCCGCGGTTGGTAAAGAGAACAAAGGTTGGCGGCCTTACGGCGGCTTGCGTAATGTAGAAAATCTTGCGCTCTTCAAACCGCAGTTGCTCTACGAAACGGTTCAGTTCGCCTGTGGGAATGCGGCGCGAGGCTGATTCGTACACTTCGCGAACCAGTGGGAACAAACCGTCCACACCAACGCCCGTCTGGGCGGCAATGAAGACGATCGGGGCATACTCCAGAAATTTGAACTGGTCGCGAACCTGGCGCTCGAATTCCTGTTTGGTGCGCGTTTTTCGCGCGTCCCACTTGTTTACGCAGATAATCAGCGCGCAGCCGCCTTCATGCGCATAGCCGGCGATGGTAGCGTCCGCGGCGACCACGCCCTCACTCGCGTCCAGCACCAGTAGGGCCACGTCCGCCAGCCGCAGGTGACGCCGCGCCATCACGACACTTAACTTCTCGGCCATCAGCTTCGTTTTCCCTTTACGCCGAATCCCCGCCGTGTCGATAAATACATACGGAACGCCCTCGCGGACCACCTCCTCATCCACGGCATCGCGCGTGGTGCCGGCAACGGGCGAGACGATCGCGCGCTCTTCACCAATTAGCGCGTTGAGCAATGTAGATTTGCCCACATTCGGCCGCCCGATGATGGCCACTTTAATCGCTCGGGCCGGTTGCCCGGAGTTGTTCTCCGCGGGGGACGGCTCCGCCACTGCCTGGCAAAAACCGGCCGTCACATGATCCAGTAGAGCGTCCACCCCTAAACCATGCTCCGCCGATATGGGGAATACATCGGGGATTCCCAGTTCGTAGAATTCATGGGCTAGGGTTTCTCGAGCCGCGGTATCGCTCTTATTTACAGCCACAGTAACGGGCGTGCCCAGCCGCTGCAGCATCCGCGCCAAATCGCGGTCGGCCGCGGTAATCTCGCTGCGGCCGTCCACCAGAAAGATGATGTGCTGTGCGGCCCGCAGCGCCACTTGCGCCTGCCGCAAAACCTGGTCGGGCAAATACTCCCGATCGTGAACCAGAATACCGCCCGTATCGATCACCTGAAACCGGCATCCGTTATGCTCTGTGAAGCCATGAATCCGATCGCGCGTGATACCCGATTCATTCCCCACAATGGCGCGCCGCTGGCGGGTAATGCGATTGAATAAAGTGGACTTCCCCACATTTGGCCGGCCCACGATCACAACCGTGGGTGTGGAAGACAACATCGAAAGCCATAATAGCGCGCCTTGGCGTGCTACATTTTGGATTGCCGCATTACCCCATCTTTCTCAACCTGAAAGACCGGCCCGTCCTGGTAGTGGGCGCGGGCCGGGTCGCGCTGCGGAAAACGCGTGGGTTATTGGAAGCCGGCGCGCGCGTCACGGTAGTGGCGCCGGAAGCCGAGCCGGAGTTTGAGGAACTCCCCGTCGCCATGGTGCGGCGCTGTTTCCGGGCCAGTGACCTGGCCGATATTCTGCTTGTGTTCGCCGCCACCAACGACCGGTTAACCAACCATCGCATCGCCATTGCCGCTAAAGGCAAAGGCATTTTCGCCAATATTGCCGATTCGGCGGAGGAGTGCGATTTCGTGGTGCCGGCCCGCATCCAGCGCGACGAACTGCAAATTGCCGTGTCGACCGGCGGCAAGGACCCGCGGCTCTCCGCCGAATTGCGCCGCAAGCTGGAAAGCCTGTTGTAAACCGAGGTGTTGGCGGGCGGGTCAGGCGCCCGCCCCTCCCCCACCATAGCGAACCTGCGGTTTCTCGCTTTCCGCATAGTCCGCTCCGGCTTCGCCAGAGGACGCAACATCCTGAGCGCCGGTCCGCTTCATGAGTTCTTTCGCGCGCTTTACCCAGTCAGAGTTGTCACAGTGAACAGAGATGAGAACCCCGCCGTCTCTAACGAGTCCTTCGTAGCGTTTGGCTTCATATTCCGGGATTCCCATACCGACCAAAGCGCCAATCAGTCCGCCAATTACGCCGCCGCCGCCGATTCCCCCCAATGCGCCCATGATGGGTCCGGCTGCGATGAATGGCCCCAGGCCAGGAATGGCGAGAGCGCCGACACCCGCAAGCAGCCCCAGCACTCCGCCCACCACTGCTCCCGTACCCGCGCCCGTGCTGAGTCCTTCGGGCGCCTTGGTATGCTTCTCATGCGCGAAGTCCTTAGTCCCCAGGTTCTCCGGTAAAAGAGCGGAAATATCTTCATTGCGGAAGCCCTCGTCCAGCAGGGTTTCCACACCTTCCTCTGCTTCCACACGATTGCGGTAGATTCCAAAAACTGCCGTATTCTTTCCTGCCATTTTGTTTTCTCCCTATTGCTGCTCTATTGCCTCGCTGCGCGAGCAGCTTTGATGGTGATTTCGCTGTTGACATTGCCCGCGCCAGCGATGTCAGCCGCCTTCTCCTCGACTGCCTTCTTTTCGTCGTCTGAGCGAACCGGTCCCCGCAATGTCACTTGTCCGTTCTGAGCAATCACTTTCACGTTGTGAGCGGAAGTGGAAAGCGATTTGTCTTCCACCAGAGACTTGCGGATTCTTTTTGAAAGTTCACGATCCGAAAGGTTGTTTTTGCTTTGATCGGCGGTCGGCTCCCCGGTATTGGGCGGAGGAGTCTGCTGCGCCCGCAAAGGAGCGGAGCCAAAGCCGATCGCCGCTGCGATCAATGCAGAAAGTAAGAACTTTTGCTTCATAATCACTCGGGCAAGCAATCCATCCGCCCTTGCGCGGGGACTCACAGCCTATGGCGGGGGTGGGATTCACACGTTTCGATATATGATCGGAGCAATGACCACTTCGCCGAATGGAGGAAAGATCGCGCTGGTCACCGGCGCCAACAAAGGGATTGGATATGAGATCGCGCGGGGTCTCGCCAACAACGGCATGACTGTGTTACTGGGCTGCCGCGACCGCGGGCGAGCCGAAGCCGCCGCTGAAAAGCTGGCGCAGGAGGTCCACACTACGGTCCCCATCCTGCTGGACGTCACTCGTTCCGAAACCATAAAGGCAGCCGCGCAAAGGATCGATTCGGATTACGGAAAGCTGGATGTTCTGGTGAACAATGCCGGGATTGCGAGGGAATGGCAGTTCAAACCGAGCACGGTCGATCTTGGATTAGTCAAGGAAATATATGAAACCAATCTGTTCGGTCCCATCGCTCTCATCCAGGCCTTACTGCCTCTGCTGTTGCGCTCCCCCGCTGGGCGTATCGTGAATGTATCGAGCAGTCTCGGTTCCTTGCAGCTCACGAGCGACGCAAGCAGCCCTCTCTCGCAACTGCAGGCCTTGGGATATTGCTCATCGAAGAGCGCGCTGAATGCGGTCACCGTGCAGTTTGCCAACGAACTGCGCCAGACGCCCCTGAAGATCAATGCCGTTTGCCCTGGCTACGTGGCGACGGATCTCAATAACCATAGCGGTCCCCGCACTCCGGAGCAGGGTGCGCGCATTGCCATCGAGATGGCGACTCTTCCCTCCGATGGGCCTACCGGCGGCTACTTTGATGACGAGGGGCGCGTGCCGTGGTGAGGATTCCGGCTGCTACACCAGGCTCATGCGAATGAGCTGTTCGGCATGCTTGAGCGCTTCGGGCGTTAGCGTTTGCCCGGATAGCATGCGTCCGATCTCGCGGGTTCGCGCACTCGCGTCCAGTTCTTCGACTTCGGCGACGGTGCGGCCGCTGGTTTCCCGTTTTTCCACGCGGTAGTGATGATCGGCGAAGGAAGCGATTTGCGCCAGGTGGGTCACGCATAAAACCTGGTTGGCGGACGCGAGTTTCTTGAGCCTGCGGCCAATGCCTTCTGCTGCAGCGCCGCCCACGCCGGCGTCCACTTCGTCAAAAACCAGTGTGCGAACCGGCGCCGTGCCGGGGTCACTGGGGGTCGCGCTCAAACAGGTTCTCAAAGCTAGGGCGATGCGGGAAAGTTCACCACCGGAAGCGACCTTCTCCAAGGCGCGCGGCGGTTCGCCGGGATTGGGGGACACTAGAAACTCCACTCGATCGGCGCCAGTTGCGGACCACGCGGCGGGCGCGATCTCCACGCGAAATTCGGTCCTCCCCATGGCAAGCTGGCCCAGTTCGGTTTCCACCTGCTGCGACAGCCGGCAACCGGCGGACTTACGCTCCGCGCTCAACTCCTCTGCGAGGCGCTCGAATTCGCCCGCTAACTTCTCGCGTAAGAGGCGGAGTTGCTCGATCCGCTCGCCCGCGTTCGCAACCGAAG
>JASIAM010000271.1 GCA_030041985.1 Bryobacteraceae bacterium | reverse complement strand
AGAGAGAAGAACGTGCTGTTGGGCCTCGCGGTCCTCTCGTGCGCGTTTATTGTAGCCGGCTGGCTGTTCGCACAGCGCTTGGGGATCGAGGCCGATGAAGCGATGGTTGCCAACGGTATCTATCCGCATGGCGTGCTTGTCTACACGTGGAAATTCGGCAGTTCCCGCGTGCCGGTGATGCTCATCAGTTATCTGGGCGCGCTCAAAACCTGGCTCTATAATCCATACTTCGCTTTGTGGAAGCCGGGTGCCCTATCGCTTCGCCTTCCCACTGTTCTGGCTGGCGCCGCGACCCTGTGGCTGTTTTTCGCCCTGCTTGATTCGATCGCCGGCAGGCTCGCAGCCTGGATCGGTGCCCTGCTGCTCGCGACCGATGTCATTTTCCTTTTGATGGAAACCACCGATTTCGGGTTTGTGGCACTGCAATTCCTGCTGAAACTGTCCGCGATCCTGCTGCTGGTCCGCTTTCATCGCGGGGCGTCCCAATGGACCCTCGCGGCCACGTTCTTCCTGTTCGGCCTCGCGATGTGGGACAAAGCCGTTTTCATCTGGGTGCTCTTCGGATTGACAGCCGCCGTGTTATTGGTTTATCCGCGCGCTGTGTTGCGCCGCGTGACCAGGCGCAATCTGGCCGTGGCCATGGCGTCCATGCTGCTGGGCGCGCTGCTGCTGGTGATGTACAACGCCGGCCGGCCGCTCGAGACCTTTCGCGCTAATGCGAAATTGGCGAATGAGCCGATCGTGAAAAAAGCCGACATTCTGCTGCGCACGGTAGATGGCTACGCGCTGTTCGGGTTCATGACCGCGGCGCAGCCGCCCTTTCCGCGTTCGCCGCACAACGCAGTCGAATCGTTGTCCTCGCGGCTTTCCGGTTGGCTGCATGCACCGCACCATAACCTGGTGGCGCCGGCGTTGGTGGCTGCTTTGGCGATTGCGCTACTTACACGGCGCCCCCGCAAGTTAGTCCTGTTCGCGTTTCTGACCTGCGCCTTCACGTGGCTCCCCATGGCTCTCACGGCCCGGGCAGGCACCGGCACACAGCACACGATTCTGCTTTGGCCCTGGCATCTGTTGGCGATCGCCGCGGCTCTGGCGCAGTTGCCGGTGCGTTGGGCCGCGGCCGCTACCGCCCTGCTTGCCGTGGCGAATCTCGCCGTTGCCAATCAGTACTACGCGGAACTCGTGCGCAACGGCCCAGCGATTCGCTTCACCGACGCGATCAACCCGCTGCGGGAGTACCTCTCAGCTTCCGGCGCAAAACAGATCTTCATCGCCGACTGGGGATTTTTTGAGCCGCTCAACCTGCTTTCGGAAGGAGAACTGCCCAGCTATTTCGCATTCGTGCGCGATCCCGCCGAGCTGGACCGCATAGTTACCGAACCCCGCCACCTCTTCGTGGCGCACACGCCTACATTCACGTTTCAACCCGAGCTCCGCAGCCAGTTCGACGATCGGGCGCGGGCACACGGCCTACACGAAAATCCCGTCAAAATCATTTTCGACCGCAACGGGCGTTCCACGTTTGAAGTATTCCGCTTCCAGGGAGGCGGCTGAGGGATGCGTATTCTGGCGTTAGATCTCGGCAAGAAACGAATCGGACTGGCCATCAGCGATCCGCTGGGCATTACCGCGCAGGGGTTGCCCACCATGGAACGCACCAACAAACGTGCTGATCTGGCTGCGCTCGGCGCGATCGCGCGCGAGCAGGGCGTGACCCGCATTCTGTTAGGGAATCCCAAAAACATGAGTGGCACCGAAGGGCGGCAATCGGCTTGGGTTCACGAATTCGCCCAGGCGCTGGAACAGCACACAGGATTGCCCGTCCAATTTTGGGATGAGCGCCTTACCACAGTGGAAGCCAATCGTGTGTTACGTTCCAGCGGCATCAGTATTGCAAAACGTGCGGCAGCGGTGGACCGGCTTTCGGCCGTAATCCTGCTACAAAGTTATCTGGATTCGCTATGAGAGTCGTCCGCATTCTCGGAGCCGCGGCGTTGGCCCTGGCGCTTCTGGCCGGATATGTTGCGTTCCGTCTCAATCGGCCGTATCGCGGTTTCACGAGCGGCGTTTTCATCAATTTTCCGCGCGGCACTTCCGCCGGAGAGATCGCGCAGATGCTGGCGCAACATGGTGTGGTTCGAAGCCGCTGGGATTTTCTGGTGGCTCGCGCGCTCCAGCGAGGCCGCACTCTACAGGCGGGCGAGTACCGGTTCGACCGGGCTGCATCGCCGCTCGAAGTCTTTGGCCGTATCGCGCGCGGTGACATCTTCTACTACGAACTGGTGGTCCCCGAAGGGTGGAACATTTTCGATATCGGCGCGGCAGCCGAGCACTTGGGCTTGTTCCCCAGCGCAAATTTCGTAGCTGCCGCGCGCGACCCCTCGCTGATTCGTGACCTGGACCCGCACGCTCCCACGCTGGAAGGCTATCTCTTCCCCAATACTTACCGCCTGAACCGCCAAACCACGCCGGCGCGCCTATGCCGCATAATGACGGATAAATTCCGTAGTGTTTGGCAGGGTTTGAAAACCACCGCGAACATGCATGACACCGTCACGCTCGCTTCACTCGTCGAGAAGGAGGGGAAGCTGGCTGAGGAGCGGCCGCTGATCGCTGCGGTATTCGAGAATCGCCTGCGCATCGGTATGAAGCTCGATTGCGATCCCACCACGATTTACGCCGCCGTGCTGGAGGGCCGTTATCGCGGAACCATCTATCGCTCTGACCTGGAGAGCGACAACCCCTACAACACGTACCGGCACATGGGATTGCCGCCGGGGCCGATCGCCAATCCCGGCCTTGCGGCGTTACGCGCCGCGCTCCAGCCGGCCGATTCCGAGGCGCTGTATTTCGTATTGCGGCCAGATGGCAGCGGCGGGCACGAATTCTCCCGAACCATCGCGGCCCACCAGGCGGCTACGGCAAGATATCGGCGGGGACCGCAATAAAAGTATGCCGCCCTACGCCAGCAGTTCCCGCGCATCCAGTTTTTTCCGGGTAGCCGCCGTAGTCGCCGTCAAAAATTTCAGAAACGGCGCAAGCGCGCGGAAGCGCTTCACGATTTCGGTATAAAGTGCCGGCGTGGCCGCGAGATCGGGCGGCAGTTCCTTATAAAGAAACAATTGCTTGAAGCGCAGCAGGTCTCCAGCCGGGTGATCACAGGCGAAACCTTTGGGTAGACGCGTGAGTTGCTCGCCTTGCAGTTCGCCGAAAAGCTGGCGGACCGCTCGAGCGCGCAGAATGCGCCGGAATTCTTCATGCTGCCCGGCGATGTGGTTGCGGATCGCCAGCAGCTCCGCGGGTTCGGGCATGTAGACTCCGCCGCCAATCGCTGCTTCCTTATGCGAGATCGCGAAGTAATAACCGGCATCACCGTGGCCTCCGCCCCGGTGCGGAAAGCTGGCGGCGAAGTGCGTTTTGTAGGGTGTCTTATCCTTGCTGAAACGCGTATCGCGGTAAATCCGATGAATCGCCTTGTCTGGCTCGGTGATGAATTCGGGGGCGAAAGCCGCCAGCGCCGCGTTCACCGCCTCTACCAGTGCCCGCATCGGCTGCTTTACCTGCTCTTCGAAGACCTGTTTGCGCGGCTGAAACCACTCGCGGCGGTTGTTGCGTGCGAGGCCGCGTAGAAAGTCGAGCGCCTCGCGCGGAAATCCTGGAAACCCGGAACGCACGTATAACCCTCTCTTATAATTTAGATAAATGCTCTCCACGGAAGAGGCGCAAGAGCGTCTCGCCGCGATTCCCAATTTAACCATTTCTCGGAATGAGCCGCTTTACCGGCATACGCGCTTTGGAATTGGCGGCCCGGCCGATCTATATGCCGAAACGAGTAGCGCCGAGACATTCGTATGTGCGCTGGACGCCGCACGGGCGAGCGGCATCGAGACCGTGGTCATCGGCGGCGGCACCAACCTGATCGTCGCGGATCAGGGCTTTCGCGGTATCGTACTCCGCTACCGCGCCCAGCGCCTTGAGTCGAACGGAACTTGTGTAAGAGCCGACGCGGGCGCCGAATTGCAGGACCTGGTGGACTTTACAATTGCGCTTGGCTTGAAAGGGCTCGAAACGCTGGCCGGGATTCCGGGATCGGTGGGGGCGGCCATATACGGCAACGCCGGTGCCTACGGTCATTCGATTTCCGAGCGCGCGGTTTCTGTGGGCTTCTACGACGGCGCGCAAATCCGAACCATATCCAATGGAGAGTGCCAGTTCCGTTATCGGGAGAGCATTTTCAAGGCCCGCAAGGAGTGGGTCATTCTCTCGACGGAGCTGCTGTTGGAACCGGCAGATGCCGGCGTGCTGCAGAAAACGGCCACCGGAATTGTCACCGTGCGCAACCAGAAGTTTCCGGTCACGATGAAGTGCGCCGGCAGTATTTTCAAGAACCTGATCGTGAGCGAACTTCCGCCACAGGTAGCCACCGTTGTGCCGGCAACCGTGGTGCGGGAAGGAAAGGTGCCGGCCGCCTGGTTCCTCGAGCAGGTAGGCGCCAAAGGCCTGCGCCGCGGCCGGATTCAAGTAGCCACGTACCACGCCAACCTGGTCTATAACGAAGGCGGGGGCACGGCTGCCGATTTATGTGCTTTGATCGCTGATCTTAAACGGCGCGTTCAGGAGCGCTTCGGCCTCGTGCTCGAAGAGGAGGTGCAGTACGTGGGAATGGAGCCGGTACAATAAATCATGACGATTGACGAGCGCCTTGAGAAGCTAACGGAAACAGTCGAACTGCTCGCGCACAGGCAGGAAGAGGAGTGGGAGCGGTCGCGCGAGGAGTACGCGCGCTCGCGCCAGGAAGACGAAAGGCTTCGCGCGGAAGCTCGCGAAGCCGACGCGCGATTCCAGGCCCGGATTGACGAAGTTCTCGAAGGCATCGACGCTCTCGCCCGGCTCGCCGGTGTTCAAGGCGTCCGGCTCGACAACCACGAAGGAAGAATCAGCACCCTCGAAAAGGGCACGCCTCCTTCAACGGAATAAATCCTGTTCCGGCCGCCGAATGAGGGACCGCGCCGATCCCTCGGCAGCTTTCCATTCGACCCCTCGTAGAAGCACCGCAGGACATCCATCCGGTTTACGCATCAAAAGCCCAGCCGCGGCGGCGAGCTGATCAGCCATCGCGATAATGGTAGCTGCGAGCGGACGGCCGCGGCGGTCCCGCGATGCCCGGAAATCTTCGAGCGGCTCCATTCCCGATACTCCGATCGCCACATCCACCAGGCCCTCGCGCCACGGGCGGCCGAACGTGTCGGTGATCAATACAGCGCCGCAACCGAGAGCCTGGTGCAGACGGCAGGCGGAGGCATCCGGATCTTGCGGCAGTACGGTGGCGAAATCATCGCCTTCGGTGTTCGATTGGTCCACACCTGCGTTAGCGCACACGAAACCGAGCCGGTTTTCCACGATGAGGACGCCGCGATCCATTTTGACAATGCGCCGCGACTGCGACAGAATAAGCTCGATCAGGCGTGGATCCTTGCCCCACTGAATCGCCCAGGAACGCGCGAGAGCGGTGGGCTGAATGCCGCGCAGATCTACCACTGCGCCTTCGGCCTTCGAGACCACCTTCTGCGCCACGGCCAGCACCACCAAGCGATCGATGGGCTGCCCCTGTTGGGCGGCCGCTTGCCCAATCAGCGCCGCCAGGTCATCGCCCGGCCGCACCTCCGGAAGCCCCGTGATGCCGATTATCTCGAGACGCATGCGGATCGCAAGAATGAGGCCACGCCGCATTCGGGCGCGCGTTCCATAAGCTCGGCCACGTCTGCGGGCGTATCGATATCGAACATCAAACCCGGTAAGCGCAACACTTCGGCGGGCACGCCTCGCGCGTGCGCCTGGTCGAGATGCGCGCGGAAACTCCCTGGGCCGAAGCAGCTTGGAATCACATCGGGCGGCGTGCGCGCCAGCGCATTGGTCCCGGTGCCATCCGCTGAGGGCACGATGACCACTCCCCGCCCATTCATCGCGCGCCCCGCCGCAGCAAGGGTTTCGAAATCCGCGGGAGCCACCAATGGAACGTCGATGGGCACCAGCAGCGCGGTTTCGGCGCCCATTTCCATGGCGCTCCGGCATGCGGCATCCGCCGATGCGCTGTGGCTGGACTGCTCGCGCTCCTCAATTACGGCGGCGCCGATCGAGCGGGCATGCGCCGTGATAGCGCCGTCGCTGCTCACTACCACCACGCGGTCAATGCCCGAGGCACGGCAAAGCGCGGTTACGGTTTGCTCGTACAGCAGCCGTGCCAGCAGCTCCCGATCCGCGGCGGGAAGATACCCATATAGCCGCTGCTTGGCGTTGCGAGGGTTTTTCACGGGCAAAAGCGCAAAGATCACGCGGCCAGCTCCAGCGCGCTGACAACCGCTCGCGCAAGCGATTTCCGTTCGCGCATCCCGCTCATGATGGTGTTGGTGATGACTGCCCGCAAATCGAGTGCCTCCACCTGGTCCGCCTGCTTGTGATCCAGTTCGTCCAGTATGAACACGCCCGCGAAGTCCGCGTAAAGCTGAGCCACAGCCGCCGCCGAGGACTGCATTTTCATGCTCTTCATCATGTGTGCGGCGGGTCCTTTGAGCGCGCGCCCGCCCACAATCGGCGAAATCGCCGCAATTCGTTCACGTTTTTGCCGGAGTGCGTCGCGTATGCCCGGAACCGCCAGGATTGGCCCGATGCTGATGAACGGATTCGACGGGCAAACGATGATTGCCTCCGCCTGGCCGATCGCTTCTATTACGCCGGGCGCGGGCGCCGCCTCATCTGCCCCCTGAAATCGTATCCCAGCCACCGTATCGCGGGCGCGCCGTTTGACGAAGTAAGTCTGAAATTCGAGTTCGCCCGAAGCGGTGCAAACCCAAGTGCGGACCGGATGGTCAGACATGGGCACGATGAGGGACCGCACGCCCAGCGCCGCCGCGATTTCCGCTGTCACCTGAGAAAGAGCGCCCCCTTGCCGCAAGCGCTCCGTGCGGTAAAGATGAGTGGCCAGATCGCGGTCGCCGAGTTGAAACCAGGTTTCCCCGCCCAGCCGCCCCAACGCTTCGAGGCACCGAAAGGTATCGCCGCGAATGCCCCAGCCGCGGTCCGGGTTCGCGAGGCCGCCAAGCGTGTACATCACCGTATCGAGATCGGGCGAAACGTGCAAGCCATGAATTTCCGCATCGTCCCCCGTGTTGCCGATGATGAATAACTGCTCGGGCGGGAGCACGCGGGCGAGTCCATCCAGAAACCGCGCGGCTCCCACGCCGCCGGCAAGCGCCACAATGGGCCGGGGTTTCATGGCCGCGACGCCTCCACTGCGAGTCCCGTAATCCGCATGCCCGAATTCTTTACTTTGTGGCGCAGGTTGAGCGCAATGAGCAGCGCGGCTGCGTTCTCGAGGTAGCGCGCGTTATCAAGCGGCCCGGCATCAATGGCGCGCACACCGGGAATCAACGTGGCAAGATGGCGCACGGCCGCCTTTGCATCGGCATTATCCCCGCAAAGCAGGGCATCGCAATCGACGGGCTCATCGAGCCGCGCCAGCGCTTCCGCACTCAGCGCATGAAATCCGGCCACTACGCGGACGCCCTCCGGCGCCAGACGCGCCGCTTGCTGCGCTGCCGAGCCGTCCCACAGCGTCACCGTTCGGGAGACTCGCCCGCCAATCGCCACTTCAAGCGGCACAGTGGCATCCACCAGGATCATTCCGGCAGTCAGGCTCCCGCGAATCGATTTGAGAATCTCTACCTGCGCGGCCAGCGGGACCGTAAGAATCACGATATCGGCTCCGGCCGCCGCCTCCGGATTCGCGTAGCCGGCTACGCCCGCCGCGCCCGAAGCTTCCGCGATGCGCCGGGCTGCATCACGTGCCTTCTCCGCTGTGCGCGAGCCGATGCGCACCGCCAATCCTGCTTTCGCAAAACGCAGGGCCAAACCGCCGCCTTCCGCTCCGGTGCCACCCACGACGGCGATCTTGGTGGCTTTGGTTGTTTGGGGGATCACTCATCTTAAAATAACCCGCGCCGCGCGCGCGCTGCATGGTGTACTCTCGAAGTAATTCCCAAAGGAGACGGAAAATGGCAGCGATCCCCGAAAAATATCAAGATCTGTTCCACAAGAAGTCCTTTGCGCAGTTAGCCACCATAATGCCCGATGGAAGCCCCCACGTAGCTCCGGTGTGGTTCGAATACGACGGCAAGAATATCCTCGTCAACACCGCCAAGGGCCGCGTTAAGGACCAGAACATGCGCCGCGATGCACGCGTGGGCCTGGACATCATGGATCCGGACAATCCCTACCGGCATCTTTCCGTTCGCGGGCGCGTAGTCGATATCACGGAGAAGGGTGCGGACGAGCACATCGATAAGCTAACCAAGAAATACATCGGCCAGGACAAATACCCTTATCGCGGCGCCGGCGAAGTACGCGTCATTTATAAAATCGAACCCGAGCGCGTGCATAGCATGGGCTGAAGCGGGCGTGGGCGGAACAGTGTATACCAGCCAAACAGGAATCTCGCGGGGCGAAGCGAGCCGGCTCCTTGCAGCTACCGGCGGCGAGTTGCTGGACCTTTTCCAACAGGCGAGCAGTGTCCGCGATGCGCGCACCGGCCCCGTGATCACCTATTCGCGCAAGGTCTTCATCCCGCTCACCAATCTTTGCCGCGACCGCTGCGCCTATTGCACGTTCGCCCGCGAGCCAGGCGATGGATTGGCGCACACCATGCCGCCCGATGAAGTGCTGGCCGTCGCCCGCGCGGGCCGCAAGGCTGGCTGCAAAGAAGCCTTGTTCAGCCTGGG
>JASIAM010000270.1 GCA_030041985.1 Bryobacteraceae bacterium | reverse complement strand
CAAGCGTGTTCTGAGTGCCTGAAAACAAACAACATTTGTGGTTACGGCGCGGTCACATGCCGGTTACTCGCCTTAAATTGTCCTCTTCGGGAGATGGTGCGAGGCGATTTGGTGCTACTTTCGCACGTATCAACGCTAATTAGAGGGAGAGTACGTGTAATGGAATTATGCGCAAGCCCCCGCCGGCTGGTGGCCGGACTGCTTTTGATTGCGTCCGCAACGTGGGGGGGCCGTTACGGGAAGTGTGTCCGGGACTGGTGACGGACCCAACTGGAGCAGTCGTCCCCGGAGCTATAGTTACCATCGCCAACACCGCTCAAGGGATCGAAAGGACGATGGCTGCGAATGGACAAGGAATTTACACGTTCCCCAGCCTGCCGGTGGGCTCCTATGATATGCAGGCCGAATCCAGCGGATTTCGACCTTCCAAGCGGACCGGCATCGTAGTGGACGCTGACAGCGCCCTTACCGATGACTTCCAACTCGAACCGGCGGAACAGGTTCAATCGGTCGATGTCACGACCACTGCCGCGCAGGTAGAGACCACCAGCACCCAGGTCGGGGAGGTGGTAACGGGCACTCAAATGACCGCCGTGGCCTTGAACGGCCGCAGCTATACCGACCTGCTGGTCCTCCAGCCGGGAATCGTTCCCGCGAGCACGCAACTGCCAAATTCGGTTGTGATGGCGGGCGTGACGACGGCCATTGCTCCTTCCGGTAATCTCAATGCCAGCAACCAGTCCATCAGCGGTCAACGCGAGGACGCCAACGGGTTTATCGTCAACGGCGGCGACGTCAAAGAACTTATGAACGGCGGCACGCTGATTGTCCCCGACCTGGACTCGATCGCCGAATTTCGCGTGATCACCAACAACCCCGATGCGCAATACGGTAATTACAGTGGCGGCATTGTAAACGTGGTTACCAAGCAAGGGGAAAATCAGATGCACGGGGATGGCTTCGAGTTCCTCCGGAACACCGATCTCGACGCGCGCAATTTCTTTTCGCCGGAGCGTGGCCTTTACCGGCAGAATCAGTTTGGCGGTACTATAGGCGGCCCAATCAAAAAAGATAAAATATTTTATTTCGCTGACTATCAGGGCACACGCACGTTCCAGGGAGTGGATTCCGGCCTTATCCCAGTACCTACAGCCGCCGAACGGCAAGGGGATTTCAGCGCTCCTGCTCTGGCAAGCCAACTTGGCGTTCCAAGCCTTTCGGACTGCCCTACGAGCCCCGGATGTGTCTCCGGCCCTTACCTCGCGAGTCAGTTGCAGCAGAAATTAGGATATGGGGTGTCTGCCGGCGAGCCGTACTATTTTGCGGGTTGTACTACGCCGGAATTGTGCGTCTTTCCCAACGCCCAGATTCCACAGCAGGCGTGGACGGCTCCGTCGAAATTCCTGGAGCAATACATCCCTACACCGAATCAAGGGAATAATATCTTTACGTCGGGTGCATACGGTAATCAGATCCGGGATGACAAATTCAGCGGCCGGGTAGACGCCAACACTACCCGCTTTGGCCTTTTCACCGGCTATTACTTTTTCGATGATTATAGCTTCACCAACCCCTACCCGAGTGGCCAAGGAGGCGCTACCGTTCCCGGTTTTGGCGCTGTAAACCTTGGCCGCGCGCAACTAATCAGTTTGGGTGACACCAAAACATTTGGCGCGGCAACGGTCAATGAGGCGCGGCTAACGTTTATGCGCAGCGCTAATAACATTGGGAAGCCTGTCCAAAATGTTGGTGTCACCTTGGCCCAGCAAGGCTTTGCCAGTCCGGGAGATGGCGGCATATACACTTTGGCGCCGCAGATCGTAGGTCCCGAAACCTTGTCTTCAATTCTTTCGTCACAGGCATGCCGATAACGAATCTGTGGCAGGCAAACAATACCTTCACCGGGACGGACAACTTTTCGAGGGTTATCGGAAATCACACTATCAAGGCCGGCGCGGAACTCAGCTTCGAACAGGTGAACGTCTCCCCCGACGCCACCTTTAACGGAACTTTCATTTTTTCCGGTAGCGAAACTGGAATCGATTTTGCCGACTATCTCATCGGCACACCGAGTGTATACACCCAAACCGATTCGGAGAATTACTACCCTCGCCACAAATACCTAGCAACATATGTAGAGGATAGCTGGAAAGCTACATCGCAACTGACATTCAATTTGGGAGTGCGTTACGAGTTACTGGAATATTGGTCGGAAAAATATAATCAGATTCCCGCCATGGTCGTAGGGCAACAGTCGCAGGTCTACCCAACGGCGTTCCCCGGGCTGGTATATCCAACCGATAAGGGGATTCCTCCCACGCTGGTCCCGTTCGGCAACCGCTTTGCGCCCCGTCTGGGAGTAGCTTATGCGGTCACTCCTAAAACGAGCATCCGTGCAGGTTATGGAATTTTTATTCAGTGATTCAAGGCAACACGATTGGCGTGGACGAACCGCAGCCTCCCTATGGATTGAGTTATTCCAGTCAGGCCCCACCGCTGTTCGCTCAGCCATTTATCGCTGCTGCCACTGGGCAGGAACACCTGCAACCGTATCCCATTGATTTTCCGCCTTTGAACGCCACTGTCAATCACCCCAATCCGAACATCAACTACGCTCCGTATGTCGGCCAAGCCGGAATGACTGAGCCCGCTCCGTGGAACACTTACCCCTACAATGAGAGCTTCTTTTTTTCGATCGAGCGGCAGTTACAGCGAAACACCGTTGTGAACTTGAGTTATGTAGGATCAGAAGCGCATCACCTGCTGCTCGTATACTCCAATAATCCTGGCAATCCGGCACTATGCCTATACCTGAGTAACCCAGCCAACGTGGCTCCCGGAACTGCGACATGCGGGCCGTTTGCGGAGAGCGCCATCTACACTACGGCTTCCGGCCAAACTATTTACGGCACAAGGGGACCGTTCGGATACAATTATGGCAACGACGACTACGAGGGCAGTATCGGCAATTCCGCGTTTCCACGCGCTTGAGGCCAGCTTACGCCATACTGCCGGGCCGCTCTCAGTGACGCTCTCTTATACCTACAGCAAATCGATGGATGAAACGTCGGTGCTTTCCGACGTGGTGAACCCGTTCAACTACAAACTTGGGCGGGCGCCTTCGCAATTTGATCTGACGCACAACTTCGTTGCCACGTATCGATACGACCTTCCGCTCGACCGGATTTCCCAGCACGCGAGGGCGCTCACCCGCGGATGGGCGATCTCCGGGATCACGCGTATCAGCACGGGTTTCCCAGTCTGGAGCCACTCCGATACCGATAATTCTCTTGAGGGCAGCGAGCCAAACGGAGTAAACAATTACAGCGTAGATCGTCCCGACTTCACGCCGGGGCCTCTCATGATCAACCATCACCCGCAGAACGGCCTTCCGTTTTTCAACACTTCGCTGTTCAGCGCAAATCAGTTGGGAGAGCCCGGCACATCCCCGAAGCGCTTTTTCTACGGGCCGGGCGAGTTCAATTTCGACCTGCTTTGCTCAGGAACTTCAAAATCACCGAGTCCAAAACATTTCAGTTCCGCCTGGAAACGTTCAATACCTTCCACCATACTCAGTTCTTCGGCCCGGCGGCAGTACAGGGCGATTTCACCAGCCCGACCTTTGGTTACGTGATCAATGCAGCACCGCCGCGGCAGGTGCAGGCGGCGTTGAAGTTTGTGTTCTGATGGTCCATCCGGCGGAATGAAGAGGGGTTGATCCGCGGCACCTTCTACGCGCAACCTAATGAAAACAATCCCAGTGACCGGTTATACTATCCAGTGTTTGACCGTACTGTGACCATCTCATGCCCCGCTTGCCAGAAGCACGTGATAACTTCAATCTCTGGAGTAGGGCAAAACGAAATGTTCTTGCAATTTACTTACGACGTGACCAAAAATCCGCTCAACAACAACGAGTGGTCCTTCCCGTTGCTGGAGATCATCCACATCGCGGCGTTCACCCTCTCCATCGGGACAATTGCCATCGTCGATTTTGGTTTGATCGGTTGGGGTAAACACGACGCGGCCAAAGCGTTGAAGGAGACCTCCACGTTGACGCTAATCGGGCAGGCGATCATGCTGATCTCGGGCCCCTTGATTTTTTCTTCGGACCCGAATATGTACCTGCGGAACGGCTCCTTCAAGTTCAAAATGGTGGCTTTACTGATTGCTATCATCTACAACTATAAGATCCACCGAAAGGTGGTGTTGTCCAGCGCTGATCCAGGCGTGAATAAGGCCGTAAGTCTCATTTCCCTCGCGCTGTGGATTTCGGTTGTTTTTGCGGCCTTTTCATTGCCTTTGGCTGAGCGCTTCTTGGGAGTGGAAAGTTGTCTATCGCGAACGCAATTCAGAGCATAGCTTTCCTGACAGATTTTCGCGAGTCGGTATGGGTCTACCCGGTGGTAATGGCGATTCATCTCAGTTGCATCGCCGTTTTCGGTGGCATGATCCTGATGACGGACCTACGGTTACTCGGTGTAGCCATGACAGATCGGCCAATCAGTGAGGTGATTGCGAAATTTCGCATTTGGAAACGGATTGGCTTTTGCATCATGGTCACCATGGGCGCGCTTCTCGCCTCCTCGGAAGCCGAGAAGTACAGTCCGAACCCCTTCTTTTGGGCGAAGATGTGTTTCCTGTCGCTGGTAGCAATCCACGCGGCTATTTTTCGTCCACTGGTTTATAACAATCCGGCCGAACTGGATAAATCTCCGGCGATCCCAGGCCGGGCCAAACTAGCCGGCGCCCTCTCTTTATTCATCTGGCTCGGAATCTTAACCTGTGGGCGTCTGATCGGATATTACGAAGACGCTCAATCTGCCGGCAGCCCGGCTACCAAGCCTGCGGCGGCACTCACTGTTCCGGTATCGCCGGCGATTGTTGTGCAACGTTCCCCGCTTCGCTTAGGAATTTCCGGCCCGCGCGACCTCCAAGAAAACAAGCGTAAGCATTATGTTCTTAGCAATAGAGAATCCTCTTAATTCCTCGGAGTTGATTTTCCCGACTCTCGAGTGCATGCACATCCTTGGCTTCGCGTTCTCTGTTGGAACGATCGCTATTGTCGATTTTCGGCTCTTAGGACTAGGCATGCGCCATCAGACCGTTGGCGAGGTCGCCAGTGACTTGGCGCCGTGGACGTTGATCGGGTTGGCGTTAATGCTTACGTCGGGACCCTTGCTATTTTCCTCGGATCCCGACATGTATTATCTCAACTGGGTATTCGATCTTAAGATGGTGCTACTCTTACTCGCGATCGTTTTTCACTACACCATTCATCGCCGGGCCACTATGCCAGGAACTTCGGCCCTACGGAGCAAAGTAGTGGCCTCCATTTCGATCGCCTTGTGGGTCGGTGTGATTTTCGGCGGTATCTTTCTCGCTTTTATTTGAGTCCTTATGCCTCTGCTGGAGTTCGCGCAATGGGTGCAAAGCACTGAATTCTTCACGGCCATTCGGGAGTCGTGGTATGTCTACCCGGCAATTATGTCGTCCCATTTGGCGGGTATCGCCCTGGCTGGCGGGATGGTCCTGATGGTCGACCTCAGACTCCTGGGATTGGCCATGCGCAAACGTTCTGTGTCTGATGTAGTGAATCAGTTGCGCTGGCTGAAGTGGGCGGGCTTGGCGGTTATCGTTACTTGCGGCATTCTTATGCTGGGGTCCAAAGCAGAAGAGTACTATTACAACATATTCTTTCGCGTAAAGATGACAGTTCTATCGCTCATCTTAGTTCATAGTTTGGTGTTCCGCCGCAGTGTCTACAGTAAGGTATCAGAGTATGACAAAACCGGCAAAATACCCGGACGGGCGAAACTCGCCGCCTCGCTTTCCTTAATTCTATGGACTTGCATGGTCATCTGTGGACGAGGAATCGGTTACATTGAACCTCCGTTGGACAAGCTTCACGCAAGAGTAATCCAACAGCAGCACTCGACCACCGAAAGTGTCAATCGCAGCCATGTATCTCGGGTTCCATCCGCGATCGTTTGGAAGCTTCCGGATACTCATGGTATGCGCTCTCAGATGGAAAGAATGTAAACAAGCCAGGATTAGCTACCGAGCACACCAATAGCCCGCTGGATTACGGGGTCGCGCTGGGCTTCCACCTGGTCGCCTTTTTCCACACCGAAAGCTTGATTGAAGATCTCGGTTTTCAGCCGGTTTTCTACAAACGGCCGTTCGACTGCCCACTCGCTCACCGAAGGTTGGATTTGACGCTCGGAGAGAAAGAGGTGAAAGTCGTCAAGGACCTGCGAAGTGACTTCAAAGTCATCATCGACCTTGTGATTGGAAAGGTACTGGGTAGCGAAGTTGGGAAAAGATGCGGAGGCTTCGAGCACGGCACGCAGGCGGTCATATCCTTCAGGAAGGATTGTGATGTCCGGTTCAATTCCCCCGCCCCCTTTCACCGTGCGGCCCTTATCGGTGCGAAACTCTTTACGGTTCTTGGCCTGCGTGGTGGCATCGGCCAACTCGAATTGCGCCGCATCGAGCGGTTTCTGAATGGACCGGCCGCTAGGCGTGTAGTAGAGGGCCGTAGTGAGCGCCAGTCCCGCTCCTTGGCTGATAGGAAACACGCTCTGTACCAGCCCCTTGCCGAAGCTGGTTTGTCCCAGAACCGTGGCACGATCGTGATCCTGCATGGCGCCGGTCACAATTTCCGAAGCGCTAGCCGTTTTCTCGTTGATCAGGATTGCCAGCTTGAAGTGATACGGGTGGGCGTCTCCTGGAACCTTTTCACTGTGTTCGGGCACGTTGCGGCCCCGCACGGTGAGAATCTTCTGGCCGGGTTCGAGGAATAGCGACGCCGTGCCTTGAGCAGCCGTCAGCAGACCGCCCGGATTATTGCGCAGATCGAGAATCAGGCCGCGAAGCTGGTCGCCGCCCAGTTTCTCGATGGCGTCGCGGAGAAGCTTTGGCGTATTCTCTTCAAACGTGGTGGCCCGCACGTAGCCTATGCCCGCAGCGGCGAAGTAAGCCCGATCCACACTCGAAGATTGGATTTCGGCGGGGGTCAACGTGTACTCCGTAATCCCGGCTCGGCCGGGGCGCCTGACCTCCATGCGGGCTTCGTGCTGGCGCGCCTCGCCCAACAGTTGTGTGAGCTGATCCAGATCCAGTTGGGCGATCACGTAACCGTTGATGGCGAGGATTTCGTCGCCGGGGCTGAGTCCGGCCTTAGCGGAAGGAGTGCCGGGGAATGTCTGCAAAATGATGATGCGGCCCGGCAGTATCGAAACGACGGTGCCGAAACCCTTCTCGGTGGAAGTTTCCAGCTTCTTGACCTGCTCGAACTGCTCCGGATCGAAGAAAACGGAATGCGGGTCGAGCCGGCGCAAAAGGCCTGGAATCGCGCCTTCGTAGAACGCCTGCCGTGAGCTAACCGGGTCGGCAGCATTTTCTTCCAACAGGGAATAGGCATTGGCGATGCTCTTCATCTCGGAGGCGAGTTCCTCGTCCTGGGCAAACGCCTTAGTTCCCAGGACCAGGACGCCAATGCTTAGGATTGTGGTAAGGCGGAGCATCAGTCCAGCCAAATCTCGGCGGTAAATAGCTATTTTATCGTGGGAATGCCAGGTTTATGGAGGGAGGATCGGGGGTCAGCCGGCTTTTTCTAACGGCGCCCTCTTCTCTCCAGTCCACGCCCGCCGCCGCAGCCCGTTCTACGTCCCGGGCAATGCCTGAAAGTTGTTTCAGGCACTGACTACGTCCAGTAATTCCGGTCCAAGCTGCGATACTGTACGGCCTCGGCGATGTGCTTGGCCGAGACTGTCTCCGAGCTGTCGAGATCGGCCACAGTGCGGGCCACTTTCAGAATCCGGTCATGGGCGCGGGCGGAGAGGCCCAGGCGGCGTACGGCCATTTCGAGCGTGCGTTCGCCGGCTTCGTTGAGCGCGCAGTGCTTGCGGATCAGGCGGGTGGGCATGCGCGAATTGTAGAAACCGCGGGTCTGCTGGCGTGCGCGAGCCGCTTCCACGCGCTGGCGGATATCCGCTGACGACTCAGCGGAGGTGTTCTCCCGTAGTTCTTTGAAGGCCACGGCCGGAACTTCCACGTGGATATCGATACGGTCGAGCAGCGGGCCACTGATTTTGCCGAGATAGCGCTGGATCATCGGCGGCGTGCAGCGGCACTCGCGCGTGGCATCGCCGTAAAAGCCGCACTGGCACGGATTCATGGCTGCGACCAACATGAAGTTTGATGGGAAACAGACCGTCATCGAAGAGCGAGCAATCGTAACATTGCCTTCTTCGATTGGCTGGCGGAGCATTTCCAAGACGTCGCGCGGGAACTCAGGAAATTCATCGAGAAACAGCACACCATTGTGCGCCAGGCTGATTTCACCGGGCCGCGGCATGCCCGCGCCACCGCCGATCAGGCCGGCGTCTGAGATCGTATGATGCGGTGCGCGAAAGGGCGCTTCGCGCAGCAGGCCGCTGCCGCTCCCCAGAACGCCCGCGATGCTGTGGATTTTCGTGGTTTCGATCGCTTCTTCAAAAGTGAGTCGCGGCAGAATGCCGGATAGCCGTTTCGCCAGCATCGTTTTGCCGGAACCTGGAGGGCCAATGAGAAGGACGTTGTGGCCGCCGGCGGCTGCGACTTCCAGCGCGCGTTTGGCCATGGTCTGGCCGCGCACTTCGCGGAAATCCGGCGCGATCGCTGATTCCGCGGATTGCCCGCGGCTGTCCGGCGTAGCGGGTGCGAATTCTTCGGGCCGCGACAATAAGGCCACTACTTCGCCCAAGTGGCGCATGCCGTAAACCTGGACGCCTTCGACAACGGCTGCTTCGGCGGCGTTATCCGCCGGAAGAATCAGGTTGGGAATGCGCGCGGCACGGGCGCACACCGCCACCGAAAGGGCGCCGCGGATCGGGCGGATGGTGCCATCGAGCGATAGCTCACCGACAAGCAAGTGCCGATCCAGACCTTTGACAACGCCCATCGCGCCCAAAATACCGAGCGCTACCGGGAGATCGAATCCGGCGCCTTCCTTGCGCACATTGGCGGGCGCGAGATTGATGGTCAGCGTCTTATTCGGATAGCCGAATCCGGTATTGAGCAGCGCCGACTTGATGCGCTCGCGGCTTTCGCGCACCGCCACGTCCGGCATGCCGACCATACGGGAATCGCGCGCCGAGCCGGATGCATACATGTCGACTTCGACATCGATCAGATGAGCATCGATGCCGTAAACGGCGGCGCTTTGGGTCTTGAAGAGCGCCATGAGGGGTCTATGAAAGCCAGTAGGCCGGGCGGCGCAAAGTTCTCAGGAAAGAAACAGCCCCCGCGCGGGGATATAGTTAGGGTATGCAAAGCCAACTCGCCGGTCGATTGTGTGCCTTGGGCACGGTGGCGGGCATGCTCGCGTTGGGCGGATGGCTGCTGGCAGATCGGCTGGAGGACACACTCTACATTCCCCTGGATCATCCGGCAATCCGCTATTATCAGCAGCCCTCCGATCCGGTTGCGGTGCTGGGCAAACAACTCGAAAGCGGTGCGGTGAAACTGGACTTTGCGCCCAATGGATGGGGTTATCTGCCATCGCTGCTCGAGAAACTCGGGATCAACAAGGATTCCCAGGTCCTGGTTTTTTCGAAAACCAGCACACAGACCGCGCACATTTCGCCCCGCACACCACGGGCAATTTACTTCAACGACGAAGTTGCGGTGGGATATGTACAGGGAGGCGATGTGCTGGAGCTTTCGGCACTCGACCCGAAGTTAGGCATCATCATGTACACGATGGACGTGGAGCAATCGGACAAGCCTGACGTAAACCGGCGCGACGATTGCCTGCGGTGCCATCAGGGACCGATCACCATGGGCGTGCCGGGTATCTTTGTCAGTTCCATTCACCCGCGCTCGGAGGAACTGCGGGATGTCCACGGCAGCTCCTTCATTACGGACCATCGCACCAGCTTAAAAGAACGATGGGGCGGCTGGTATGTAACCGGCACGCACGGTTCGGAAACCCACCTGGGCAATAACGTAGCGCTCGTCGATCCCCTCCAGCCAGGCGGCCCCGGTGGGCCCGAAACGCAGAATGTCACTAGCCTCAAAGACTATTTCGATACCTCGCGCTATCTGGCGCCGACCAGCGATATCGTGGCGTTGATGACGCTGGAGCATCAGGCGCGCATGACTAATCTATTGACCCGCATCGGATGGGATGCACGCATCGCGCAGCAGGAAGCGAAGCCGGCGGCAGCCTTCCACCAGAAGCTTGATCCGGAGATCGAAGAGATGGTGCGCTATATGTTGTTCGCCGATGAGGCGCCTCTAAAGGCTCCGGTTACGGGCGTCTCTACCTTCACCAAAACCTTTCCGCAACGCGGGCCACGCGATTCTAAAGGCCGCTCTCTGCGCGATTTCGATTTGCAGACTCGCCTGTTCCGCTATCCGCTCTCTTACATGATCTATACTCCGGCCTTTGATGCGCTACCGGAACAGGTAAAGACCCTCGTGTATCAGCGCCTTTTTGACGTTCTCACCGGTAAGGACAAAAGCGAGACCTATGCCCGCCTTACCACAGCCGACCGGCGAGCGATCTACGAAATCCTGCGCGAGACCAAGCGGGGCTTGCCGGCAAGCTGGAAGCAGTAAGAAGACTGCTCACTTCTGGGACCCGGACGGCGGCGTACTGGAGTCGTTCACCACTCCGCCGAATGTGATCGTAGACTTACCTTCGTACCGCTTATAGTCCTGGTATTTCACAATCATGCGAATGCGCTGATCCTGACCGTTCTTGAAGTGCAGCGTGTCATCGGCGCGAGTGTAAGTGGGGAACCAGTATTTGCCGTCAACCTGCTGGCGATAGGTTTCAAACCGCGGAAACTGATTGTCGCCGCTGTGCTTGATTACTCCCACGCCCTTGCCATAAGTCTTCACAATCTGTAAGTCGCGATCGTCCACCCAGATATCCCCTTCAAAATAACGCTTGCCCTGAGCCAGCTTCTTGGGCTTGACGGTAAAGTGGTAGGTTCCGATCTCATCTATTTTCTCGCGGCCGATATAGCTGATGTCGTATTCGGGAATTTCCGCAGTAGTTAGCACGAAGGGCTGCACGTTACGCAAGTCCTGTTCGTCTTCCGGGGTCAGTAGAATATTTTGCAGGCTCACCACGGGGGCGTAGATCACCTTCTCCATACGCTTGCCCTCAGGATCGAAGATGATATCTTCCACCAGCTCCCACTTACCGCCCGTGGGATTGCCGGAAGCGTCCAGTTCCTCCAGCTTTACCGATTGCCGGTAAGTGTAATTGTTCCTCGCTTGCGCGAACTCCGCTTCCTTGGCGGCGAACTTCTGAATAATCTCCTGCGGGTTGACACTAGGGGCGGCGGCACCGGCGGCATCCGCGGCCCAGCTTGGCAGACACACAGCTCCTAAGGCCATTGAGAAAACAAACGCGCGCATTGTAATCCTCACTTCACTGACGATTCTATTTGCCGAGCAGTTTCTTGGCAATAGTCAGCAACTGTATGTTGCTGGTCCCTTCATAAATCCGGCCGATTTTGGCATCACGGTACAGCTTCTCTACCGGATAGTCTTTGGTGAATCCGACTCCTCCATGGATTTCGATTGCTTTGGAAGCGGCCTTCTCGGCGATTTCGGAACTGAAATACTTGGCCATGGCGGCTTCGGTCTGAAATGGCAGACTGGCATCTTTCAAGCGGGCGGCGTTGTAAACCAGCAGCCGCGCGGCTTCAAGGTCTGTAGCCATTTTAGCTAATTCGAATTGCACCCCTTGGAATTCGCCGATGGACTTGCCGAACTGTTTGCGCTGTTTCGCATAAGCGAGGGCGTAATCAAGCGCGCCCCGCGCCAGTCCGATCATCTGGGCGCCGATGGCGATCCGGCCTTCGTTTAATGTTTCCATGGCTATCTTATAGCCTTGGCCCACTTCGCCAATCACATTGGCTTGCGGCACGCGGCAGCGGTCGAGTATCAACTCACAAGTCGAAGAGGCCCGAATTCCCAGTTTGTCTTCCTTCTTACCGACCTCGAAGCCGGGGAACGAACGTTCCACTAAAAACGCAGTGATGCCTTTGTGCCCCGCCTCCGGATTCGCATTGGCGAACACCAGGAACAGGCCGGCTTCCGCGGCATTGGTAATCCAAAGCTTGCGGCCAGTGAGGAGAAAATAATCCTCCTTCGCTTCAGCGCGCGACGACATGGCGAAAGCATCGGAGCCCGACCCGGCTTCCGAGAGCGCGTAGGAGCCAACCGTATCGGTTGCCAAAGCCGGCAAATACCGCGCCTTCTGCTCCGCGTTGGCCCAGCGCATGAGCGCGTTGATGCACAGCGTATTTTGCACATCCACAATTACCCCGGCCGAGGGGTCCACCGCCGAAAGCTCCTCCACCGCTACAATCGCCTGGAAGAAGGAGCCGCCCTGACCACCCAATTCCTCCGGGATTTCGACTCCCATCAGCCCCATATCGAAAAACTGGCGGATGATTTCCTTGCGAAACACCCCTGCCTCATCCATCTCGCGAACGTGGGGGCCGATCTGTTCCTGCGCGAACTTGCGCACGGTGGCCTGGAACAGCCGTTCTTCGTCGGTAAGGGCGGTTAGCGGAGGCGGCGCGACGTCGCTGCGGGTTGCGGTCGCCATGTAAAGAAGCTTACTCCAGTAAGAGGGATCTCCGCCACCGGCGATGGGCTTGCGGCGCGCGCTGATGCGTGGATTTTGGGCGCGCCGCTGATGCTCTCGCCGGAATGCATGCAATTCAATACTTGACAATCAGCACACATTCTTATAATGTCACTCAAAGTTCATTTTCATACCAAGGGGAAAAGATGCGCCTAGTTTTGGTATCGCTTTGCCTGCTCGCTCCGGTGGTTTTCGCCCAGAGTGATCGCGGCACGATCACCGGTACGGTCACCGATCCAGCGGGGGCGGTAGTGGCTAACGCTCCCATCGAGGCCAGAAACGCCGCGACAGGCTTGGTTTACCAGGCCGCCACTACTTCCACTGGAAACTACACGATCGCGGAACTGCCGGTGGGAACTTACGAAATCTCGTCCACCGTACCTGGATTTAAGAGGTACGTACGGGCGGGGATTACCGTCGAAGTGGCGCAGGTTCTGCGCATCGACATCCCGCTCGAAGTGGGCGCCGCTACGGAATCAGTTACCGTCCAGGCCGATGCGACTCTGTTGCGCACGGAAAGCGGAGATATCAGCCACGAGGTAAAGGCTGAGACCATGAATGATTTACCCATCCTGGGAATCGGCGCTAGCCAGGCAGGCAGCGCTGGTATCCGCAATCCTTTAGCGGCCACGGAGCTGATTCCCGGCACTATGTGGCAGGCCAACACCGAAGTCCGGGTAAACGGGACGCCCAATAATACACAGTCCTTCCGCATCGAAGGCCAGGATGCCTCCAATACCGGCACTCCCGGAGTTGCCGCGCAGACACAGCCGAGCGTGGACGCCATTGAGGAGTTTGCCATTCAAACGAGTAACTATGCTCCTGAGTATGGGCAAGTCGGCGGGGGCATGTTCAACGTCACGATGAAATCGGGCACCAACCAGTTCCATGGGTCAGCGTACGACTATTTCGTCAATGAAATCTTAAACGCCGGACAGCCCTTCGAGGACACTCCCGCCGGCACGGGCAACCCGCGCGCCATCAACCGCCGCAACGACTACGGCGTTACCTTCGGCGGCCCCGTATGGATTCCCCGAGTCTATAACGGCAAAGACAAGACATTCTTCTTCTTCAACTTTGAGCAGTACCGCGAAAATGTTGGCATCAACAATCAAGAAGAAACGGTTCCCACAGCAGCATATCGTCAGGGCAACTTCGGGGCGGCGGAAATCGGCGGCCCAATTGGGACAGATCCGATGGGACGTTCGATTTATCAGAACGAAATTTACGACCCTAACTCCAACTTTACCTACAATGGCCAAGTCCTTAGGAATCCTTTCCCCAACAACGTTATTCCCGCAAGCGATTTCGATCCGGTGGCGGTGAAAATCCAGAACCTGTTTCCGCAACCGCTGGGCGCCAATGCTAATGGATTAGTGAACAACTACGTGCCCAACATTCCAACTTCGCGCGTCACACAAATTCCTTCGATCAAGGTCGATCAGATGCTCGGCCCAAAGGGAAAGTTGTCTTTCTTCTGGCAGGAAACCAAGACTACCGCGCCTCTTTCTTTCACTTTCGGACAAGTGGATGGCCTTCCGGACCCGTTAGCCACTAACGCGGGCACCTTCCAGAACGCTCCTTTATACCGTGGAAACTTCGATTACACGATCACTCCGACGGTGTTGTTCCATTTCGGCGCCGGCTACAGGAGCAATTACTTCTTCGTTCCCACGGTTAACGAAGAAGGCAAGGTGCCCGATTACAATGCCCAGCAGCAATTGGGTCTGAACGGAGGAACCACGCATATGTTCTTCCCGCCAATGTCCGGATTGTGCACGGGCGGCGTCGTGTTCAGCCCCTATATCTGTACCGACCCGGCTGGTGGTATGCAGCAGTTTGGCGGCGCGGCCTACGCTAATGACGTTACACAGACAGAAACCGCCAATACCAGTCTGACGTGGGTCAAAGACAACCATACATTCAAATTCGGCGGGGAGTTGCGCATTGAAGGCTACCCGGCCTATGTAGAGTCGAACACCTCCGGCACTTACACCTTCGCTGCGGATCAAACCAGCCTGCCTTATTTGAATAACGCAAACTTTAATGGCCTCACTCCGGGCTTCGGTTATGCCAGTTTCCTTTTAGGCGACGTAAAAACGGTAACTATCAGTAACCCGGTAGCTCCCAGACTTGGCAAGCACGAGTTAGGACTCTTCGCCCAGGATTCCTGGAAGGTCACCCGCAAACTGACTTTCGACTATGGCGTCCGCTATGATTTTTCCAGTTACTTACAGGAGGAGCATGGCCGCGATACGTTCTTCTCACCCACTACGCCCAATCCAGCGTTGGGGGGCATTCCCGGCGCCGTGATTTTCGAAGGCACCGGACCGGGGCACTGCAACTGTGATCTTGCCAAGAATTACCCGTATGGCTTCGCCCCAAGACTGGGTGTCGCCTATCAGGTCACCAATAAGACGGTAATGCGCGGCGGCTTCGGCATTATCTACGGAAACACGGAATCTAATAACAATATATCGGCAAGCCTGGCCGGTTCCACCAATACGGTTACGGCTCCCTCCTTCGGAGCGGCAGTCACAACTTTGTCGGTGGGCATCCCTGCGTCTTTCAATCCACCGCCATGGCCGAACTTGAATCCGAGCCAGTTCAACACCACGGGCACGCCCGTCCCCCTTTCTACACCTTTTGTTCCTTTCCTTGATCCGAATGCCGGACGGCCTCCACGCCAGTATCAGTGGAGTATTGGAGTGCAGAGGGAACTCGCCACGAACCTGGTAGTAGAAGCCACTTACATCGGCAATCGCGGAATCTGGTGGCAGTCTCCCGGACTTCTCAACATCAACGAGGTGTCCCAAGCCAGATTAGCCTCGCTAGGACTGACTGCGGCCAGCCCCCTTCTCACTATGCCTTTGAATTCCCCGCAGGTCATTGCTGCGGGTCTTGGCACTCCACCATATCCCAGCTTCCCGCTTACACAAACCCTCGCCCAATCCTTACGTCCGTTCCCGCAGTTCACTACTATCGAATCCATTTGGGACCCATTGGGAGACAGTTGGTATAACGCACTTCAGGCCAAAGTGACCAAACGCCTCTCTCATGGCCTGTCTTTTCTGAGTACGTTCACCTGGTCGAAAGCCGAGGATATCGGAACCGAGATTGGTGAACCAAACCCGGGCACAACCGGCAGCGCTGTGGTGAATGATCCCAATAACCGGCGCCAGGATAAATACCTTTCCACTTACGATCAGCCGTTTTTGTTTAACATTTCGTTGACCTACGTCACTCCGAGGATCGCTACCAATAAAGCGCTTTCCTGGTTGATCCGCGACTGGACTTATGGAGCCTTCCTCCAGTATGCCAGCGGATTCCCCATACAGGTCCCATTCGCGAATAACAACCTGAATGCAGACATATTCGCCGCAACTCCCGGTGGTGTCACCGGAACGACTGGCACATTTGCCGACCGCGTGCCCGGCGTGCCACTTTTTACCGTAAATCCCAACTGTCACTGCTACGACCCGAATAAGACTTTCCTTCTGAATCCGGCCGCCTGGACAAATCCACCCGCCGGCCAATACGGAACGTCCGCCGCATATTACAGCAATTACCGGACGCAGCGCCGTCCCTCCGAGAACATGGGCATTGGCCGAACGTGGCGTTTTCGCGAGAGGATGTCGTTCAATCTGCGCATGGAGTTCTACAACGTGTTCAACCGGGCCTACTGGGGCAATCCCAGCAACACCAATTTCCAGGCTCCTCAGACCAAGCAGCCGAACGGCAATGCCGCTTCCGGCTTCGGATTTATGAACACTCTGACTCCCGGCTTCACAGGCGCGCTGGTTCCGCGCAACGGAACGCTGGTCGCAAGATTCACGTTCTAAGTCTCAGCTTGCGCCCAGAGTGCAACTGCCGGACACCGCGCCTTATAGCTCTATTAGCTACAAGTTATAATTGACGGCATGTTGACACCCACCGAAAAAATCTGGCATAACGGCCGCTTCATCCCTTGGGAACAGGCGACCATCCATGTGCTGTCCCACGTCGTCAGCTACGGCAGTTCGATTTTCGAAGGCATCCGTTGCTACGCCACCCCCTCGGGCCCCGCGGTATTCCGGTTGCGCGAGCACATTCGCCGGATGCTCGACTCCGCCAAAATTTACCGCATGGAGAATCTGGGGTACTCGGGCGATGAGCTTGCGGAGGCGATGCTGGAACTGGTGCGTGTCAACCGGATGGATTCCTGCTACATCCGTCCCATCATCATCCGCGGCTACGGCGAAATGGGGGTAAACCCGCTCAAGAATCCCATCGATGTGTACATCGCCTGCTGGAACTGGGGCAAGTATCTTGGCGATGAGGCTCTGTCGGAAGGCGTGGACGTGTGCATCTCCAGTTGGAACCGCATCGCCCCCAATACTCTGCCCGCTTTGGCCAAAGCTGGCGCCAATTACATGAATTCCCAACTCATGAAAATGGAAGCCCTGGCGAACGGCTACTCGGAAGGGATTGCGCTCGATACGTCCGGCTACGTAAGCGAAGGCTCCGGCGAGAATATTTTCGTGGTGCGCGACGGGCGGATTCATACACCGCCCCTGGGCAATTCCGTCCTTCCCGGCATTACGCGCGACAGCATCCTGACACTCGCGCGCGAACTCGATATTCCGCTAGTCGAAACGATCGTCCCTCGCGAAATGCTGTATATCGCAGACGAGGTTTTCTTCTCCGGCACGGCAGCCGAGATCACGCCCATCCGTAGCATCGACCGCATCCCGGTCGGTAAAGGACGGCGCGGACCCATCGCCGAAAGGCTGCAGAAGGAGTTCTTTGCGATTGTGAATGGCACGCGGCCCGATCGGTTTCGATGGCTGACAGCGGTGCCAGTGGCGCAACCGGCAGGGGTAAAGTAAGGGCCGGACAAGTCCGGCCCTTCCCTAGGACATTCTCAAGACGCCTGCGCGACCGAACAGCCACCTCCCCCGAGATTTGCCATCCTGCCGCGCAGCCGCCTGATCGACTTATTTGTTGTAACCCGATGTTGGCGGAAACGCCAGCACAAATCGTCCGTGTTTATCCGCTTTTCAACAACTTTTTGCTGTATGGACTGCTTGCACTTACGGGCCTGGTGTGTGGCAAAGTTGTGAATAAAACAGTGCGGGAAGGACTTGTTTTCGAAGATTCCCTCCCCCGTTCCTTCGCCGTTTGGGTAATGGGCCAGTTCGCTATCTGCCCGTTTGATGCACCCCTAAGGCGATTCGTTGTTTCATGCCGTTTGCGGTCCGAGTGCCATTAACCACAACCCAGTTTCTGGCCAATGTCCGGATTGTCCCTCGTGAGGCCTCGACCTTCGGAGCTCGCGAGCTAACACTCCTGCCCGAGGTTCGCGGGCCACGGCGGTTTTCTGAGAAGTAGTGAAATCCATTAGCACCGCCGATGCTGAGACGCTTTGAGCCGACTCCGCTCAGCGCTCGGCACGACATCCGGTTCGTCGAGATGGGCAATTTGGCAAAGCCGTCGACGAGGTGTTCTCGCTTTCCTGGACTCGAATGCCGTTTTTGGACGGTCACAAGTCCGAGCTCACACGTCAATGTGGAAATAACGTCGGACCATAAGAGGTGACTTCTGTGCTATGATCGAGCGCTCCATGATCGAATTGATCCGGTTTACCATAGACGCTATGGCGAGCGTTTACCTGGTGAGGGATAACGGCAAGACTGAAGCGATGAACCCCGTTCGGGCTAGGAACGAGGACAGGGAACTCCAGTGTTTACTTCTGAATAACTACGATTTGCTGCCCGGCGATCAAATCGACCCAGAAACTCCGATCCGATGGATGCTTGTTAAGCGCGAAATGCCAGTTCCAGACCCGCAAACAGGAGCGGCTCGGTATAACATCGACTTTCTTTTTGTGGATCAAGATGCAACCCCGACGTTCATCGAATGTAAGCGCTATCTAGACACCCGTACACGAAGGGAGGCGATTGGGCAGGTTCTGGAGTACGTGGCAAACGCCAAGGACTCTTGGTCTGGCGATGACCTTCGCCGCATCGCTGAGGGGGAAACCGCAGACTTCAGCCAAGTTTTCGGTAAACTCCAGCCCAAAGTTGATAGCGCCGAGGATTTCTTTGAGGAAGTCGAACGGAGGCTAAAGGCCGGGGAGGTGCGGATCGTGTTCTTCATGGACGAAGCACCTGTGGAGTTGAAGAAGCTTGTGGAGTTCTTGAACGGGCAAATGTCTCTAATGGAAGTGATCCTCGTCGAGGCGCGCCAATTCGAGAAGAACGGCTCAAAGGTGGTGGTTCCGACACTCTTCGGCTTCACAGAGCAGATTCGGGTCATCAAACGTCAGGCCTCATCGCAGCGAGATGGTCAGACCGTGGCCGTCGATTGGGAGGGGTTTGCGACCAACGCTCAGCAAAAAGGCTTGAACGAGGATGAAATAGGTCGGCTGCGGAGGGTTTACGATGCCTGTGTACGGTTGCATGCTGACTTGGCCTGGGGCCGCGGGCGCGTCATCGGATCGTTTAGCCCAAGATGGCGGTCGATTAGTGATGTTAGAGCGGCACCGTTTTCCGTGCATGCGGATGGCAACTTGGGCCTGCATCTTCCGGCATACCAAGCTTCGACACTCGGAAAGCAGTTTGCAACGACCCTAGTTGACCAATCCGAACAAGGAGGGCTGATGCCGCCGAAGGACTCCATGACCACATGGTGCTCTTGGTACCGCGCCGATTGGCTTCCAAAGGTCGAAGTATTTATCGCTGCGCTTGAGAAAGCTGTCCAGACGATCGCACAATTTCAATCTTGAGGCGCAAGGCACTTTAATATATCAAGCGTTATCCACCGATCTGATCGCGAAGCAGCCAAAAGTCCCCTTGTAGGAAGCTGGAAGTTCACCTGACCGCGTAGTCGCCGGCCCCTCGAAGTCCTCCAGCCCTCGACTCAACCCGACCCACTACCGCGTCACTCTCGCAGCAGATCCCCCAAAGCCGGCCCAACCTGCGGAAAGCGGAAACGAAAGCCGCTACTCTCGGCCGCGCGCGGCGCTGCCCGTTGGCTGTCCAGCAGCACTTGTGCCATTTCCCCAAACAGCAGCTTCAAGCCGAATTGAGGCACTCCGATGAAGGCAGGCCGCCCGAGCGCGCGAGCCAGTTCCCGCGTGAATTCACTGTTGGTAACCGGAAAAGGCGCTACTCCGTTGAACACGCCGGCCAGCCGTTCTTCCATGACCCACCGGAACAGCTCAGCCAGATCCCCGGCGTGAATCCAAGACATCCATTGCTGCCCGGAACCGAGCGGGCCTCCCAGTCCCGCGCGAAATGGCGGCAGCATGCGGCCCAGCGCCCCACCGCGCTTATCGAGCGCCACGCCGATGCGAATGATTGCCACCCGCATACCGAAAGCCGATGCCTGTTGCGCCGCCCGTTCCCATTCCACGCATACTTCCGGCAGAAACCCACTGCCGGGCGCTGACGATTCCGAGAGTATTTCATCTCCGCGCGCGCCGTAATATCCCACGGCGGAAGTGGAAATCAAAGCGTCCGGCCGGCGCGGCAATTGCGAAAGTGCCTCCACCAGATTTTTTGTTCCCATCACCCGGCTCTCCCGGATGCGCCGCTTCACTTCGGCCGTCCAGCGCTGTGCCACCGGTTCCCCAGCCAGGTGAATCACCGCGTCGGCCTGCTCCAGGCTTGCAGACGGCGGCAGCCGGCCCGGGTCCCACACCGACAAGCGCACGCCATTCGGCAGGTTCGTTCCCCCATGCCGGCTTAGCACATGAAGAGTGTGGCCCGCTTTGCCTAACACCCGCAGCAATCGGCGCCCGATCAGTCCCGAAGCTCCCGAAATCGTGATGTTCATGCGCTCTTCTCTCTGCCCATCATCGCGAATTGAGTTGTTGAAGGTAGCGCGCTTGTACAATGAGTATACGCAATGAAGGCCTGGAATCGCGCAAAGCTGCTGTGGGGTTACATCGCGCGCCGGTCCCGGCTGAACGCGCTACCGGTGGAGTACATCGTCGAAACCACCGCCAAATGCAATCTCTACTGCCCCATGTGCCCGCGCGAAACGCACAAGCAGCCCAAGGCCGACATGTCCACTACCGTGTTCGAGCGACTGGTGCGCGAAGCCGGCAACACCGCCGAACATATGATGCTGATTGGCCTCGGCGAGCCGTTTATGGACCCCCGGATCTTCGAGCGCATCGAGTTCTGTCACCGCCATAGCATTTCCACTCTGCTTTCGACCAACGGCACCTTCCTCGATGAGAAACTCGCCGCTCGCGTTCTCGATTCGCCGCTCGAGCAGATCACGCTCAGCTTCGATGGCGCCCGCAAGGAGACCTTCGAGTTCTATCGCAAGGGAGCGAAATTTGAAAAAGTCCGCGACAACTTTGTGCGCTTCGCGCGCATGAAGCACCAGCGCCGTTCCAAACTCCAGGTGGTTATACAAATGGTCCGCATGGAAGGCAACGCGGCCGAAGTCAGCGACTTTGTGTCCTTCTGGCGGACGATTCCGGGCATCGACCAGATCCGCATCAAAGAGGATGAGACCAATCTCATGCGCCCTGAAGCCGGGCATTCCGCGGAGGACTGGAAGCATCCTTGCCACTACCTTTGGCGCGGCCCCATGTATGTGAAGCAAAATGGCGATGTTTATCCCTGCTGCCAAAGCTACATGCTCGATGGCGCGCCGCTTGGCAACCTCGATCACGAGCCGCTCACCCAGATCTGGAACTCGCCGGAGATGGAGCGCATGCGCCGCCTCCATGCCGCCGGGCAAGGCGGCAAAGTGGACGTCTGCTCGCGCTGCTGCACAACCATTCCCCATCCCGCCCTCGTCACCGGGAGCCTCTTGTTCGATGGCCGCACGGTTCGCCGTCTGCTGCCCGTCATCGAGCGGCTGGCGTACGTTTCCAAGCTGCCGGGGAAGTGGTTGCGGCCGCCCCAGCGAAATGGAAGCCGGGCCGCGCCGGCAAGCGTCAGGGGAATGGACTCGCGCTAAGAGGTCCCGCAGTCGTGCGAAACTCGGGGTATGCAGGATGCCGAACTGCTCGAGCACATCGCTCAGCAGCCGCATGCACGCGCCGGATTCAAGCACCTGGTTCGCGAACTCGGCGCTAAAGGCACCCGGCGCGAGGAACTCGAAGCGGCCCTGAACCGGTTGGTAGCCCGCGGCGATCTGATCGAAATGCGATCGGGCCACTACACTGTCCGGTCGCACGCCCGCGACGTCGCCGTGGGGCGCCTCAACATGCACCGCGATGGCTACGGCTTTCTCATCGCCGAGCATCCCATTGAAGGCGTCGTGGGCGATGTCTTCCTTCCTCCCGATTCCGCGGAAAAAGCCATGCATGGCGATCGCGTCCTGGTGCGCATCGAGCGGATTGAGAGCGATGGACGCACCGATGGTGTGATCCTCAAAGTGCTCGAGCGCGCTCAGCCCACAGTCGTAGGCGAGTTCCGCATCGGCCCCCGCGGCTACTATGTCGTGCCGCACGATGAGCGCATCCGCCAGCGTATCGAGATTCCGGATGGCCTCGAGCTTCCCCCCGCCCACCGGGCTGCCGATCGCATCGGAGCCAGTACCCCCGAGGTTTTCTCCCCCGCCGATCTCGACGGCATGATTGTCAATGTCGAACTGCTCGAATATCCGCAGCGCGGCTCGAGCCCCGTTGGCCAGGTGATCGAGATCCTCGGCAATCCCGATGATTTCGGCGTCGATGTCGAAATCGTCATCCGCAAGCATCACCTGTCGCACCAGTTTCCTCCCAAAGTCATCGCGCAGGCCGAATCCATTCCGAATGTGATCGCCGCCCGCGAACTCGCCGGCCGCCGCGATTTTCGCCCGCTTGCCGTGGTGACCATCGATGGGGAAACCGCCCGCGATTTCGATGACGCTGTTTGGGTCGATAATCTGCCGAATGGCAACTTCGCCCTGCACGTGCACATCGCCGATGTCAGCCACTACGTGCGGCCCGGTTCACCCATCGATACCGAAGCGCGCCTGCGCGGCACCAGTGTGTACTTTCCCGATCGCGCGGTGCCCATGCTGCCCTTCGAGCTTTCCACCAATATCTGTTCGCTCAATCCCAATCTCGATCGCCTGGTGCTCTCGGCCCTGCTGGAGATCGATCACCAGGGGGAAATCGTCTCGCAGGAGTTCACGCCCGGCGTCATCCGCAGCGTGGAACGTATGACGTACACGGATGTTCACCTCCTTCTCGAAGGCGACACCGGTTTGCGCCAGCGCTACGGCGCTCTCACCGGCCGCTTCGAATTAATGCGCGAGCTGGCGCTGATTTTGAACCGCAAACGGGTGCGGCGCGGCTCCATCGATTTCGACCTGCCCGAGCCACTGATCGAGTTCGATGAATGGGGCGCTATGACGGGCGTCACGCGGGCGCCCCGCAACATCGCCCACCGCATCATCGAAGAATTCATGCTTTCCGCCAATGAGGCCGTGGCGGCGCACCTGGAGCATGCGGGAATTGCCGCGGTCTACCGCATTCATGAAAAGCCCGACCCCAAGCGCGTCATGGAGTTTGAAGAAGTGGCCGCGCACTTCGGATACTCGCTGGGCATCGGCGCCATTCCGGTGCAGAAGTTCGATCTCACCACCCGGCGCCGCGATCAAGGCCACGGCAACGGAAGGAACCGGCGCCGCGAACTCGTTCTGCCCGTTTCCGGTGTGCCAGTTTCGTCGCGCCATTATCAGAAACTGGTGGCTAAAATCGAAGGCAAGCCGGAAGAGCGAATCCTGAGTTACCTGATGCTGCGCTCGCTCAAACAGGCCCGCTACAGTACCGAAAATGCCGGCCACTTCGCGCTCGCAGCCAGTGCCTATACCCATTTCACCTCTCCCATCCGCCGCTACCCGGACCTGGTGGTGCATCGCCTGCTGCGCGCGGTGCTTGCCGGAGATCCCACGTCTCCCAAAACCGAATTGAGCGCCGTCGCCGAGGAGTGCTCTCAATCGGAGCGCCGCGCCGCCGATGCTGAACGCGAACTGGTCGAGTGGAAGAAAGTGCGCTTCATGGCCGGGCGCATCGGGGAAGATTTCGATGCCCTGGTCATCAGCACTACCAAGTACGGTCTCTTCGTGGAACTGGCGAATCTGTTTGTGGAAGGCCTGGTGCCCATCGATACGTTACCAGGAGACGAGTTCACGTATCACGAAAATGTCCGCAAGGTGGTGGGCAAGAACACGCGCCGCGAGTTCGCTATCGGCGATCGCGTGCGTGTCATATTAGACCGCGTGGATGCCAGTGAGCGCAAGCTGCAGTTCTCGCTAGTGGAAGAGGAACCGCGCCGCAGGCCAGGCAAGGGGACCGGCAAAGGAAAGACGCGAAACAAACGGCTACAATAAATGAGAGCACACGGGCACGTAGCTCAGATGGATAGAGCGGTCGCCTCCTAAGCGACAGGTCGGCAGTTCGAATCTGCCCGTGCCTACCACGCTATCCAATTGGCCCAGATCCTCCAGATCCGCCCGGCCGTTGAGGCCGATGTGCCGGCTATTCTTGCCCTCATCCGCGCCTTGGCGGAATACGAGGGCGCCCCTCCCGGCGCCTTATCGGTCACCGAGTCGTACCTCGAAGAGGCGCTGTTTCAAACGCGGTCTGTTGAAGTCTTACTGGCATGCCTGCGAGAGGAAATCGCCGGGTACGCTATGTTCTTCCCCAATTTCTCGAGTTGGCGGGGACGGCGCGGCCTGTATCTGGAAGACCTGTTTGTCCGGCCCGAAGTGCGGCGGCAGGGCATCGGACGCGCGCTGTTTCAGGAGGTGGCGCGCATCGCCCTAAAGCGAAATTGCGTCCGTATCGAATGGCTGGTGCTTGATGGGAACCAGCCTGCGATTGAGTTTTACCGGTCGCTGGGGGCAACTTCTCTCGACACCTGGACAGAGGGTTTAAGATTTTTTGTGTAAACGTTCTTCCGCAATACTGAAGGAGAACGTATGGACGAAATC
>JASIAM010000269.1 GCA_030041985.1 Bryobacteraceae bacterium | reverse complement strand
GGCGGCAAACATGTGGAGATGTAGCGGATGAAGGTTACCCTCCGTGCCGATCCTGCCGGCCTCCGCAAGGCGATGTCCTTGATTGGCTCGGTGGGCCTTCATGGTGCGGTGCTGGCCTGGGTAATCTGGGCGCCCGTTGCGGAGAATCGGACGCCCTTATTCGATCGGGAAATCCGGCGGAATGCCGCGCGAATTGTTTGGTACAGCCTGAAGCAGCCTCTGCCCGCGGTCTCGCCAACCCAATCCACGCGCGCCACGGCCGCTCCGCGCGCGCTCACGCGATCCCCACAAACTCTGGTGGCCGGCAAACAAGACCTGTTGCGCCCGCCGCAATTGATCTGGACTCCTGCGCCGCCTCTTACCAAACCCGAGTTGCTGCCTTCGCCGAATATTGTGGCCTTGAATCCGCCTGCTCGGCCGAAGCTCCAATCCTTCGTGCCGCCCCCGGAAACACAAGCGCACGCGCCCGTTGTGATTGTGCCGGCAGCGCCGGAACTGACAGTCGCGGCAGCCCAACACACCGCCGCCTCCACCCTGCTGCCCCCACTGGCGCGAGCCCGGAAAACCTTCATCCCGCCAGTCGAGGCCGAGCATCAGCCCACGCCCAGCCCGGTCAGCGTGCCCGCCGCGCCCACGCTTGCCGAAACCGCGCCCGCCAAACCCGTTTTAACTATCGCGATGGCAAAGCCGCTAAAAAACTTCACTCCCCCACAAGAGCCAACGCCGGTCACCACTCCTACGATTGCCGAAGCGCCGCAAGTTTCCCCCGCCAATCGCCCGGCGCAGGCGGATCTGGCCATCGTCGGCCTGTTGCCCACGCGCCTTCCGGAAATCCCCACGCCCAAGGCATCCCAGCAAGCCGGTTTTTCAACCGGACCGCGGCCGCAACCGGTGGGCACAGATGACGCGCCCCAGCAAAGCCAACTCGTGGTTCCGGGCTTATTGGCTCGTACCGGCAGCGCGGACCGCCAAACGCTGCTTTCCATCCTCGAACCACCCACGTCGCTGCACAACCTGATGGCCGCGGCCCGTGCCACCGGAATCGCCGAACCGCCGCCAAATAGCACCTCGCCCGCCGGAGTACGCATTGCCGCTGCGCCCGATCCGCGGCTCCAGGGCCGCATGGTTTACAGCATGGCCCTGCAGATGCCCAATGTCACCAGCTACTCGGGAAGTTGGATGGTCTGGTTCGCCGAGCGTGAACCCGGCGATCACTCGCCTGCGCACTCCACGCCGGGCATCCAGCCGCCGGTGCCTGTGCGCAAAGTCGATCCCAAGTATGTTCCCGCAGCCGTCGAAGAGCGCGTGGAAGGCAAGGTGCGCCTCGCTGCCGTAATTCGTAAGGATGGCAGCGTAGATACGGTCGAAGTGTTGCGCAGCCTCGACGGCCGGCTCGACCGCAGCGCGCAAGAGGCGCTTGCCCAGTGGAAATTTGAACCGGCGCGGCGGGATGGAGCAGCCATCGATGTCGACGCCGTCTTTGAGATCCCCTTCCAGCTTGCGCCGCGGGTAACGCGGTAGTCCATGCGCCAACACCTGATCATCGATGCCGACGACACGCTTTGGGAAAATAACATCTATTTCGAGCGCGCCTTCTATGAGTTCGTGACTTTTCTGGATCACTCTTCGCTCTCCTCCGCCGAGGTCCGCGCGGTGCTCGATGAAATCGAGGAAACTAACAGCAAGATTCACGGCTATGGCTCTCTCAACTTCGCCCGCAATCTGCGCCAGTGTTACCAGAACCTCTGCGAGCGCGCCGTACGGGAGCAGGATCTCCGGACCGTGATGAGCTTCGCCGAACGCATCCTCGATTGTCCCCTGGAGGTCATCGAAGGCGTGCCGGAAACGCTCGAATATCTTTCTCTGCGCCACCAATTGACTCTCTTCACCAAGGGGCCTCCCGAAGAACAAAAGCTGAAAGTGGAACGCTCGGGCCTTGCTCCCTTCTTTCACCACGTGGCGATCGTGAAGGAGAAAGACACGGCGGCTTACCGGAAGCTGGTAACCGATTGCTCTATGGATTGCGGGCACACCTGGATGATCGGTAACAGTCCCAAATCGGACATCAATCCAGCGCTCGAAGCCGGCCTGAATGCCGTCTTCATCCCGCATGCGCACACGTGGGTGCTGGAAAAACAGGATATCCGGCATACCAACGGCAACCTGCTGGTATTGGATACGTTTCGCGACCTGCGCCGGCACTTCTAAAACGCATAAAAAGAGCGTCTTGGTCAGTCTTATGGCCGCAGTTCCGCTCTGTCAATCAACTCGGTTGTACATTGACCACGTAAGGGCCGCTGGCGATATTGCCCGCCGGGAGCGGCCACCACCGGCATCAACACACAAAGCTTCGCATGTTTTACGCGACTACAATAAGAGAACGGCTGCCCTTACGTATTTTAGCTTTCCCGCCCATGGGCACATCAATCCTACGCTTTCCGTTTTCCGGGAACTGTCGCGGCGCGGGTGCGAAGTCACGTTCTACAGCACGGAACCATTTCAGCAATCAATTGAAAAGACCGGCGCCCGATTCCGCTCATACGGCGCGGGATTCCGCATGCCGGAGCGCGGGCCGGGTCCGTTCGCCCAGCTAACGGCCACGCTGGAAACACTGCTGCGCTTGAGTTGCGCAGTGCTGGAACATTGCCTCGAGCCGGTGCGGCGGTCCCGCCCCAGCCACATCATGTACGACAGTTTTGCGCCTTGGGGCAGCATGATTGCGCAACTTCTCGGATTGCCGGCCATGGCCTCGGTCCCCAGTATTCTGATGAATCCCGAGATTGACCGCAAGTATGGCGCCGGGAGGAGTGAGGACCCGCAATTGACTCCGGAGTGGTACGCGGATTTTACGGCGCGCCACCGGTCCGGCCTTTTGCGATGCGGTATTCGCGAAGCGCCATCGCCGTCGCAATTATTGCAAAGCTACGCGGATTGCAACCTGGTGTATACGTCGCGGCTATTTCAACCGTTGGCCGAGATCTTTGATGAGCGGCGTTTTCGATTCGTGGGGCCGTGCCTGGCGTTCCGCCCGCAAGCTCCCGATTTCCCTTTCGAACGCCTCGATGGCCGGCCTCTAGTTCTTGTTTCCCTGGGTACGGTATACGGGGAACGTCCGAAGTTTCTGCGCAGGTGCGTGGAAGAACTCGCAGGCGGTCCCTGGCAGGTGGCATTGTCAGCAGGCGAGCATTTCCCCATCGAAACTCTGGGACCAATGCCGGAAAATCTCATCGTTCGGCCTGTCCTGCCGCAGATCGAAATCCTGCGCCGTTCGGCCGCATTCCTCACGCATGGCGGGATGAACAGCGTCCAGGAAGCGCTGTATTTTGGGGTACCGCTCGTTCTGACGCCACAGGGCGCGGATCAATTCTGGATTTCCAGCCGCGCCGCAGAACTCGGCGCTGGTGTGGTATTACACACGGGTGAACTGGAAGCCGGCGCGATTCGCACGAGCGTCGAGAAGGTCCTCTGCGAATCGGTTTTCCGCGTAGCGGCGGCCTGCGTCGGCTCATCGCTGCGCGAAGCCGGAGGGCATCGGCAGGCGGCTAGCGAAATTCAGCGTTTTATGCGCTCCCGCGAATAGAGCGAGATACGAAGCGAGCCATGCCCTTCCGCTACACTAAACTCCATGCGCACTCCCTGGCCCGCGCTTTTCGTGTTGGCGGGAGGAATTATGACCGGAGCAAG
>JASIAM010000268.1 GCA_030041985.1 Bryobacteraceae bacterium | reverse complement strand
ACGATTACTACGGTGGGAGGGAACGGCATCCTGAGCTATTCGGGCGACGGAGGATTGGCTACTGCCGCGCAACTGAACGCGCCGGCCGGAGTGAGCACCTCGGACGGAACCTTCTTTATTGCGGATTCGCAAAATGCGGTGGTGCGTATTGTAAATAAAGGAATCATCAGCAGCGTGGGCAGCGGGTCCTTCAGACTTCCCCGCGGCATGGCTGCCGACTCAGCGGGAAATGCATACGTGGCGGACTCCGAGGCAAATCGCGTGTGGAAGATTGGAACCAACGGGAGTGTGACGGCGTTCGCCGGCACCGGGAGCCAGGGTTACGGCGGAGATGGCGGGCCGGCCGCCAGCGCGGAATTGAACTCTCCCACATCGGTTGCAATCGATGGAGCGGGCAACGTATACATCGATGACTTCAGCAACCAGCGGATTCGCGAAGTAGGGTCGGACGGCACCATCAACACTGTGGCGGGTAATGGCCTTCAGGGATACTCGGGGGACGGCGGCCCCGCAATCATGGCCAGCTTCAACGAGGCGCTTGGGATCGCGGTAGATGCCGCAGGAAACCTCTATATTGCGGATAGCAACAATAACGTAATCCGCGAAGTTACCGCGGATGGCACCATCAACACCATCGCGGGTAATGGCCTCACGGGGTTCGCAGGCGATGGCGGGCCGGCTACCAGCGCACAGATCACCAGCCCGTCGGCGATCGCGGTGGATGCTTTCGATAATCTCTATTTCACCGACGGCACGGCGAGAATTCGCGCCATCTTTGCGGGCACGATCACAACTATTGCGGGCAACGGGACCATCGGCTATTCAGGCGATGCCGGTGTCGCCACCAAGGCTCAATTCAATGCGCCGGTTGGCTTATCGGTGGATGCGTCGGGAAACCTGTACGTGGCAGACACGGGCAATAACGCGGTTCGGCTCCTCCAGGTGGCCGCGCCAGGAGTTACCCTCAGCGCGGTTACTAATGCGGCGTCCAACCAGGCTGGCTCAATCGCGCCGGGCGAAATCGTCGTGTTCTATGGCTCTGGCCTGGGCCCAAGCCAGTTGCAGACGTATCAGCTCGGGAGTAACGGAACCGTGCCCACCAGCGTGGCAGGCACGAGCGTGAGCTTCAATGGAATCGCCGCGCCTGTGCTGTACACCTCGCCGAACCAGGTGGCCGCGGTGGCGCCGTTTGAACTCAGTGGGCCAAACGTCCAAATCGTGATCGAAAACCAGAACCAGACCGTTGGCCCATTGAGCGAGCCAATCGCCACGGCAGCGCCTGGTATTTTCACCACTAACAGTTCGGGGCAAGGACAAGCGGTTGCCTTTAACCAGGATCTGAGCGTGAACTCCGCAAGCAATCCGGCAGCGCCCGGCAGCCTGATTTCGTTGTACCTGACCGGAGGCGGGCAAACTTCGCCCACTTCGACCGATGGGTCGCTCGGCTCTCCACCGCTGCCTATGCTGACTCTTCCGGTGGCGGTGACCATCGGCGGCCAGCAAGCGCAAGTCAGTTATGCCGGTGGCGCGCCGGGCCAAGTAGCCGGTATCGTGGAACTGACGGTTGAGGTGCCGAGCGGCATTCAACCGAGCAACGCAGTCCCCGTTACGGTGCAAATCGGCGGGGCTTCCGCGCAAAGCGGCGTGACCGTGGCCATCGGTACTACGCTAAAGCTGCAGAATTAGCGTATTACCTGGCCATCGGGCAGTAGCGCCCGCGGCACGGCTCAGTATAATCAAGCACTCGATAATCAAAACCAGAGATCTAATTTGCCCTCGGATCACTAAGTCTTTAGCGTGAAAATTACCTGCGTCGTCGGCGCGCGGCCCAACTTCATCAAGATGGCCGCCATTGTTCAGGAACTCCGGCAGCGCCCGCGTTTTTCTCCCCGCCTCGTGCACACCGGCCAGCACTTCTCCCCGGATATGTCCGATTCCTTTTTTGAAGATCTCGAGCTTCCGCAGCCGGATGTGAACCTGGGCGCGGGCGGAGGTTCCCAGACCCAGCAAACCGCGCAAATCATGCTGGCTTTAGAGGGCGAATTGCAACAGAATCGCCCTGGCTTGCTGGTGGTAGTAGGCGATGTCAACTCCACAATGGCAGCGGCGCTGATCGGCGCCAAAATGGAAATACCGATTGCCCACGTGGAAGCGGGCTTGCGCAGCTTCGACCGGAGCATGCCGGAGGAGATCAACCGCGTAGTGACCGATGTTCTTGCCGACTGGCTCTTTGTCACCGAGCCCAGCGGCGTGCGAAACCTTGCGGCCGAAGGCATTCCGGAACGGAAGATCCACCTGGTGGGCAACGTCATGATCGATACGCTGCTACGCTTTCGGAGCAAAGCCGCCGGGTCCGATATTCTTAGGCGTCTGGGAATCGCGCCCGGGCAATATGCCGTAGTTACCCTGCACCGCCCGTCCAATGTGGACGATCCGGCCCGGCTCAGTAGCCTTCTCCAAATGCTCTGTGCACTCAGTCGGCACATACCCGTAGTCTTTCCCGTTCACCCGCGGACCCGCCAGCGAATTCCGGCTGAGGGCTTTCCGGAATCGCAGCTTATCCTGACCGCCCCTCTCAGCTACCTGGATTTCCTCCGTTTGCTGAGCGAAGCGCGGCTGGTGCTTACCGACTCGGGCGGCATTCAGGAAGAAACTACGATTTTGCAAATCCCCTGCCTTACTCTGCGAGAGAATACCGAGCGCCCGATCACTTTGGAGCGCGGCACCAACAAACTGATCGGCGCCGATCCGGCTTCGATCCTGCCGGTTGCTCTCGCTGCTTTAGAAGAGAAGCCTGAGCCGGGAGCAATTCCCGATCTGTGGGATGGTAAGGCCGCTTGCAGGATACTGGATGTACTGGAGGGCGCCGTGTTGGAAGGCGCAGCCGGCTGAACAACGCAGCGTCAACGGGCCGGTGCCTTGTTGCCGAAGGTGATATTTTTGTAGATCGCCGACAGAGGAAGACTGCAATCCACGCTTTCCAAGCGGCAGATGGCATCCAAACCATCAAACTCGGTGACCAGCCAGTTGTCTCCTGATTGGCGGCGCAACACCTCGATGCGAGGCGCGGCCTGCCAGATGAGCATATACTCCTGAAGCGATTCCATCGAGCGGTATTGCGCAGATTTGAAGACGCGATCATAGCGCTCAGTGGAAGGAGAGAGTACCTCTCCAATTACGATCGGGTTCAGGAGAGTGTCGCGCTGATCGTCGGCAAACTTAGGCTCTCCGCAAACCACCACGACATCCGGATACGTATAGAGGCCGCCCGGTTGGACCCTCACCCGCAAGTCGCTGGCAGTTACCAGGCAGGGGCGATCGCCAAGCGTGTCAGGGAGGTTGCGCAGGAAATTCGTAACGATGATCGCGTGTGCGTGGGATACCCCCGACATGGCGTACATGCGGCCGTCGTAGTATTCACTCTTCCATTCCGCGGCGCGTTCCATGGCGAGGTATTCTTCGGGGGTCAGGCGCGGCCACACGTGAGCGGACATATCTTCATAGTAGCCTGACGGCACCGCCGCTCCGCCGCGGTAGAATTCAGGCGGGAGGCACCATGCCGTCGCGTGCTCTTTCATACTTGTCCGGATTCGGCAATGAATTCGCCACCGAAGCCGTGGCCGGCGCTTTGCCGCAGGGACAGAATTCGCCGCAGCGCCATCCGCTCGGCCTTTACGCGGAGCAGTTCAGCGGCACCGGGTTTACCGCGCCCCGCGCCTGTAACCGGCGGTCCTGGCTTTACCGCATCCGCCCTTCGGTAACTCATCGCCCGTTTGAAGAAATTCCTACCGGTTTGCTGCGCAGCGGCCCATTTCTCGAAGCCCCGCCCACTCCGAACCAACTTCGCTGGGATCCACTTCCACTTCCCTCGGCTGAGGAAGCGCCCACCGACTTCATCGGCGGACTGGTCACTATGGGCGGCAGCGGCGAACCCTCACTCCGAACGGGTGTGGCCATTCACCTTTACGCCGCTAACCAGCCCATGAGCGGCCGTTTCTTTTACAATGCCGATGGCGAACTGCTGCTCGTGCCCCAGTTGGGCCGGCTGCGCATCTTCACCGAGCTCGGAATCCTGGAGGCCGCGCCCGGCGAAATCTGCGTTTTGCCTCGCGGCCTGAAATTCCGCGTCGAACTGCCCGACGGTCCCGCCCGCGGCTATATCTGTGAAAACTACGGCGCTTACTTGCGGCTCCCCGAGTTGGGACCGATCGGCGCCAACGGCCTCGCCAATGCTCGAGACTTCCTCACTCCCCAAGCCGCGTTTGAAGACACCGAAGGCGACTTCCGCGTCGTGGCCAAGTTCCAGGGACGCCTCTGGGAAGCGACTATCGATCACTCCCCCCTCGACGTGGTTGGCTGGCATGGTAACTACGCTCCCTATAAATATGACCTGGCCCGCTTCAACTGCATCAACAGTGTCAGCTTCGATCACCCCGATCCCTCCATCTATAGCGTGTTGACCTCGCCTTCCGCGGAACCCGGCGCGGCCAACCTGGATTTCGCCGTCTTCCCCCCGCGCTGGCAAGTCTCCGAACACACGTTCCGTCCGCCCTGGTTTCACCGCAATGTGATGAACGAGTTCATGGGCCTGATTTTCGGAGCATATGATGCGAAGGCAGAAGGTTTCGTGCCCGGCGGCGCGAGCCTGCATAATTGCATGTCGGGTCACGGGCCGGATGCCGAAACCTATGAGCGATCGAGCAGTGCCCCCTTGAAGCCGGTCTACCTTGACAATACCCTGGCTTTCATGTTCGAGACACAATTCGTCATCCGGCCTTCGCGGTTCGCGCTCGAGACCAGTATCCGGCAGCACGAATATTTCGAGTGCTGGCAAGGCCTCGAAAAACACTTCGGCGAGGTTGTCTCCCGCAAGTAGCGGCTAACTCTTGCTACGCGCGATCGGCCCTGTGGTAGCATCTGTAGCGGCCAGATAGTCTTTCGGAGCGAGCAGAAGCTGCGCCCCACGCACGCCCGCCGATACCGCGATCGTATCAAACAGTTCCGCGGTTTCCTCCACGAAGACGCGATAGCTTTTCTTAGCGGCGAGTGCCGTCACCCCGCCGCGTATATAGCCAGTGAGCGGCTGCACCTCCTTGAGAGGAACCAGTTCTACCTTGCGGTCACCGGTTAGCCGCGCCAGAGCTTTCTCATCCAACTCGGCATCGGCCGGCACCACTGCAAACGCGACCCCGTTTCGATCGCCCCGCACCACCAGCGTTTTGAACACCTGCTCCGGTGGGAGGCCGATCTTGTGAGCCACCGTTTCGGCGTCCAGCGCCTCCGGATCGACTTCGTACTCCCGCAATTCGTAGGAAATACTCATAGAATCCAGTAGCCGGGCCGCGTTGGTTTTCATTTTGTCATCTCCGAGACTCCTTACTAACAATATTCGCTTTATTTATCGCAGGGTGCGGCTAAATCAACGCCGGCGGCCGATACTTTTTCTTACTCTCCGGGTTGAAGATTGCATTAGGATCTCACAGGAGCAGGGCCATGAAGCCACTCTTAATCGTTTGCGCCTTACTTACGGCGCGTCTGGTGCTCGCACAAAGCGGCAGCGCGTCATCGCTCAGTGACCGCGCCGCCGCGCGCCTGCTCGATCAAGCCGCATGGGGGCCGACTCCTGCGGATATCCAGCAGGTGCAACAGCTCGGAATTTCCGGCTGGCTCAACCAGCAGTTCCGGACGCCGCCATCGTACCTGCCCAGCCAGCCAATTCTCAACTCGAATGGCCAATCCAATACAGATTTCACCCCGTTACAGAGCGCTTTCTTTCAGAACGCCGTCACCGGACCGGATCAACTCAGGCAGCGGGTTGCATTTGCCCTCTCGGAAATCTGGGTGGTTTCCGGAGTGACAGTCCGGCCAGCCTACGCCTGGCCGCCTTATTATAATTTGCTCCTCGATAATGCCTTTGCCAACTACCGGGACCTGATGAAAGCCGTCTCGCTCAGTCCCGCCATGGGTACTTATCTCAATATGGCAAATAATAACAAAGGTAATCCAATCAAGGGTACGGCCGCGAATGAGAACTATGCCCGCGAGCTGATGCAATTGTTTACTGTCGGTCTCTCGCAGCTCAACCCGGATGGCGCGCCGATTTTGGACGCAAACGGCAATCCCGTTCCCAACTACACACAGGCCGTGGTAACCGATACGGCTCGCGCGCTCACCGGCTGGACTTATCCGGCAGCGCCGGGCGCTGCCTCGAAGGCCAACAATCCCGCTTACTACATCGGCCAAATGATTCCGGTGGAAACCAATCACGACATGACCTCCAAAGTGATTATCGGGGGAACGAACCATCCGCCCAATCAAACCGCGGAACAGAGGATCTCGACTCGGTACTCAACGCGCTTATGGCGCAGGTAACCAGTGTCTCGGGCGCTCCTTATGGTTTTCACACGCTGCTCAGCGAACTGGCCAGCCTGTTTTCCAGCAAGGAACTGGCTGTGGTAGCCAACGTGGGTTCTTTAGTGCAGCCGCTCACCAAGGCGCAGTATCAGGCGCAGCAAGGGCAGATCCCATTCAACCTCTTTTCGCATCTCGACCAGCAGCAACAGTGGCAGACTTCCGTTGCCCAGTGCAACTCGCCGACGGGATGGGCCGGCCGCTTGGCCGATTACCTGGCCGCGCAAAAAACCAATTCCGGTTCCTTTCCCGCTTTTCTCTCCGTGGCCGGCAATGTGCTCGAGGGCGCCGACGCCAGCACGCAACCCATCGCCATCGCTCCGGGTCAGTCACTCGAGCTGGCGGGTTTCAACAGTTCCGCGGCCTCCCAAGCCAGACTGACAGCTCTTACTGCCCTATTAACTACCGATAACGGTGTGTCACTAGTACAAGCCGCCAATCAGATGATGTCTATGAGTATGGAGGATGCCAAATCCCTAGCCTCCGCGCTCGCCCAGGCCACTCCACTCCAAACGCAATTCCCCAAGACTACTCTCGGATCCCAGCTCCAGCAGGTAGCCCAGATTATTCAGGTGCAATCGCAGCTTGGCATGAGCCGTCAGATTTTTTTCTGTTCCCTCCAAGGCTTCGACACGCACACTGGCGAGTTAGGCACCCTGAACACGCTCTATCCGGAACTCAGCCAAGACTTGGCGGCATTTTACGATGCCACCCAGGAACTGGGCATGGCGGAGAGCGTGACCACTTTCACCGAATCCGATTTCAACCGCACTTTCCAGCCCACCTCAGGCGGCGGCAGCGATCACGGCTGGGGGGGACATCACCTGGTGCTGGGAGGAGCGGTGCAGGGCGGCCAGATCTACGGGCAGTTCCCGGCCTTTGAATTGGGGGGCCCCGACGATACCGATGTGCGTGGCCGCTGGATTCCCACTACTTCCATCGATCAGTACGGAGCTACCCTGGCCTCCTGGTTCGGTGTTCCCACCAGCGCCCTGCCAACCATCTTTCCGAACCTGGTCAACTTCGGCGCCGCCAATCTGGGCTTCCTGGGTTAGGCTCCGCGAGGCGGGATCTTTGGTACTAAGTGGCCTCTAAGGCGGAATTAGAGTTGCTTTGCCTCCTCTCCTGTCCTACTATTTACTTGTAAGTGTGTTGGAGGTAAATCTTGAATTGGCTCTACTGCTTAATCCCCGTACTGATCGCAGTGGTGATTGTGCTTCGCGGCTTGTGGCGCCGTATGGTTTCTCCTAACGTAAGCTTGCCGGCGACCGCCGACTGGATCGAAGAATTGTCCCCGGAGCGTTACCGCCCCATGATGCATCTTTTCGATCCGGAAGATCTGGAATTCCTGCGCTCCCAGCCGGGCTTTACGCCCAAAATGGCCAGCCGCCTGCGCGCACAACGTTGCCAGATCTTTCGTGGGTACCTGCGTACTCTGAATGAGGATTTCCAGCGGGTGTCCATGGCTATGAAGCTGATCCTCACCTATTCCTCTCATGACCGGCCCGATCTCGCTTCGACCCTGCTACAGCAGCAGGTTAAGTTCCGTTTCGCCATAGCTGGAGTCCACGTGCGGCTGTTACTCTATCGTTGGGACTTCGCCCCCGTCGATGTTACGACCCTGCTCGGGATTTTCGATTCCATGCGGCTCGAGTTGCAATCTCTAGTGCCCGCAGCCGCCGGCGCCTCGGCCTAATTCAGAGCGCCGGGGACTGATCTGCGCTAGAGTCCCCGGCGGCCGCTCAAGCCACTTTCTTCCGATGCCATCGGGGGGAGACGATAGGTCAAGTGGTTGCCCTACTTGCCGCCCGTAGCCCCACTATGCGGTTTTCAGTTTCCCTCCTGAGGCGTGAAGTTGCCAACAGTATCATGGATCATGCGAGTTCGCGAGTTGGCTGAGTGGCTGGGAGCCACCTTTGAAGGCGACGGGGAAAGAGACTTGAGCGGGGTAGCGCCCCTCGAAACCGCCGGTGCATGGGATGTTGCCTTTGTAGGCAATCGCAAAGCGGCTATCCAGGCCGAAAGCTCGGCTGCCGGATGCCTCCTGGTCTCTCCTGATTGGCCGAGTCCCTCCTACCGGACCGTCATTCGTGTGGCCGAACCGCGCACGGCCTTTGCCCGTATCAGCAGCCGCTTCCATCCTAATGCGGAACTCAAGCCGGGCATCCACCCCTCCGCGGTAATCGGCAGCCAGGTGGAGTTGGGTGCGCTGGTCTATATCGGCCCAAATGCCGTAATCGGAGATGGCTCCCGCATTGGCTTGGCCAGCAGTATTGGCGCGGGCTGCCATATAGGCAAGCAGGTGTCCCTGGGCGAAGGCTGTATTCTCCATCCGAACGTCACCATCTATGACAACGTCGATATCGGCCGCGGAGCGATTCTGCATGCCGGCAGCGTCATCGGAGCCGATGGCTTCGGTTATGTGATGGAGGATGACCGCTGGCACAAGTTTCCGCAGGTGGGGCGCGTCGAGATTGGCGATTTCGTCGAGATTGGCGCCAACTCCTGTGTGGACCGCGCCGCCCTCGGAGTCACTTCTATCGGGGAAGGCACCAAACTCGATAACCTGGTCCACGTGGGACACAACTGCCGCATCGGGCGCCACGTGGTGGTGGCCGCTCAGACCGGATTTTCGGGAGGGGTGGTGGTGGAGGACCACGCGGTCATTGGCGGACAGGTCGGAATCGGCGATAAAGCGCGCATTGAAACCCGCGCCGTCCTTGGCTCGGGTTGCGGCGTGCTCAGTTCCAAAATCATTCGAGCCGGCGAAACCGTCTGGGGCACACCCGCACGGCCCCTCAAACAGCACCTCGAGGCCCTGGCCAATCTCGTTCGGTTGCCCCAGTTGCGGCGCGAAATAGACGAATTGAAGCGGCAACTGGCTGAATTGCGCAAGAGAACGCAGCTCTCATAGCCGACAGGACGGCCCCTAAAGGCGCACTAACCCTCGGACTTCGCGCGAACGCAGCTTGGCAGCCGCCGCTAGATTCCTGAATTCCTAAACTGTTCGTACACCCAGAGGCCCGCCGATGCTACCAGGAGTACTCCAGATGTCACTCCCAGCCCGGTCGTGTACGGCGTTAGCTTCCGGAGCCTTGTCCGAACCTCCTGCTGTTCCTCTTCCAGGTTCGATTGCGCAGAGTCAAGAAAGAGCTGATCGTCTTCCTTCATGGAGATCGTGGAACGATAGATGAGCAGAATCGCCAGAACGCCCGTTACCACGCCCCAAACGATGAGCACCACGTTCAATGCGGAGAGACCAAACATAGGATCTCCTCCCTGGCGCATAGTGTACTCCTCTGGCAAAACGGTGAAAAGGGCCTTGAGAGGGTCTTGGGATTCTGTTCTACAGGAGTAGGCGCCCTCCACAAGAACCCCGGCGTTGATCTCGAAGCGATACTTTAGATCTGTGGGGATCACAACGCTCGAAGGCATCTGGCACGATCTGCGGTTCTCCGCGCGCCACCTGCGCCGCGACCGGCTGTTTTACTGTCGCGGCAATCGTGAACCAGGCATTCGCCGCAAGGTTCTTCCGTGGCGAACAGTTGCTCGCCTTACGATCCTGTTACTATCGCAGGCGCGCCCCTACTCTTGATTCTTGTGGCTCTGCTCGCTTGCCATATGCCAGCACGGCGAGCCATAAACGTCGCCCCAGCGGTCGCCCTACGTTACGATTGAGAATCAGACGGCGCCCATTGCCATCATTACGGCGGGCTGTAAGACATCGGCAAAGAGGAAGATAGTAAACAACGGCCGGGGATCGCCCTTGCCCCAGCGATTCACCTGCCATCTGGCACGCAAGCACTGAATTTCCGGGCGTTCTGTAAGATCCAGTTGGACCTGATAAGTGCCACAGTAAAACTTCAGCGGGAAGGTAATAATCGGTTTGGTTCCCCAATCACTGCCATCCGGGGATCCCCAAATCGAAATATCGAGACTTTCGTGTTCCAGAATGCGCGTGATGCCGAGCGTGAGGAGCAACACGCTGCCAGCAGTATCTCCGAGGTTGAAATCCGGGCCGGAGCCAGCTTCACGCACCGTTGTTTCGGGTATTAGAAACTCTGGCAGCATCTCTTTCTCTACCCGGCACACCGTAGCGCTTAAGACAACTATCGTGGGAGGCTATTTATGTCGGGTCAGTCCAAGTTTCTCACATTTCTTCCAAAAAAAGAAGACAGATTATCCGATCTCCTGCGCCACTGTGTACGTAAAGACTCTCGGAAATAACCTCAGTAGGAGACGATTTCTGTCCCCGCAGACTCGGGTTGGTTTTTCACTGCCTGCAAAACACTTGCGATTCCAATGCCTGCGGCGTGGGAAACGTGCGCGAAATATGGTCCTGCCAAGCCAGGCTCTCTTCATCTGCCAAAGACCACAGCAGCCCCAGCACCGTGCAAATACTCATACAAGATCCCGCGAAGCGAAGCAGCCTTTGTTGCGGCTCCGGCGGAAAGCCTTCAAAGGTGATTAGCTTCAGCCGCGCCCAACGCATGCCAGCGGTTTCCGTGCCCGCCATGGCCCAGAACAGCCCATAAGTAAACGCCACCAGCAGCAGCGCTGCCCCAAACAGGAACAGATTCGACTTACCTAGAGTGAATTGCCCGCCCGCCAGCCGGAAAGCCAACAAGAACAAACCATACCCGATCAACACCATCGACCAGTCAAGAACCGCTGCGATCGCCCGATGCACCGGCGTCGCCACGGGCGCTTCGCAGATAATAACGGCTTCCACCGTGGTGCCCAGCGTTCTCGGCTGATCCGGAATCGCAGGTAAAAAGTCGAGGCTCCCTTGGGCTTCCGGTACTTGCGGTTTCACGCGCCGCTTTGCCGGATCACGCTTCGCCGGGTCCGCCGGCGTCGGGGAAACACGCTCCGTTCTTCGCGGCCGCACTGGAGCCGGAGCATAAATTTCGAAGGGAATTACATTAGGCGCCGCCCGGTCCTGGAACAAAGGCCGTTGTACCGCACGCGCTAGTTCCGCGCCTCCCACCCGGCTCGTTTCCCGTTCGCCGGTGCCAGCGGCCGGGGCCATCCGTGGCATCGCCGCCAGCGCTCCATCGACGCGCAGCGGCATTTCCCCCGTGAGTGCATCGCCCGCTTTCCGCCCGCAGCGCCGACAGCGGCTCTCTCCATCCGCATTCCGGCAGCCACAATATGTACACGTCACAACCGGACCTCCAATTTCACACCACCATTTTGGGTACTATCTTATGATACTTTTGCCGTTTGAGACGGCTACTGAAAAACTCCAAATCTCTACTTAGCATAGTAGTAGTGTTTTGTCACGAAAATTCTTCGAGTAATGCCTGCATTTTCGCACTTACCGTACTGTCATTATTGGCCTTAGCCCAGCCGGCCATGGCTCAGCTCCCGGCTGGGCAGCCCGATCAGCGCGTCCTCACCCCCCGGCCGGGGGCGCCTCCGAGAGGCAGCTACGACATTAGTGCGGTTACTCAAGAAAAGGAGGGCAACGTCCGGCACCTTGTTGGAAAGGCCAAAATCGAAGGCGAAACCATGCTGCTGCAGGCCGACCAGATCGATTATGACGAGGACACCGGCGACCTCCACGCCACCGGCAACGTGTATTACCACAATTTCGCGCAAAACGAACAGCTCTGGGCTGACAAGGTCGACTACAACACCGATTCGCAAACCGGGACCTTTTACAAGGTGCGCGGCACCGGCAATACACGCATCGATGCGCGGCCCGGCCGGCTCACCACCATGGAGCCGTTCTTCTTTCAGGGCGAATGGGCCGAGCGTATCGAAGATCACTACATTCTTCACAATGGCTTCATCACCAACTGCAAAATGCCGAGCCCCTGGTGGACCCTGCGCGGGCCGAAGTTTTACATTGTCCCCAACGACCACGCCATCGCCTACCGCTCCGTTTTCTACGTTCGGGCCATCCCGCTGTTCTTCGCTCCTTACTTCTATAAATCGCTCCAGAAAGAGCCGCGCCGTAGTGGTTTTCTCTTCCCCAACCTCGGCAGCGCCGGCTCGCGTGGATTCATGTTCGGTGTCGGTTATTTCTGGGCCATCAACCGCAGCTATGACGCTTTGTACCACGTCACCGAATACACCTCCCGCGGCGAGGCGCATCACCTGGAGCTTCGCGGCAAGCCTGGGCCGCGCACCGATTTCGATGCCATTATCTATGGCGTTGACGATCGGATTCCCGCTCCTGGTCCCTACCCCGGCAACAATACCTATAGCGGCTACACCGCTACCGCTACTGGAAGAGCCGACTTGGGCGATGGCTGGTACTCTCGCGGGAGCATCAACTATATCAGTTCGTTCGCCTTTCGCCAGGACTGGTCCGAGTCCATCAACGAAGCGGTAAGTTCGGAGGTGCACTCCGTAGGCTTCGTGGGTAAAGACTGGTCGAATTATACTTTCGACGTGGTTGGCGCGCGTCTCGAAAATTTTCAAAGTGTCGAATTACAATCGGAGAACCCAGTCACCGGCGCTACCTCTAATCAAACCAATGCCGTGATCATTCGCAAAATGCCGGAAGCCGATTTCAGCGGCCGCGAGCAGGAGGTCGGTAACCTGCCGCTGTGGTTTTCCTTCGATTCCTCCGCTGGACTACTCTATCGTTCCGAACCGCTGTATGAGCAGAACGGTGTCGGGAACTTCGAACCCAACCCCGCCGGCTGCGGAGCCACCCAGTGTGTCTTCACACTCGCCGAACAGTACCAAACCGGCCAGTTCACCAGTCGCCTGAACTTTGCGCCCTCGCTGATGAGCGCGTTTCATTGGCACAGCTTCAACTTCGTGCCGCGATTCGGAATCCAGGAAACCTACTATTCGGAAAGCCAGGACTTGAATCCTACTGCGAGCCAGGCCTTTGGCGAGCCCATTTATCAGGTAATCGGCACTGACTTACTGCGTAGCTCCCGTTCCTTTTCGCTCGACGTAGTATTCCCCACGATCTCTCGCGTTTTTCAAAAAAAGAGCAGGTTCGGCGACAAGCTAAAGCATGTCATCGAACCGCGTGTCACTTACAAGTACGTTACCGGTATCGGAGACGACTTTAATCGCTTTCTCCGGTTCGACGAAACCGACATTATCAGCAACACCAACGAGCTGGATTTTTCGCTCACCAACCGGATTTATGCCAAGCGCGGAGACAACCTAACCGAGATCTTCACGTGGGAGCTATTCCAAGCGCGCTATTTCGACCCAACCTTCGGTGGTGCCCTCGTCCCCGGCCAGCGCAACGTTTTTCTGGCCGCCCAGGACCTGACTCCCTTTGCTTTTCTCCTCTATCCCCGATCCGAATCGCCGTTCGTTTCCGTCCTTCACGCCACCAACCCAGTAAACAATCTGGGCATCGAGTGGCGCACCGATTACGATCCCTACTTTCACCGCCTCACCAACAGTACGGTATCGGTGGATTACCGCTGGAAGAAGTATTATTTCCTTTCCCTGGGCGATAACCTCGTTCATACGAACCCAATCCTCTCCAAACCGGAAGACCAGGTCCATTTCCGTGCAGGCTTTGGCGAAATCACGCGCCGCGGATTCAACTTCGGCGTGGATGCCATTTACGACATCAAGCAGCACGACCTCCCCTGGCTCACGGTCCAAGCCACCTACAACACGGATTGCTGCGGGTTGAGCGTCCAATACCGCGTCTCCGATTACGCCGGTATCCTGTACCCCACCTACCGGGTCGCATTTACCGTGGCCAACCTGGGTAGCTTCGGAACCTTGCGCAAGCAGGACCGCATCTTCTGAAGAACTCCGCGCACCCACGATGCCCATTGGTGTATCCTTAGCGCCATGCGGTATTTGTTTGCTTGGCCGCGGCCGAGCCGGGAGTCTGGAATGCGGCGGCGTTACGGGATCACTGTCGCTCTGTTCATTCTCGGTCCTCCCCTGATGCCCACTCATTTAGCCGCTCAGTGGATTCACTATCCCACCGCGGGAGTGCCACGCAAGGCTGATGGCAAAGTCGATATGTCAGCCCCTGCGCCTCGGATGTCGAATGGCAAGCCCGACTTCTCCGGAATCTGGACCACTGCAGAACCCAATCGCAAGCAAGACCCAGCGAGTCCCAATACTCCCGCAGATGCCGGTGACATCGCCGCCTCGCGCCAAATGGCGAATATCGGTGTGGATCTTCCCGGAGGGTTGCCTTATCAGCCTTGGCTGGTGCCAATCGTCAAAGAACGCACCGCCAATCTCGCGATAGACGATCCGCATATCAAATGCCTGCCGGATAATTTCTTGCGCGCCTATGGGCTGCCGCACTTGTTGAAGTTCGTCCACACACCGAATCTTTTGGTGGTGCTCGATGAGATGAACGCCGGCTACCGCCAGGTATTCACCGACGCGCGGCCCCTGCCCGAAAATCCAAACCCCACGTGGCAAGGATATTCGTCCGCGAAATGGTCCGGCGACACTCTCGTGATCGATACGATTGGGCTGCGCGACGATACCTGGATCGATTGGAATGGAAGTGTGCTGACCGAGGCCGCCAAAGTGCGGGAGCAGATGCGCCGCCCGGACTTCGGACACCTCGAAATCCAGGTCACTGTAGATGATCCCAAGGCTTATACGAAGCCCTGGACTGTCACATTGAAAGAGCGCATCGTCATGGACGCAGAGTTGATCGACGAAATCTGTGTGGAGAATGAGCAATCTCTCAAGCATTTGAAGTGATGAGCAGTCCCCAACTCCACGCGCCACCCGCCGGTTATATGATTGGGGAATGCGTTGGACTTCTGTTCTGACTCCGATCTCCGGGATCGCTCTCAGTTGGATCGCGTGGGCCGCGGATGCGCCGGTTCCTTTACCCACATCCACGCCGCTCCCGATGACCACCGCCTCTGACCACGGGCCCTATTGGTATTACCCGGCTATGCCCTTCCTCAAGAGCAGCCGCCTTTTGGTACCGATGGACCTCCCCAAACTCGGTTACACCGAAGATGAGTTCCTCATCAACGGCAAAGCGAATGTGTACGATTGGGCGGCGGATGGAACGCTCAGCGTCAAAACCGCGGATGCGCCCTACACCACGCGCATCTTGGTGCGTCATCCGGCGGATCCCGCGAAATTCAGCGGCACAGTGGTAGTCGAGATCATGAACGCCGCCCGCCAGTGGGATTGGTCGATGATGTGGGGGTACCTGTGGCCGCAAATCGTGGATCATGGCGATGCCTGGGTGGGAGTGACCATGCCGGGCGCCGTGTCAGGATTGCAGAAATACGATCACGCGCGCTACGGCCGGCTCTCATTCCGCAACCCCGCTCCCGGGGCCTGCCCCAACGGTAATCCTGCCCCACCAAACGAAGATGGCCTGAAGTGGGACATGTTGAGCCAGGTGGCCGCTTTTCTGAAAAGCGATGCTCCTTCCAGGCCGCTGGCCGGTTTCAAGGTCGAATACCTTTATCTGACCACGCAGGGTTCTGATGTAGTGACGTATATCAACGCCATTAACCCTCATGCCAAACTGGCCAACGGGAAACCCACCTTCGACGGCTACCTCATCAAGAGCATCTCTGGTCCGGGTCGCATCAACCAATGTGCCGCTCCCATAGCCAAAAGCGATCCGCGGTATGTCATCCACAATGCCGGCGTCCCTGTCATCACCGTGGAAGCGCAGAGCGAAGTACTGGGAGGGCTTGCGGCCCGGCGTCCCGATAGCGACGATCCCGCCGACCGTTACCGCCTTTACGAGATCGCCGGCGCCGAACACCTGGATATTTACCCTTATCAGGCCTTCCCCGATTTCCCCGATCAGACCGCGGCCGGCAACGCCCAGGGTACACCGGAATGGCCGTTCAACGCCCGCTGCACTCCGGAAATCCAGTTGAACGAAACCCCTCTTTTGGATTATTCCTTCCACGCCGCGCTTGCGAACTTGGATCAGTGGGTGCGCAAAGGCGTGCCGCCACCCAAGGCGAATCGCGTCCAGGTGAAGGACCAGGATTCCGAGCATCCCTCTGTGGTTCTCGACGCCCATGGCAATGGCGTTGGTGGCGTCCGCACCTTCTTCGTAGACCTTCCGGCAGCGACTTACAACATGAGCAGCCCCGGCCCCGGAGTGTGCGCCGAAATGGGGCATACGGTGGCTTTCGACTGGGCTCAGCTCGAATCGCTCTACGGAAACTACAAAAATTACGCCAATAAAGTGACTCAGTCTGTCGACCGGTCAGTGAAAGAACGCTGGTTCACCGATTCCGACGGCCGCAAGATCAAGGCTGAGTTGAAGGCGCCCGAGTCCAAGGTGAAAGCTGAGCCGGGCATTGCCACCGCCGGCCCGCGAACCCAGACTCCTTGAGGAAGCCAATCGGCATTTTTCCTGTGCTGGCCCTTGCGGCCGCCCTGAGCAGCGCTTCCTGTAAGCACGCACCCAGGCCCGAAGCGAAACAGCTTGCGGTCGGGTGGCGTCCCTTAGGTTCGTGGTCGGGCCGTGGAGACACCCAGACCGATTCTTTCGACAGCGAAAGCGGCCAGTGGCGCATCAAGTGGGAAACCCACAATGCGGCCCCATCCGGACCGGCGACCTTTCGTGTCACGGTGCACAGCGCCGTGAGCGGCCGGCCTCTGGCGGTAGCGGTGGACCACGATGGCGCCGGCCACGGCATTGCATACGTCAACCAGGACCCGCGCCTGTTCCACCTGGTAATCGCATCGCGCGGCCTCGACTGGACCGTCAGCGTGGAGGAAGCGGTCATCGGCAGCATCCGGGCGGATCCCGGTGGAAGTTGACGCTGTGTTTGCGGCAACGTTACAGTAGAGTTGTTCGCTCCTTCTCACGGCCAACCGTCCCCATCGTCTAGCCCGGCCTAGGACATCGCCCTTTCACGGCGGTAACGGGGGTTCGAATCCCCCTGGGGACGCCATCCATTCTTCAGCACTTTTCGATTCTCCCTCGGTTAACTCTAGCAGTGGTGACTGTCCGGTTCTACACCCGGCGCGGCTGTCTTGCCATCGGACACGAGACGGTACGCAAATCGTCCGCGAATCGTTCACTGGGCACCGTCCGTAATGGCAAGACGAGATCTTCAACGTGCCTGAGTGGCGCGGCTCGCCGCTCCCGCTCCGGCGGCTATGGCCGGCTTGAGTAGCGATGAAGTGAATACGACTTCCAGGGCCGGATTCTGAAGCATGCTCCAGGTGGCCAACACCAGCCACGGTTCATTAAAGCCGCCCGTGCTCTTCTTGACCAGGCCTTCACCGGCTTTTTCAATAGATTTGTTGGCGGCTATGGCCTTGGCGTAGTTTTCCATGGCCACGGACCACCAGATCAAATTGATGACGTCCGTGTCCGCCTGTTGGCGGATGCCTTGACTCTGTAATAGCGCGATCTGGTTGGGTGGCGCACCGGCATCCCTCAACTGTTTCCAAAAGCCGCCTCCCAGCGTAAATAGCTTCCGGCGGTCATCATTGGCGTTGTCATCCGTGAGGATGGTCGCCTCCGCATCGCAGGCGAACTGGAGAAAAAATAGCCAATCGTGGGGCTGTCCCGAAGAATTCAGAAATAACTGGCGGCACTGTTGCGGATTCAGGTTCAGACCCAGGCACAGGGACGACGTTCCATAATTTTTCAAGTTCTGTTGGAACAAAGAGGTTGCGGCCGCCGCGCCGGAATCGCCCGTTGCCCGAAGCACATTGACCTCCTGGCACATCGTGGATTTATCAGTTGCGGCCTTGCGTAGGAAGAAGACCAGGTTGAGAGGTGTGGCGGCCTGCGGAGTGTTGGCGGAAGCGGGTAGAGTCAGAGTTATCCCTTTCACCACAACTTCGCGTAGTTTGTCGGAATCGAGATTGTTGGTAATGATCTCGATGGTCTCGTCCGACAACACGATTTCATGCGTATCCTTCGTGTAATCGATCTTCGATTTCTGGACGAATTGGTTGATACTTTGGTAATTGAAAATCCCCAGCAGGTGCACGCCCAGACTGTGCTTGATCGTCGAGGTAATGGTGAGCGCGGAATCGAGTTCTTTGATCCCGGCAAGCATTGCGTTGGGTTTCGTGATGGCTGTGAAGTCCCCAGTCAGCGCGGACTGAAGCGCTCGCGTGCTGTCCTGATCGAGAGCGGCCAGGTTGATCTCGTAAACGAATACGCGATTCTTGGATTCGCTGTCCTCCAGTGCCGCCTTCAGTGAAGCCTGTAGCGAGCTGCAGAGCGCCGCATCGATAGCTTTCTTAATGTCGCCACTGAGCTGTTGCACTT
>JASIAM010000267.1 GCA_030041985.1 Bryobacteraceae bacterium | reverse complement strand
TTGGTTCCCGAGGTAAGGGTACCCGGTTTGGCTAACAGCGGTATCGGCCGCGTGGTTCCCATCTTTGAATTACCCGGCCCGCTGCTTCTGGACGGGCCGCTTCCCGAAGTAGCGGTGCCCGTGGTCCGGAGCGGAGGCGCCACTGTCGAGCCACCAGTGCCCACACCCCCGTAATACCCTGGAAAATACCCCGGACCGTAGAAATTGTATAGGTAAAGCGGGCTGTAGAATCCCCAGCCAAACGGACTGAACAGGAGACTGCCGCCACCCGGAAGGAACGTAAACTCATCAAGAAGGGGGCTAAACATCCATCCGCTGCCTAGCCACGACGTGCCGCTATTCAGAACTGACTGCGAGGCGGTAATGGTCCCATAAGCGAGATTGCTCGAGCGCTGGCTGCTCCAGTGATAGAAATCGTCCATATCGAGCTTCGTATTGAAGTGCTGCGCGGCCAAGACACCATTCAGTGTGGTTTCCTTGCCGGCCTTGACCCGCACCTCGCCGGACGCGCTCTGCACTACAGCTTCCCCTTCGTAAACCTTGAATAAGGGTGTCGTTTGCGGCGATGCATCCAGGCGGTAGAGGCCATGCTTCTCCAGTTGCATCGTCGATCCCTGGTAGACCAAGGCCACGGCGTTATCCTTCAGCAGTTCGTCGCACTCCACCATCACCGAGCCGACGACGACTTCCACACGCGTGTCCGCGAGGCGGTTAGACACCATTTGGACAGTGCTATGTTCCGCCAGACGCAGAAATGCGCCCGGAGTCAGTAGCACTTCCGCGCGGCCATCTTCGGTGCGCAACTCGTCGCCCGCCCGCAGGGAAGGGAACTGGCCGAATTTGCTTTGCACCCGTTTTCCATTCAGGTAGGCCTGGCCTTCCACAAGCTGAACCGTGCCGGATTGTGCGGAAATGATTTGCTGCTGGGCAAAAAGCCCGGCAGACAGCGCACTCGCCAGCAGGCCGCCAATCGCAAACCGCAACCACATTCCTTGGCGCATGATAGTCACCTTGCTAGACTCTATCATTTTCTGAGCGCGGAAAGGAGGGGGTGGGCAGTAAGTTTGCAAGCCTGAACCGTTCTGGCGAACACAACGGTCAGCACAAAAGAGTGCACAGCAACAGGGCACCCCTCCGCGCGCCGCTTAAAAGCCGCTTAAAAGGAAATCGCTGCGAGCGGAAGCCTGCTGTGACACCGGCGTCTTCAAATAGCGATAGGGATTCACCGGTGCGCCGCCGATGCGCACTTCATAATGCAGGTGCGGGGCAGTGACGCGGCCTGTGCTTCCTACCAAACCTACCTGTTCGCCACGCCGCACCTCCTCCCCGGCTTGCACGCTCAAACGGGAGAGATGGGCATAGTAGGTTTGCGTGCCGCCGCCATGATCGACGATCACCAGCCGCCCATAGCCCCCGCTCCACCCCGCTGATACCACGATCCCATCCGCGGTTGCGTGGACCGGGGTTCCGGTGGAAGCGCTGATGTCTACGCCCGTGTGAAATTCGGTGCCCTCTCCGGAAAACGGATCGGTGCGTCGGCCGAACGCACCCATCAGGCGCCCCTCCACAGGCCAGAGGCTGGGGGTGTCCACCATGCCCATCCGTACGGCGTAGCGGCTCTGCAGGGCGAGCGAACTGGCGCTCCGTAGAGAGTTGTAATCTTCCAGGCTTTCGGCAAAAGTCGGAACCAGCTTGCCCTCGGCCGAAATGTCCGAAGGACCTTCCAGTTTTTGTTTGATGCCGTACGCGATGGAAACTTCGCGGGCATAAAGCTGCAAGCTCGCAAGCTGCTGGTTGGTCTGGCTCACCTGTTTTTCGAGGCTCGTGTACCGGGCTCGCATCGCATCGGCTTCGCGCCGCAAAGCGTTATAATTGGCCACCTTCCAAGCCATTCGCGCGTAACTCGCCATAAAGCCGAACACCGAAAAACAACCTACCATCGCGAGCAGCAGGATGGCATATACCGCTTGATGTGGAATCTGAATACGCCGCAGCCTGCCGTGCAGCGAATGAGCCAGTACGACGACGAAGTATTCCTTCTTCATTGACCTCTCTAAGGTAGGAAATCCTCCCTACGCTTATCGATAGAAATTGAGTGAAAAACCGAATGTATCAGGTGGCAGCAGTGTGTGTCAACTCCGCCACGCGCTATCCAAGTCATTGATAAGTCTGATATTATTGGAATAATTTTGTGAGCCGAAGGATTCCTGGACGATTCTTTCTCCACAACCTCGTTGAAAAACGCAGTCTGCTCGCGCAACTGGTGCGGCGGGATTTCGAGCAGCGTTTCGTGGGTTCCGCGGCGGGTTGGGTATGGGGCCTGATTCATCCTTTGGCGCAGTTGCTGGCGTGGACATTTCTGTTCCAATTCATTATGGGGATGAAGCCGCCGGCCGAGGCGCCGACCCACAATTACCCGCTTTTCCTGTTTGCAGGTATGCTGCCTTGGTTTCTTTTCAACGATACCGTGCAACGTTCGGCTTCGAGCATACTGGAACAGGCGAACCTCATCACCAAAACCGTTTTCCCCGCCGAGATCGTGCCGGTTTCGGTATTTCTATCGTGCCTGGTGAGCCACCTGCTTGCGGCGGCGCTGCTGGTGGTGCTGGCGGGAATCTTCCTGAACCAGGTCAGCATTTTTCTCCTGGTGATACCGGTTTACATTTTTATCATCGGGCTGTTTTCTGTCGGTGTGGGTTGGGTTGCGGCGAGCCTGCACGTTTTCCTGCGGGATACGGCACAGGTCCTGAGCGTAGTGCTGACGTTCTGGTTCTTCGCCACGCCAGTTATGTTAGGAGAAAGCGGTTATCCCCGCTGGGCGCAAGGTCTTCTGGCAGCCAACCCTCTTACGTACATGGTGCGGGCCTACCGCGATCTGTTTCTCAGTTCCCGCGTGCCGCGTCTCACCGATCTGGCCATCGCAGGGGCATTCGGACTGGGCGCCTTCATTCTGGGCGGCCTGTTTTTCCGCCATGTAAAGCGGGGCTTCGCGGATGTATTGTAGCAGCGCCGCGCTATAACAGCAGCATGAACTCGTTCAGCGGGCGCGGCGCAATGAAGGCGAGCGCCAGTTCGAGGGCGATGGCCGAGTCGTTCGCCTGGCGCAGGTCGTCCGCCGTCTTTCCCAAGCCGAGCGGATCGAGCGCCACCCGGCCGGCCAATTGCGTTACGGGCAGATACCACTGGATCACGTCTTCGGAAGCGGGCCGGCTCGCCAGCAGGAAGGCCAGCAATGAGCGGAGAACGTATTCGCGCGTTTCACCATTAGGCATCACCACCAGCAGGTCGCTATAAAAACCTTCTTTTTCGCGGAAAAATTCGATAGGTGAACCAGTGGAGCTGTCGCTCCAGGACGCCATGGCAGACAGGAAATCGCGCACCCTGCCTTCCCATTCGGCGCCGGTTCGCTCCGTCTCTTCAACGGCCGCGCCGGTGTCTTTGAAAACCAGCGCATGGAAGCGGTCGCGCATGGCCTGGCATTCGGGATCCTGGCACCAGGTGAGCCCCTGTGCCTTGCCTTCCCGCTTGGCCGGCTTCGTTTCGTTATCGTCGATGGGCGGAAGAGCGGGCGGGCGGAAGTGCTCATTAAAATAAGTCGCCAGACTGGCCGATGGGTTGTTCGGCTCGGTATCCTCACAGCGCGCCGCCGTGAGATGGCTCACCAGGAAATTACGAAACGAACCCAATACGATCACGGGCGACAGACCCTTGCGTTCGCTGGCCGCGGCTAAAGACTGCATGGGCGATTCGGCCTGGTTGGCCGCAGCCGTGAACGAGCGATCATCCCCGGAAATGCGGCTCAGCGCTGAGGCGAATGCCGTCACCACCGCTTGAAACTGGGCATCGGTGAGGGGCAAGTTTCCCGCCAGTAAACGCGCGGCCGGGGCGACTTGCGCGGGATGATCGATCGCACCCACATACCGGGCCAGAAACTTGGCGGGACCCTCCTCTTTCCTTTCCTTGAGTGTGAACGACTGCGCCGCCAGTTCGCCCAAAACGTCATAGAACCGGCTGACATCATAGGCCAGGAAATCGTCGCAGGTGAGATTGGGGAGATCGAGCGGCGGTATCTCTTCGAAACGCTCCCGGGCTTGGAACGGGTCAACAGCGAGCAACCCTTCCACCGCTCGCAGCCGCAAGGAGAGCGCATCCAGTTCCTGCGCGTATACGCGGTCGAGGAAGCCGGAAGGCCCTTGCGAGTGACCCACTGCGGAATAGCGTTTGTAGGGAGCAGGAGATGCGGCAGCCATTTGAAACGCCTGTTCGAGCAGTTCGATGCGGCGCGCTTTCGGGACGCGGTCCAGGGCGGCCAGTCGAATCAGAGCATCAGCAGCCAACTCCGGAGGAGCGGTGTGGGCCAGATCCACGACGGGATCGATGGAGGGAGTCGAACCTGTTTCAGCGGCGCCGTAGAGAGACAGAGAGAGAAGAAGCACGCTCCACGCGAGGGCGCGCGCGCAAACTGACTTAGTATTCTGTTGGTTTATAATCCGAACGGATGAGCCGGTCATATTCCGAGTGGTGCCCTATCCAGAACCAGACAATATCCGGGTTATGTTCCAATGCCAGCGCTCGATAGTGTCCGCCGGCGCGCACAGACCAGAAGCGCCCGATTCTCTTGAAATGCAGCGAAGGGTGATAGGGATACTCCCTCAAGAGCCGATACGATTCATCTGCCAGTCGGCGAACCTCTTGCGGTAACCCGTGATAGCAACGCCAAAACCGAGGCGTGGCACGGTGCTTCACCGATCCGTGCAGCGCCCCATGCGCAAATCGTCGAGCGCTTCGTCTGCCAATGCGTCCAGGCGGCCCTCTGCGATATCATTTTCAATCTGCCGGTCCCAGTCGGCCCCATCAAATTCCGCAAACCAAGTGCGGAATTCCGCCAGTTCCTCGGGCGAGAGCTTGAGCACGGCTTCTTCGATCTTCTGAATGGTACCCACGACCAACAGCTTACAATCCCGCCATGCGCTCGGACAAGGGGACCTGTGCGGGAGTTTCCGAACCGGTGCTAGTTTTCCGTTGGTTTCTGGTCTGCGTGGTCGATCACGAGTACCTGGACTGGCCGTTTCTGCGCTTCGAGCTTCAGCCCGAGTTGCTTTTCAATGGCTTCCGATAGCGAGACTGCGCCGGTCGGGTCGGATGCCGAGGGGACCACAGTGGTTTGTGCCGCGCCGGGTTCCTGCCCACCGCCTCTGCCTCCCGCGGGCGCCATGGCCACACCGACCGGGCTGAAGCTCAAGGTGAAATCATAACCGCCCTTGAGTGCGGTGGCATCCAGAACCGGGCTGCGGATATATCCGGGCGCTATGTTCTGAAGCTTGGCCGCAAATTGTGCCATCGTCATGTTCTGGCAGGTAACGAGGCGCGACAGAATGGGATTCTTCTCCCTGGGATCTTTGCCGTCCGCGCCGGGGCCCTCTTTATATTTGGTGCGCTCGGCAGGGTCGGCCTTCTTCATTTTGGGCTTCACCGCCATAAGGGTATAGGCGGTAACCGGGCGATCTTCGGTGTGCACGGCCAGATGGAATCGCTCCTTGAGCAGCGCCTGCAGCATCGGCCACAACTCGTCGATATCCACCTCAGGTCCCGGGACGTCGGCTTTGGCAACGATATCGTAACGATCCGTCTCCATCGATTTGGTTGCCCCAATGACCGTGTCGTCTTGCACGTTCCATGCCTGCTGGATGAGAAATTTCAGAGTCGCGCCCGAGATGCTGAGGCGGCCGCCCGGCTGAATCATCAATCGGGTTCCCCGGGAATCCGGATTGGTGGGCTTAATTTCCGCTACTTCGAATTCGGTGGGAGGCGGCGGCAGGTGCAGCGCCTCCGCAACATTCGGCAAATTGGGGGTGGGCTGCTCGTTCACGCTGTCCACCACGATAACCGGCTCCGATGCTTCCACCGGGTCGAGTTTCAGCCCGAGTTTCTCAACGGCATCGAATAGAGTAACGGTGGCCGTTCCCGCCCGCGGTGTAAATTTCAAGGCGAAATCCCAGGCCCCTTTCAACTCCGTCTCGTCGATTACGAGCCTTTGATTCAGGTACTGCGGGGCCAGAAAAATCGTCCCGTGCAAAGCCTCTGCAAATGCCGCCATGGTCATGTTGTGGCATGACCATGTGAGCAGAGGCGGTCCGGGCGGGCCGGAGGTTGGCGGCGGCGGAAGCGTGAACATGCAACCGGCACTGGCGGCCCCCTCGGAAGGTTTGATCTGGGCGCGCTTGCCCACTCTGAGGGCATACACGGGAACAGACCTGGTATCGTTATGAACTACCACTTTGAAGCGGTCCTCGAGCAGTGCCTGCAGCATGGCCTTCGCCGTTTCCGTTGTGGTTCCCTGAGGCACTTTGGCAATCACGTGAAAGGTGTCATTTTCGAGCCAGTTGGGGCCGCCCACCACCCGTTCGGCATCGATTGACCAAGCGGTGCGGATCAAGTCCACCATGGTGGCAAAGCGCATTTCGTAGCGGCCGTCACGAAGGAAGGGACCGCGCAGGAACGGATTGCGCGTGGCAGGGCTTGCGTGAATATCCGCAGCTTCGAATGCAGGTTTGGTTTGCGCAGACTCGCCGAAAGCCAGGGCAGACAGAATCAGCGCACCACTCAGCGGCGCGAGCGTTCGCAGCATACCGATCCTCCTCCGGCGCACCGGTTTGCTCATTTGACGAAGAGAACGGAACTTTTGTTGTGCTTTTTTTGCGGAAATGTGCAAGAAAATCGCCAATCCGGCACAGTATCCCTGATCCGGTATCAGGAGGAGGTTCGATCGCTCGACGCAGTTTGCCGCGCCGGCTTGCGCGCGAGCCGGTATTCCCTCCGCTCGCCGGCTTCGTGGTAACGCCGCTTCTCCTCTTCGGTCTCCGGAATCACCGGCGGCACAGCGATCGGCTTTCCGTTTTCATCCAATCCCACGAACGTCAGATAGGCGGAGCAGGTGTGCACGCGCTGTCCGGTGAACAGATTTTCGGCGGTGACCTTGACGCCTACTTCCATGGATGTGTGAAACACCCGGTTCACAGAAGAGCGCAGAAGGATCAGCTCACCGATGTGAATCGGATGGAGGAACTGGAGGCTGTCCACGGAAACAGTCACTACGGGGAGGCGGGCATGGCGAATGGCCGCGAGCGCCGCCGCCAGATCGACCAGATGCATGACCTTCCCGCCGAGCACATTGCCCAGGTGATTGGCGTCAGTGGGCAGAGCTAATTCGGCGTATTCGGAAATGGAGCCGCCTACGGGTTTGCCTTCGGTCATCTCTTTGTGGATGCTGGTCAGGTTTGGGAAGGTTCCTGCTGGCGGCGCAAATAGCTTTCGACGTAGGCCTCCGCCTGGCGGGCCACGATTCGCCCAGGCAGAATGTGATGAGGCGCCTCCTGAAGAAAGCGGCGTAAGGTAATGGAGTAGCGGAGCGGGCCGTGCGCAAACGGGTGGTGTTCGCGTTCCTGAACGTAATACAGATCGAGCGAACCTCCCGAGTGCCGCGATACAGCGAAACGGATGGCATCGGGACCGGCATCATTCCGGGGAAAGTGAGCACATTTCCCGCGCGCATAGCCGAGGTGGCAATGCGCCATCAGCAGTGCCGGCTCTGGTTCCATTGGCCCTTCCCCGGAAGCGTGGCAGAAACCGGTCCAGGCATCGCCCAAAGGCAGGGGGAGCGATTCGAGAACCGGCAGAGGATTCGGTTTCGGGTAAAAATAGGGACAGGCCATTTGGGAGGTATCGTAGCATGTCTGATCAGGACCAGTCGCCGAGCCGGTTAGAGATTTTGAAGACCATGGTGGCGCAGAACCCCGGCAATTCGTTTGTGCGCTATGGACTCGCCATGGAATACCGGAAGAGCGGTGACCTGGAAGCAGCGCTCGCGGAGTTTGGCTCGCTCATGGCGGCGGACCCGAATTACGTCCCCGCATATTTTCACTGGGGACAAACGCTGGAACATCTCGGCCGCTCAAGCGATGCGCGCGAGATATATAAGAAAGGCGTCGAAGCGGCCGCCCGCGCGGGCGATCAGCATGCCCGGAGCGAGATTGAAGGCGCGCTCGCATTGTTGGGATAGGTAGCCCCACAAGGGGTTGCGGCGGCGCAATTCCGGAAACTCGTCACACCAGCTTGTCCGGCGTAATCGGCAGGTCGCGGACACGTTTGCCGGTCGCGTGAAAAATGGCGTTGCAGATGGCCGCTCCCGTCCCCGTAATTCCAATCTCGCCGATACCTCGCGCGCCGATGGAATCCAGTTGGTAATCGGGAATGTCGAGCGCCTGGACGTCGATCTCGGGGATATCGGCGTTAACCGGGACATGATAGTCCGCCAGGTTCGCGTTCGTGATACGCCCGTAACGCCAATCGACATCGGTATTTTCGTATAGCGCAAGAGAAATGCCCCAAACGATCCCACCGATGAACTGGCTGCGCGCCATTTGACGATTGACAATCCGGCCGGCATCGTAGACGGCAACCACCCGTCTCACCCGAGTCATCCCCAGATCGGCATCAACGGCCACTTCCGCAAATATGGCGCCGAAGGAATGGCATGGTGTCTGGGGATCGAGGAGGGGCTTTGTCGCGGCAGTCGCGTCCACCCGCTGATTGCCGTTGCGCCGCAAGATCGCAACGAAAGTTTCGCTTTTCGCGGGATCGGACTTCAGCCTGACTCTGCCACCGTCAAATTCCACATCATCCGGGTGAGCTCCGTGCACTGGCGAACTCCGGTCCGCCACCGCGAGCGCGATGAGTTTTTGCCGTGCATTCTCAGAGGCTGCTTTGACCGCGGGCCCGATGCTGGCTGTGGACATTGAGCCCGCCGAGATCGGCGCCGGCGGAAGATCTGTGTCACCCAGGCGCGCATCGATCGATGCCGCCGGAACGCGCAGAACGTCCGCGGCAATCTGCGTCAGAACCGTATAGTTTCCCGTCCCGATCTCCTGCGTGCCGGCCGCCACCAGAATCCGGCCGCCGGGTTCGAAGCGAACGAGCGCCGATGCTGTCAGGTTCTTGCCGGGATAAGTTTCCGTGGCCATACCCCAGCCGATCAACTCATGGCCGCGACGCATGGAGCGTGGCTCGCTACTACGCTTCGGCCACCCGAAGCGGCCGGCCGCCATCTGGTAGCACTCGCGCAGATGTTTCCCGGTGAACGGCTTGCCACTGTGCGGATCCACATCCGCGTAGTTGCGAAGGCGCAACTCCAAAGGGTCCATGTGAAGCGTGTACGCGAGTTCGTCCATGGCGACTTCCACCGCATAAGTGCCGGTAGCAACACCGGGCGCGCGCATATAGGTCGGCGTCCCCAAGTTCAATTGCACCAGGCGCGATGTGGTGGAGATATTCGGGCAAGCATACATTACGCGGGCGGGGAAAGCGGCTGACTCCAGGTAGTCCTCGATCACCGATGTATTGCAATGCACCACGTGCCGGATCGCAGTTAGTTTCCCCTCCCGCGTGGCGCCCAGGGTCATTTGTTGATACGTGCGCGGCCTTGCGCCTACAGGTCCGAACAGTTGCGGCCGATCCAGGACAAGCTTCACGGGCCGCTTGACCTGCTTCGCCGCCAGAGCCGCCAGCATCACGTGCGACCACACCTGTCCCTTGCATCCGAAAGCCCCGCCGGCAAACAGCGAGACGACGTGCACGTTTTCCTTTGGTATCCCGAAGATTGCCGCCGTTTTTTCCTGCACGCCGGTAATGTGCTGCGTTGCGTCATGCAGCATGATGTGATCGCCGTTCCATTGCGCAATGGTCGCGTGTGGCTCCATCGGGTTGTGATGTTGAATCGGGGTTGTGTAGACCTCGTCAATCTTCACTTCGGCTGCCGCCAGGCCGGCATCTACATCGCCCCAGCTCTGGTCACCCGGTTCGCCGTTATGCGAGAAAGGATACGAGTTCGGAAAACCGGCCAGAAAGTCGAGCTTGGCGGCGCTGGGCTGGTATTGCGGCCTCACCAGCGAGGCTCCATACCGCGCCTGCTCGAAGGTCTCCGCAACCACGATTGCGATGGGCTGATTTTGATAGAACACCTGATCGTCTTGCAGTAGCGAAATCCGCCGCTCGGGCGCTGCCAGCCGGATGGCGTTTGCCGGTGTGATCACCGCCACCACGCCAGGCGCCCGCTCCGCCTCGGCCGTATCCATGCGGAGAACACGCCCGCTGGCAATCGTGCTCATCACTAGCGATCCGTAGAGAATGCCCGGGACCGGAAACTCAGCGGCATATTTTGCCGAGCCCGTCACCTTCGCGCGTCCGTCTACCCGGGGCAGAGGATCGCCGATTGCAATGAGTCCGCCACCGCTCATGCAACACCTCCCGCCTCCGCCAGCGCTCGCGCAACGGCGCGCCTGGCCAAATTCACCTTGAACGCATTCTGACGGTACGGCTTCGCGCCCGCAACCGCTTCCTCTCCCGCTGCTTCGAATAGCGCGGTTGCCGGCACTTTCCCGGCCAGCACCTGCTCGGCAGTAGTCGCCCGCCATGGCTTGTGAGCCACTCCTCCCAACACAATGCGCGCACTCCGAATGGAGCCGCCACTGAATTCAAGCGCTGCCGCCACCGAAACCAGTGCGAATTCGTAACTGGCGCGATCGCGCACTTTCAGATACTGCGAATGCCCGGCATAAGGCGAAGGTGGAAGGTCGATGGAAAGAATCAACTCGTCCGGTTGCAGGTTGGTGTCGATCTCGGGAGTGCTGCCCGGTAGCCGGTGAAAATCGGCGTCGGGATCTGCCGCTCTCCGCTTCGGCTCCCCACGCGAATGGTTGCCTCAAGCGCGGCCAGTGCAACGCACATGTCCGATGGATGAACGGCAATACACTGATCGCTCGCCCCGAAAATAGCGTGGGTCCTATGAAGGCCGCCAATAGCGCCGCAGCCCGTTCCGGGTGCTCGCTTATTGCATTGCGGAAATCCGATATCCATGAAATACGGGCAGCGCGTTCGCTGCAGCAGGTTCCCGCCATTGGTGGCCAGGTTGCGTAATTGCGGAGATGCGCCGGAGAGAATCGCCTGCGATAGCAGTGGGTACTGTTGCCTCACCGCAGGGTGGTTGGCGGTATCGCTGTTGCGGGCCATCGCCCCGAGGCGTAGTCCGCCCCCAGGAAGCGGTTCGATGGCCGCCAGCGCCACGCGATTGAGATCGATCAGAGCGGATGGCTTCTCGACGCCATTCTTCATCAGGTCGATGAGATTGGTTCCACCCGCCAGAAATTTGCATCCCGGCGTGATCGCTTGAATGGCGCCGGCGATATCGGCCGCGCGCCGGTATTGGAACGGATTCATAGCGCTCTGCCTTTCATCCGGCTGGCGTGCCTGGTGGCCTCACTGGCCGTCTTCACGGCGGCGACAATCCCGGGATACGCGCCGCAACGGCAGATATTCCCGCTCATTCGCTCCCGAATTTCATCGCCGGTCAGTTCGACCGGGCCGGCCCGCCGGAGATTGGGCGTTACGAAACTGGCGTCTCCTTTGTGTAGTTCCGATAACAGCGCCACGGCGGAACATATTTGGCCGGACGTACAATAACCACACTGAAACGCATCTTGCTCAATAAAAGCGGCCTGAATCGGCCGCAAGACGCCGCCTTGCGCGAGTCCTTCGATGGTCGTTACCTGGTCGCCATCGTGGGAAACGGCGAGTGAGAGACAACTATTGATACGCCTTCCGTTCACCAGAACGGTGCATGCGCCGCACTGGCCATGGTCGCAGCCCTTTTTAGTCCCGGTGAGATCCAGTCTCTCGCGTAACAGGTCGAGCAGTGTGACGCTGGGATCAATTGTCAAGCGTTTCTCCGAACCGTTGATGCGAATCGTCAACGGGACCACATACGCACCAGGCGTAGCTTGCGCCGGTTCGGCATCGAGTACCGGGAGCCCGAAGGCGATACTGCCCACCGAGCCGCCCAGTGCCGAAACATACTCGCGCCGCGTGATTCCGGAGCTTGCGCCGCCAGGTTGATTCGAATTCTTATTCGCATCCATCGTGGATGGAGGCAGCATTTCTATAGCCAGTGGCCGCTTGCTTGCACTCTCCGCAATGTATGCAAATCGGCGAACGATCCTGTTGCGAAGGCTTGTGCTGCGGACGGTGGCGGAAAGCAGTGGCACGGGTCCGGCGGAGCAGACGCTGAACGCGCGCCGCTGGGCCTTCCGCATAGCGCAGCCGTTGGCTGGCGGCGCCGTCAGAGATGCTGGATCTGTCTCAGGTGAGACACGCGAGCGAGTGAAGCGGCATCCCGGGCGTCAACTGCAATCGCGCCGCTGTTGGCGAAGAATTGATACACCCGCCGCGACACGGGACCAGTGACAGTTAAACCCGTCTTGCCCGCATAGCTGAAGTAGACACCCTGCGTAGCGGGTGCTACAGGAAGTGCCTGAGGCTGCGGCGCGATAGTAGGCGTAGGTTTAGGCTTTGGATTGGGGATCGCTCTGTTCGAGGCCGCTCTCTGCGCTTGTGCCCTCGCTTTTCCGCAACAGGACATTATCTTCGCCTCCATGCTCAAAATAGGCCGGCATTACTGGCTCTCTTGCGCTTGCTCGATAGAGGATTATAGCACCGGCCGAAAAAGCCAGCCATAAACAAACTCGTTCTTTAGCGCCACGCCCAAGAAAAAAGGCGAAGGGCGCAGAGACCCACAGGCTCAGGCAATAGAAACAGTCGAGGAGACTCCCGATAAATCCAGATCCCGCCTTGCGCCTCACCCACACGATAAGATTCCAGGGACCATCTTCGGCGGACAGGAGATGGGTGATGCGCCACACCGCGAGCGTGCCAATCACCAGCCAATAGAAACGCATCGGTTCTCTTGGGTCTCTGAAGACCGTTGCCGCAAATAAACCAGATGCAATCTTAACGCGGAATGGCCTGAATTCCACATGTTTTCTTGCTTTGTACTCGAAACGGAATTGTGTTTCGTGTGTGTAACAGGCGGTGCGCTCGGTTTACATCAGCAAATTCCTGATGGATGCTTTGGCAGTCAGGGAGATACAACTAAGAGACTCAAGAAGTGTCACATCAGTTGTCACACATGAGACAGTGAGTAATATCTCCGCCCCTGCGCAAAGTTCAAGGTGTAGAAGTGTTTTCGTGCCATGCTGGCTTTGGAATAGAGCGTGCATTCATCGGTCCCCGATACTTCATGAGCGACTACAAGGTTCTGGCCGAAGTAGGACAATCCCTGGTCAACGTCCTGTGGCAGCAGATCCAGGCCGATTCGGATCTCTCCGCGCTCATCAACAACATCAGTTTGATTTCGCTCGAGTCGCCGGCAGAGCATCAGGAGAACACCAGTGATCCCGCGCTGCTGTCGGTCTACCTTTACCGGATCACCGAAGATCCGTACATGAAGAATCGGCCCGCCGTAGAGGGAACCGGTGGCAAAGTCCGGAAGCCGCCCATGGCGCTGGATCTCTATTACTTGATTACACCGCTTTTGAAAGCGCCGCGCGATCAGCAGATTGTGCTCGGGAAAATCCTGCAGGTCCTGTATGACAATCCAACCTTGGAGGGCCCCGACCTGGATGGAAGCCTGGCAACCGCGGGCGAACCGATCCGCGTGGTCTTCAATACGGTGCCATTGCAGGAGGTGTCGTGGGTGTGGCAGGCGCTCGAGACGCCTTACCGGCTTTCAGTTACCTACACCGTTCGCGTGACGCTGCTCGATTCCACTATGGAACAGAATCAGCAGCGAGTGCTTGCTGCAAAGACCAGCATTGCCGCGAAGTCACTGTTGGGAGCCGGAGTTTAGAGCCATGCCCTTTCCTACGCTCCCGGCCGAATCAATCGTCACTACTCTGCAGTTCGCTCTGCAGTTGCGCGACGCCGTGACCAATTCGGGCGAACTGGTGGGTGATGTGACAGTCACCTCGGGCGCCATC
>JASIAM010000266.1 GCA_030041985.1 Bryobacteraceae bacterium | reverse complement strand
GCGCGTGTAATCATGCCAGATACGGGCCTCCGCATTATTTATCGACACAGGTGAAGCTCGCGGCCGAGTTTTCCGTTCCGATCGCGCCAGTTAACTTCGGCCGCTTTTCGTATGGTATCGCCAAAATACCGTGACGACAGGCAGGCGCCGGAATGAGGTGCGCTAATGGCTTCTTGCAGCCGGGTTCCTAACTCCGGTCAGGGCAGTTCGAATACCCACACCGCCGCAGCACGATCGACGTTCTGGATTTCCGGGACCAGGGGCGCGAACCCCGTCGCCTGTGCCCCGCCGTTACCCACGCCGATAGCGATGTACTGCTTTCCGTTCACCGTGTACGAGATCGGGGAGTTGCTCGGCACATCGGTCAGACGCGTTTCCCACAACAGTTTGCCCGTCTGGTCATCGTAAGCGCGGAAGAAACGATCAATCGAGCCGTTGAAGATCACCCCGCCGGCCGTATCCAGCGCACCGCTCGAAACCGGCGCGCGGTGGCGTTCAGTCCACACCACTTCGCGGGTCAGCATATTGACGGCTTCCACGCGGCCGTACTTCCCGTCCGAATCCGGACGAGGCCGCACGGTGAAGTTAACGCCGGTGGACAAGAAGCCGCGGCCGCCGCCGGCCACTGGCGTTAGATCCATACACGACTCAACCAGGGGTATATACAAAATCTTCGTGTTCGCATTGTACGATCCCGGAAGCCAGCTTTTGGCGCCGTCCGCATGAGGACAGACCAAGTGCGTTTGGCCGTCGCCAGGTAGCGTTTGTGGATTGATGGTCTTCTTTCCAGTGACGGGATCGATTGAGGAAACGATGTTCTGGAGTCCGAGGTCCTTCGAAAAGATCCACTTCCCGGTTTGCGCGTCGAGAATGTCATAGGTCGCCTGCTTGCCGGAAGTCATGATCACGGGGCGAATCACGCCGTTCACTGGTATTCGCACAATCTGGCGTTCAAACACCCAGTCGAGGTCCCACTGATCATTCGGCAGGTGTTGGTAATACCAGACCAGCTTGCCGGTATCGGGGTTGATGGCCAAGGTACAGTCCGTGTAAAGCCCGTCGGTTTTGACGCCAGGTCTCACAGGCTTCGCCAGCAGAGCGGTGTCATAGGTCTGCGCAACTCCGAAGAAGGCGAGATTGAGAGCGGAGTCGTAACTTCCCGCGATCCATACGGAGCCGCCGTTGCGCTCTTCGGCCGTGTGATCGTTCCAGGTATCGCCGCCGGGCTCGCCGGGCTGCGCGATGGTATTGAATCGCCAGGCGGGATTGCCGGTTTCGGCGTCCAGCGCAACGATGTAGTTCTTGCCGCCCACCCGGCCGCCCGTTCCGATCATAACTTTGCCTTTAGCGACCAGCGGTCCGCCTGTGAGGGTGAAGCCCCTTTCCTCAGTCAGCGGCTGATCCCAGACCACTCTACCGGTCTTCACGTCCAGCGCGACCACGTGCACGTCGGAAGTCCCCATGTATACTTTGTTTCCGTATATCGAGATCATGCGCTTGTTGCTGGCATTGACGCCTGGGGGCAGGATTCGCGCGTACTGCCAGAGCAGGTCGCCAGTAGCGGCATCGAGCGCTTCCAGTTTGTCGCCGGGGCTGTGTAGGAACATCACGCCGTCATGAACCAGGGGCGTGGCTTCGTTTGCGCCGGGGGAGAGCGTCCAGGTCCACGCGACGCGCAGGTTGTTCACATTCGATTTCGTAATCTGCTTTAGCGGGCTGAATCCCTGATAATCGAAACCGCGGCGCCACGTGAGCCATTCGCCTGTGGGCGGGTTCTCCAGCATCGCGTCGGTGACGGGAGTGATTGTATCGAGAGGGTTCGCCTTCTTCGGCGCCGGGGGCAGCTTCACGCCGGGAGATAAGCCCCCGCCCAAGCGGCCGCGCCCTCCCGGCGGAGCAGGAATGGTGACAGAAGCGAGCGCTGCCGCCTCCGATGCGAACTCTTTTCGACCGGTCGCAAAACCGTTCTGCTGGAGCACGTAGGCGATGATCTGCGCGCACTCGGCGCCGCTCAGGCTTCCGGGATTGCCCGGTGGCATCTTCGTGTTCACATAAGTGAACAAATCGGCTGCAGGCTTTCCGGCGTATTTGGCAAGAAAAGCCGCGCCGCGAAGCGGAGGAGCGGAGTTACCGTCATCGACGCTTGGGCCGTGGCAGTTGGCGCAGTTCCGCTCATATGCCGCCTTTCCCGCGACCGCTTGTGCTGATGTGAATAGCGCGTCGCCTGGGGGAACCGCGCCTCGCCCGGGACCTGCGGGCGCCTGAGCGTGCAGCTTTACGGGTGACTCAACGGTGATCGCGGCTGCGACTGCTCCGCACAACGCTACGGAGAGCGCCGCTCGCAACCTGTTCTGAGGATACGTGGATGCCATTTTCGAAGATTGTAATACTAAAACCCATGTGTCGGGTCCCTCATAGTTTCAGCGGTTAAAAGCCTGCTCATTGATCCAATGAAATCCCCGGCTGAGCAGCGGAAAGGTTGAGGGTGCCATCTTGCGGGACCGGATTGAAACTGCGTTTCCTTCAAGGTTCCCCTCGAAGAGCAAATGGTCTGGATCAGGATACGAGTATTCAAGCGTGTACTTGATGCCACGAATGGTCAGGACCACCCGGTGGTTCGGGGCGTCATATCGAGCGGCAAAGAACTGCGGCGGCCCATCCATGGTTTGGATAGCGATTCCTTGCGGATATTGGGGTATCAGCCAGTTCCATCGAGTCTGATCGGTAGCGAGGGGCGGCACTACCTGGCCGCCGCGCAGGAACGTTTCCACGCGGTACAGACCATAAATGGGAGGCCGGTCCGCGTGGACATAGGCCCGCTGGTATTGGAGCCAACCGCCGCGAATCTGTCCGAAAAGAAAAAAGCCGATGAAGGCGAACTGGAAGACGGCGGTGACAATGCGCGCCCAGCGGCGTTCGAAACGGATCGTTGGCAGGTTCAAGGGATTGGCTGGACGATTCAGGACGAATATATTTACCAAACGGCGGAGGTCCGGAAGGGCAAGGAAGATGGCCATTAAGAGGAGGTTTATAGAGTAGAGCTTCACAGGGACGTCGTAGCAGAAGTTGAGCATGACGACATTCAGCAGGACGCCCGCGGCGATCAATGCGCCAAGAGTGGTGGTGCGGCGGAACAAGAGGAATGTGGCGGCAGTGGCCTCGCATAGGCCAGCGAAAATGATGTAGGCCGTGGAGGCACCCATGAATGACCAGAGCACGCCCATAGGCGAGAAACTGCCGTACGGCTCAATCAGGCGGTCCAGGGACGTGGGCCGGAACTGGAGCGGAAAGATCTTCACGAAAGCATACGTAAAGAGGGTGAAGGACAAGGTGTAGCGAACCAGCAACCGAAGCCATAAATGGAGGCGGTGGTAGTCGGGCCGGCGGCGATCGAGGATGGACCAGAGCGCGCCGGCTGCAATTGCCAGAAGAACGAAGCAGAATTCCTGAACGTAATCGAGAGTGGTGTCGCCACTCCCGGTACGGACGTAGGTGATCGCGCGGCCCTTCAGATGAAAGACGGTCCTGGCAACCCAGGGCACGATAGAGTGCCAGAGAGAGATGTAGGCGCGAGCAAGAAACGCTCCGTATGGAAGCGCGCTGAGCAGGTCCGCGCGTTCGGTCGCCGGGGCCGGGTAAAGAATCAGGTAGGCGAAAATGAACCGGAACAGGATGCGCTGCGGCAGCGTCCAGCAATCGGTTGGCGTAAGGGCGGGAACCGGAGAGACCGCCTCAGACTGTAACTGCGGGGAACCGGCCATGGCTCGCCTCCAGCGAGTGGATCATGTTTGTGAAGTTGACGAGCGGCGCCGCGCAAACGTGGAGCACCTCCGAGCCGGTAGAATCGAATCAACCTGTGCGCAAACATTGGGAGACATTCCGCCGCGGGCTGCGCGCCCGCTTTGCGAGCCGGATGTGGCCACGCATTACGGCGGGCGGTTTTTTGTTTACGCTCGCGATGTTGCTCGTGGCGGTGGGCGCGGCTATTTCGGCCAACAATCTGCTGTTTCTGATTCTGGCGGCGATGATGGCGACCGTGCTGGTCTCCGGGTTTGTGAGCCGGCTTTGCCTCGCTGGCCTGGAACTGGATTTCCGGCTGCCGGAACACGTGTGCGCGGGGCGAACGGTTCCCGGCAGGCTTCTGGTGCGGAATCAGAAATGGCTGATGCCCTCGTTTTCGATCCGCGTAGAAGGCATCCGCGATGCGGGCGGTCCGGTCTTGCGGTCCGGCGTGTATTTCCCGCTCGTGCGGGCGCGATCGGCCGTGGAGGCTATCGTAGAAGTGCGTTTCCCCAAACGCGGCGCGTACCGGCAGAACAGCTTCGCGTTTTCGACATCCTTCCCGTTCGGCTTTCTTCGTAAATCAGCGCGCGTCACGTTGCAACGGGAGACGATCGTATACCCAAACATCGATCCGAGGCCCGGTTTTGAGGAACTGCTGCTCGGCATCGCCGGGGAAATCGAGACGCACTATCGCGGATTAGGGAAGGACTTCTACCGTATCCGCCCGTATGAGGCGTTTGAGAGCGCCCGCCACGTGGACTGGAAGGCCTCGGCGCACACCGGCAGTTTGCAAATCCGCGAATTCGCGCGCGAGCAGGAGCAGATGGTGGAGGTATTTCTCGATCGCGATGTACCGCCGGAAATGAACGCGTGGTTTGAGTGCGCTGCCGATTACTGTGCATTTCTGGCTTGGGAGCTTTCGAATCAGGGAACGGCGATTCTGTTTCGCTCGCAAGGCTTCCGCTTCCGGCTACCCCAGCAAGGCGACATTTACACCATTTTGAAGTACCTGGCGCTGGTCACTCCGCAGCGTAGCGGTGTACTCGAGGGACCGCTGGACGACTCCAGCTACAAAATTGTGATTACGCCCTTTCCAAACCGGTTCCGAGAAACGGGCTGGGCCGAAGCGCGTGTGCTGGATTTCAGGGAGATGATTTCCCCGGCGCGGTAGCGCGATGGGCCTGCTGGGAATGCACTTTTGTCACGAGTGACTCATTCCGCCGATTGCGTCATGGTGACGCTTCCTATAGGATTACTATCCGGGAGGCCGCCGGACAAATCCCATGAGACACGAATGGTTATCCATACAGGCGCTGGCGGCGATGCCGGTGTTGCTGGCCGCGAGCGGCTGGGCACAAAGCGCACATTATCCGATGATTCTCGTCCCACCGGGTAAGGGGCCGTACGAGTTCGCCCAGGGGTATCAAACGCCATGGGACAAAATTCAGATCCTGGTAACGGAAAAGATCGCGCCGAATCTTTACATCCTGCATGGTTCGGCGGGTCTGGACCCGGCGCACCCGGAGGGGTCGGGCGGCAGAGTGGCGGTATTGTTCGGCCCGGACGGTATCCTGCTGGTGGATACGGGAAACAGGCCAGTAGCCGAGAAGACACTAAAGGCCATCCGCTCGTTCAGCAACGCGCCGATCCGGATTGTGGTGAACTCCCATATTCACCCCGACCATACCGGCGGTAATGAATTCTTCGGCAAACAGGGAGCGTTGATCTACGCACAGGAGAACCTGCGCGAAGAGATGCTGCATCCGCCTGGGCGGGGCAACGGGGGTGCGGCGCCCGATCCGGCAGGCGTTCCGGCGGTGACCTACCGCTACAGCACTCCGGGCGCATCCGCCGTCACGATCCACATGGACGGCGAAACGGTGGACTTGATACCGATGATGCCGTCTCATACCGCGGGCGATACGATCGTGCGGTTCCATAATGCGAATGCGATTTACATTGAAGACTTCTACCGGAACTTCGGCTACCCGTTTGCTGATCAAGCCAATGGCGGCTCGATCAAAGGGATGCTGGAAGCGATCGATCTGATCGAGCGAATCGCCGGCCCGGACACGACGCTGATCCCAGGGCATGGCACGCTGGTGAAGAAAAATGATCTGCTCGGATACCGTGCCATGCTGGTCGACATTTTGGCAAAGGTGCAGAAGCTGCGGGAAGAGGGAAAGTCATTGGCGGATGTTTTGTCCGCCAACCTGACTGCCCCGTACGATGCGACAACCCAGGGCGACACGAAGCAGAGCAAGGACCGCTTCATCACCGAGGTGTACGACGAGGTGAAGGACTTTCCGCCGGTGGTAGACGGAAAGCGGCAAATGCCGCGCCGCGCAGCCCCGGGAAGATAGCGCTCTCCCGCTGAGGCGACAGGGAGCTGCTGACCTTTCCCGGCGGACTGCTGTTTGCGTGGCGATACGCGCGCACGGAATCGGCGCTGGCCGCGGCATGCGAGCATGCTTTGTATGGATGCCTGGTGTTTACGCTCGGCCTCGGCGCGTACTTTTATACAGGTGCGGTGAGATGATCGAGGCGGGCTGGAACGGGTACTACAGAATGGAAGCGTCCAAGGTGGCGATGAACTGAATGCCGGGAACGATTTTCTTTGCCAGGCACCCACCGTAAACACACTGGTGCAGAGAGTATCGCCACGTTCTTCCATCCGTTGCGCAATATGGGCTACCTTGGGTTTGAACTCCGGGTGGCCTTCGAAAAGGTAGGCGAAGAGCATGGTATCCCAGTAAATCAGGCTCATCGCGAATAGCCTTCACGTTCCTCCCGGATGGCTCGCTCGGCTCCGCCAAGCTGTGCGTAAACCTCTCTCAGGACGCCTTCCATCTGGCGTAATTTGGCGTATATCGAAGCATTGCCCGGAGCCTGGGACGACGCGGCGCCTGGCGCAGAGCCGGACGGAGAACCGCGCCTGACCACCTTGGCGCGCGGGTTCAACATACTTCACGCGCACATGCTCCCGAATTTGATCCGAAATCCGCACCATCCAAATAAGAATAAAATAATATAGTCTGTCTGTCAGCAAACTCAGCAAACCCAGGTGCTCGCATCGGCTGGCTGCGCGCCGCGCCGAAAAAGTCTGACAGAATAGCGGACATGATTCCGCGAACGGGAGCTGTGCGGACGCTGCGGCGCCACTGGAAACTTGCGGCCATTGCGGTATTCTCGCTTGCGATAGCGATGGCTCTGGGTGTGCTGGGGCTGAGCCTTTCGAACACGTTTCTGATTTTGCCGCCTTCCGCTCCCGCGCCGGACCGGCTGGTGATGATTGAGAGCCGCTCGCCTGGCAAGGCGGTTGAGCAGATCTCTTATTTGGATTACCAATATTACCGGCAGAATAATCATGTCTTCACCGGCGTTGCCGCGGCGCCTAATTCCGTGGGACTTAATGACGATTTCAACTTCGAGGGCCGGGAAGTAAAAGTGATTTCGCGGCCGGTCTCCGAAAATTATTTTGCGGTAATGGGGATCCGTCCGTACCTGGGGCGCTTGTTTTCGCCGGGCGATGACCAATCGAAAGAGCATATCGCGGTGATGTCGTACCGGTGCTGGCAGCGGCTGGGCGCGGACCCGTACATGGTGGGGAAGGTGCTGGCGAAGAACACCATCGTTGGCGTGACGCCGCCGGATTTTACGGGGGCGTTCTTCGGCGTCAATGGCGACCTGTTCACTACGTTCGAGCAGTACGACAACTCTACCTGGCGGACGGACCGGACGCAGCGGCGTCTGGTGCTGCTGGCGCGGCTCAAGCCGGGAGTGACGCGGGCGCAAGCGCAAGCGGAGATGCGGGGGCTTTCGGGGCAACTGGCTTCGGCTTACCCGAAGGAAGATAAGGACCGCATAGCTACAGTCACGCGAGCGACGCTGATGCCGCCGGACGCGATGCCCACCGTGAAACTGATGGCGGCGATTCTCATGGCCCTGATCTTACTGGTGCTGCTGATCGCTTGCGCCAATGTTGCCAACCTGCTGCTAGCGGTGGCGGTGGGACGGCGGCAGGAGGCGGCAATCAAACTGGCGCTAGGGGCGGGGCGCGGGCGCCTGATCCGCGACTTTCTGGTGGAAAGCGGCTTGTTATGCGTGGCGAGCGGGGTCCTGGGTTATGGGATTGCCGCCGCGGTGATAGCGCGCTATGCCGATTTCACGATAGTGTTTCCGATGATCGGCGCGTTTTCGTTTGCGCTCCACTTGAAGCTGGATGCCACGGTAGTGGGATTTACGATCTTTCTGATGTTGATTGCCTGCGTGGCAACGGGCCTTGCCCCTGCTTTGTATGCCTCATCCCCGGCGCTCGCGCAAATGCTGAGCGGGGAGATCGCGGTGGGAGGCACGCGCAAGAATGCACGGCGCAACGTGCTGGTGATCGCGCAAGTGGCGGTGTGCACGGTGGTGCTGGTGGGCATGGGGCTGTGCCAGCGGAACCTCTACAATCTGCGGCACACCGACGTTGGTTTCACCGCGCGAAACCTGGTGGCGAGCACGGTGTATCTGGAGGGGGAGGGCTACACGGAAGCGCGCGGCAAAACTTTCGAGGAGACACTCCGGCGAACGGTGGCAGGGCTGCCCGGAGTCGAGTCGGCCGCGCTTTCGTGGTACCTGCCATTATCCGGGGCGGACCAGGTTACCGTGGAGCTTCCGGACGGCGTGAAGAAAATTTCCGTGGCTCGCAACATAGTAGACGCGGATTACTTCGGCACTTTCGGAATCCGGATGCTGGAGGGCCGCACCTTTAATTCAGCGGACCGGGAAAGCAGCCCGCTGGTATTGGTGATTAATCACAAAATGGCGGCTACGTTGTGGCCGGGCCAGGATCCTATTGGCAAGGTGATTGTGGCGGAGGAGCCGCCGCGCAAGTTCACCGTAGTGGGAGTGACGGCAGACGGCAAGTACCTCGATCCCGATGAGACCCTGAGGCCGTTCCTATACTATGCGCTCAGCCAACACTACCGCGGCGCAGTCACCGTGATCGCACGTACCAAGGGGGACCCGCGGCTGTGGGTGGGACCGATGGCGAAAGCGTTGCGGGGACTCGGTCTGAAGATCATGATCCACCCGGCGACCTTGAATGATTGGACGAACCTGACACTTTTCACGCAGCGGCTCACGGCGGGGGCGGTAGCGGGGCTGAGCGCGCTGGGGCTATTGCTGGCCGTGATTGGCCTATTTGGCGCAATCTCGTATTCCGTGAGCGAGCGAAAAAAGGAGTTGGGCATTCGCGTGGCGCTGGGCGCCCGGCCGTGGCAACTGCTCCGCATGATTCTGCGGGAGACGAGTGTAATTGCTGGGACTGGAGTGAGCCTTGGAGTTCTGGGGGGTATCGCGGTGAGCGCACTGCTCCGCTCTCAGTTTTACGGGATCAGCGCGGTGGAGTTACCCGTGCTGATCCCGGTTGGAGCAGGTATGGTTATACTCTCACTCGTGGTCGCTTATCTTTCGGCGCGGCCGTGGACCACGATCGATCCGATGCAGGCGGTGAGACACTCGTAGGTAATAGCTGTCAGCGATCAGCTTTCAGCTATCAGCTAAATCGTTACGAGATGGCTACTTCTTACCCGCGCCTTGTGCGCCCATCGGCTCGCTGTCAATCCGGATCATGTACTGCGAGTCCTTTGCGACAGTCACTTTCGGATTGGGCGTTGGTTCGCCGTGCAACTCGTAACGAAAGACCGCGAGAACGGTTTTTCCGGTACAGTCAGCCTTGATTTTGGATGCGTGAACAGCAGCTTCGGCAGGGGGCGTGAGTAATTTAGCTCCATCGGCCCAGGCGGAAGTGACCTGGTTGTCGATCTTACCAATGGAACCTCCCGGTCCCACCATAATGTCTAACCATACCGTGCCATCCACTTTAGCTTCCAGTGCCGCCTTAGGAAACTCCGGCATGGGGAGACTCTCGAAGCACTCCAAACCGGCAGGAGGCGGACCGGGCGGTGGTGGTGGCGGACCGCCTCTCCCACCTCCTCTTCCACCCCTTCCTCCTCCCTGTTGTGCCACTGCCAATTGCACACTTACCGCTACGCAAACAGCAAAGAATGATAGTTTTCGCATGGGTCCCTTTTATTTTATTGCTTCTCCGTAGTCCCCGGGGCAGCGCCCGGATCATTGGCTGGTGAGCCGATAAACAATTTCCTTCCGTCAGTGAAGGTGATGACGCTGCCATTGGCGCGATTGGATGCGTCTTTGGCCTGAAAACCTTCGACCAGGATTGCGGTGCCGGCAGGCAGAGAGTTCTTGGTCCAACCGCGGCGCAGCAGGGAATTGGGGGCCGCGGCTTCGATCATCCACTCGGTAACCTTGCCATCGTCTCCCGTGACGTTGATGTGGATCCACGCGTGCGGGTTGATCCATTCCATCTTGACAACAGTCCCTTTGAGTTTGACCGGCTTGTCGGCATCAAACTCCGCGGCGAAAGCATGATGGGCGCGGGCCGGGACGGTGGCCAGGAATAAAAGGCCGGCGGCGAGAACGGCTGCAAATGTCTGTTTCATGGTGATCTCCTCGATCCGACTTCGGGTATCCAAGTTAGTGTGATGAGTTTTGGCTTTTCTTTGCGGCCTCAGCCGCGGCTTTTTTCTCCTCGGCACGGGCGCCACTGAGGGAATCAAACATGGCGTAGTTGCCCTCATGGCACGCATATTCGAAATTCTGATAGCCGGGTTCCTCAGTGAGAGGAAAGGCGATTTTGAATGGCTTCACATAAGTTTTGGGATCATCGACAGTGACTTCGTAGCGAAGCTCATTGGGACCGGCACGGGTATAGCGCTCGACCAACCGCAGGGCGTCGCTGGTGGGAGTGCCGCCTCCATTGAGGCCGATACCGGTTTTGTTGCCCAGGAAATTCGTGGTCTCGACCACCAAAGTTTTGCCTTCCCAATGGCCGCGCGGGTCACCCATATAAGAACGGATACGGTCACTGGCATGGGGCCGGCCATCGAGCGGGATGACGCGCGCTTCATGGACCATCTCCTGAAAGATCGTGACATAGCCGGGAGCCTGCACAATCTGCTGTCCGTTGCCATAGATGACAGGAAGTACGGAACCGGTGACACCGCGAGTGATGCAGCGGATGTAGTAGCTGAAGTCTTCCCAAGAATCGGCCTTGGGGTTGTTGTTGCCGGCGCCTTCGGGGATGGGGCGCGTGCGGGCCTCGGGGAGCAGGTCGGGGGTGCGGCCGTTGGGCGGATCGACAACGAGAGATGTTTGTCTGCAAGGCCGGCGCGCGCGTTCGGCCCAACTTGCGGGAGGGCCAGTGCCCACGCGTTGATTGGCTGTGACGTATTCTTCCGAATCGTTCTCGCGCTGGCGTTCGATCTGCTTGTCGCGCTGGGCGAGTTCCTGCTCGGTATAGTAAAGCCGGTCGCCGAGGTTGGCAGGGCGGTTCAGGGGAGCGCCGATACAGTCGTCACTCGTCCAGGTCCCTTGTAAATCGGGATCGCCCCAGGGTGTTTTGGGCTGCGTCCAGTTTGCCGTGGAAGGCTCTGTTTTGGCGTTCTGCGCCACTGCGGGCGGGGGCGCCAGCGCGAAGATGCCGGACACGGCCGCAAGCGCGGCGAGTGACCCGGGAAACTTGTGTTGCATGACAACTCTCCTTCCCAGTCCCGAACGTGGGACTAAGCGCGCGGGCGCCGCGGTTACTTTTTGCGCAACGCTCCGTATATCAGTTCTTCGGCGTACTCCACGCATTTGAATTCGTTGAGCTGAGCGTTCTTTTCCTTACGGCGGTAGAAGACTGTGCTGATCTTCCAGGGCCGCGTATAAATGGTTTTGTCGTCTATGGCTGCTTCGTAGTTGATGTGATCGGCATCGGGTAAGGTGAAGCGTTCCACGATGTGGGTACTGTCGGTTTGGAAATTGCCCGAGCGATCGAACCAGCTATTGCCATTCAAGCCGCTGACATCCACTACGAGGGTATCGCCTTCCCAATGGCCATTCGAGGTTCCCATCCAGGTATCCACGGCACCCTCTTTGAATTTGCCCATATTGACCACGCGATTGGCAGTAGCATATTCATACGCGAAGGCGATATCCCGCTGCGACTCGATGATCTGAAAAGGGAAGGGCATGTAATTGGCGCGCGGGATGCCGGGCATGTAGCACCTGATTTCGGGATCAAGCTTCATGCGGTCTTGATAATTGGCTTTTTGCTTGGCGGCAGCCTCAGGAGTGTACGGAATCTCGCCGCCCTCGACAATACCTTGGCCGGCAGGCATCGCGCCGATCGCGCCAAGTTGAAAGAACGGTCCGGGTGCGGAACTGTGATCGAGGATATCCCAATCCGCGGTGCCCAAGGCTTCCCACAGACCCGTGAAGTTCGGCTTGCCATCCGGCATGCGGGGAATCCGGGAAGCCGATTTGGCGGACGTTTGGCTGTTGCCCGGCCTGACTACAAAAAGTACGGTGGCAAAAAGGAGGAAAGCCGCGGACGGGAGAATCCAGGTCCGCCATCGGTACGCCATGGTGGTGAGTCTCCTAAACGGTTTGCATTATACATCGCGGGAGCGGCGGGCGGGGTGCGCTGGCCGTGAAAGAGGTGTCGTTGGAAAGCCGGCTTGCGAATCTTAGGAATGATGTCTTCTCAGCGTGGGCATGATGTCCTCAAGCATGCGATTTGCCGCCTTTCTCTGTTCGTAACAGCCGCCATCGCCGTAATGGCGCAGCCGGTTTCGTTCGGGGTGAAAGCAGGCGGGCCTCTCACGGATTTCTTCCATACGTCGGAAAGCGGTTCGTATCCGTACACCAGCACCACGAACCGCTATGTGATCGGTCCCACTATCGAATTGCAATTGCCAGTCGGCTTTAGTGTGGAATTCGATGCGTTATACCGCCACTATCACTAGCTCACTCCAGGATTTAGGACATCCCCACCAGTGATACAGCTTTCGGATGGTGAAGAGATGGTATCGGGAGGAGCCTGGGAATTCCCGCTTCTGGCGAAATATCGCTTTCCTTCGAAGGTTGTGCGGCCGTATGTGGATGCAGGAATCGCGTGGGACACTGTGAGCGGTCTGAGCGCGTTGGTCTGTGCGCTGAATTGCGGGTACCCGCCGACGCCCCCTTCTCTCCGAAACAGCACGGTGACGGGCGCCGTAGCTGGCGTGGGCACGGAAATTCGTTTTGGGTTTCTACGCTTCTTGCCGGAATACGCTACACGCACTGGGGAGCGCGCCACTTCGTATCTCCGGTGGGAGGCCTTTCGAGTATTCCGAATCAGGTGGAGTTGCTTTTGGGTATTAGCTTTTCACGATCCAAATCAAAGTGACCAAGCCCTCTAGAGCGACACCAATCTCGCGCCCGCCAGATTCAGCAGCGGCTCCCGATTTCTGAGCGCGTCTTCGAGATTGCGGCGGGCCACGCGGGCGTGCTCGCGCGTCAGCATTTCTGCGCGCAGGCCTTCGCGGCTGGCGATCGCTTCCACGATCAGGCAATGCTGATCGGCGGAAACCAAAAATAACTCGTGCAAATCCGACGAAACAAATTGCCGCTCCAGAAAAGCGCCCGGGGAGGCAAACGGCAGCGAGCAGGCCTGCTCCACCGAGCGGCGTAACATACGGCTGTGCGAAAGATCCAACAACGCCGCGTGAAACTTTTCGTTCAGGTCAATGTACTTCCGAAAAGCTTCCACCGTGAGTTTGGGCCGCCGGACCAGTTGGAGAATTTCGATACTGGCTTCGCGCATGGGATCTAAATCCTGCGGATTTTTCAAGCGCTCCGAGGCCAGACGCGCCGCCGTGCCTTCCAGTAATCCACGCAGCTCGATGGCGTCGTAGATATCTTCGGTGGAGAATTGCTGGACGACGAATCCCCGCGTGGGCCGGACCTCCAGGAAGCCTTCGTGCGCCAGGCGCTCGAGAGCCAGACGAAGGGGAATGCGCGAGACATTCAATTGTGCCGCCAGGGGCACCTCGCGAATACGCTCTCCCGGGCGAAAGCGTCCCTTGACCAGCATCTCGCGAAGCGCGAGTGTCGCCCGGGCCGACTGTGAAGACGCTGTTGGCTTACTCACTTTGTGCATTCTTGAAGCGTGTTCCATATCCCCGAACTCCCCCGTCACCGTAACCCGGCATACTATATCACGAATTTGTGATTGGCATGCGGTGCTGCGGTGGAATGCTGTGGCGCGTGACACGCCCGGAGCAGCGGCGAGGCGGTCGTGGCAAACGCTCCGAAAGTCAAGCCCCGCAACCGTTGCTCCGCGATTTTCCTTCTGCACGCAGAGGCCATTGGGCATGAATCAATTGCCGAAATTCATCTTAATTCTTATTAGCCAAGTCTTCGGATGCTAAATTTTCGGCGCGGCTTTCAAAGTTGGGCACGCACTTGATTGGATTTCAATTGTTGCCAAATCGTTATACTTTTGATTAATCGCCGATTTTTGGTAGAATCTGCCGAGGGGTTCCACAATAATTTGAAAATGTCTGCGCCGCGCTTATTTTTTCTATTGGCACTAGGAATGGCGCCGTTGTGCGCCACGGATCTGGTGACGTCTGACTCAGGAATTACGTACTACTCTTTTGGTCACGCAACCCTCGGCATCACCACTTTTGCGGACTTCCAGTGGACTGTCCATCCCAATTCACAGACGAACCTGACAAATCTGACGATCCCAGTCTTAGGTAAAACCAACTTGGACTTCACCGCTGGTGGCAGCACCACATGTACGGCTGGGACAGCTAACGCCGCCTCCTGCATCCTCGATGTTCAGTTCAAACCCGCACAGCCCGGCCTGCGTCGCGGTTCGGTGATATTGACTTACATTGATGAGAGCGTCGATCCGCAAGTTACGCGGACACTCACACTGCAAGTGAGTGCGTTTGTGGATTCTCCTGTTGCGGCCGTTGCGCCTGGCAATCTTAACTTGCTCAGTGGCGGTAGCGCTTCTTTTCAGTCTCCTGGGCAGGTAGCCGTGGATGGTTCCGGAAACCTATACGTTGCCAATAGCACGGCCGACAATGTCGTCAAGATTAACGCGGGCGGGACGAGTTCCAGCATCGTTAACACAGGTTCCACGGTTTTGGGCACGGTTGGGGGTGTGGCCCTTGATGGATCCGGCAATCTGTATATTGCGGATACAACAAACAGCAAAATCGTTAAGGTATCGGCGGCAGGTGTCGTTGAGGTCGACACTATAACGGGGCCGGACATCGCGCTGAATGCACCGTCGGCTCTCACCATGGATGCACAGGCAAATCTATACATTGCCGATAACGGGAACGCCCGGATATTGGAATTGCCCTTTGCGGATATTGTGGCCGGGAACGCAAGCCCAACGGCAACGCTTGTTCCGACACCGGGGATCACCTTCACGCCGGGTTCGATTACCGGCCTCGCCGTGGATTCCACCGGCATTCTCTATGTTACGGATGGAACCAGAGTTGTGACAGTTACGGCGGACCGCACCAGTGCTTCCAGTTTTTCTATTCCGGGATTCACCGTATCGAATCCGGCAGGCATTGCTGTCGATGGTTTCGACAACCTTTACATCGGCGATTCCGGAAATAGCCGAATCTTACAAGTAATCAATCCCGCAACGTCTCCCGTGGCAAACGCCTTGACATATACTTTTGCCGGCACTCCAATCGGCACTTCCCTGAATGGCCTGGCGGTCGACCCTAACGGCAATGTCTATTTATCTGACACCGCTAATAACAGGATCTTCGAGCTGACTGCTTCGACGGGAAAGGTGTCATTTCCTTCTACTACACCCGGGGATTCGTCCGCCCCCGCAACAGTATCGATTACAAATATCGGTAACCAGTCTTTGGCGATGACTTCCGAAAGTTCGGGGAGTGCTAATTTTTCGGTTGCCGCCGTATCCCCTTGCGTTGTTCAGGTGAGTGGATCTCCCAGCCTCTCTATAGCTACCGGAAATACTTGTGAATATAATGTGACGTTTTCCCCGATGTCCAGCGGCTCATTGAGCACTAATCTAACCTTTACCGATTCTAATCTAAACCACTCCGGAAGCACTCAGTTAGTTGCATTGAGTGGTGTGGCCACCCTCCTGCCTCAATCCATCACGTTTAACGCGCTCGGTAACCAAAGCTACGGAGCGGCGCCGTTCATTGTCTCGGCCACTGCAACTTCCGGGCTGACGGTTACCTTCGCCAGCCTAACCCCCACCGTCTGCGCGGTCTCCGGTGCCACGGTCACTCTACTGGCCACAGGCGCCTGTACCATCCAGGCATCTCAGTCTGGGAATAGCAGTTACCAAGCCGCTACCCCGGTCAGCCAGTCCTTTACCATTACCCAAACCGGAAATACAATTACGTTCAGCGCGCTCCCGAGTCAGGTCCTCGGTACAGCGCCGTTCGCTATTTCGGCTAGCGCAAGTTCCGGCTTGGCGGTCACCTTCGCCAGCCTAACCCCCGCCGTCTGCACGGTTTCCGGTAGTACCGTAACTCTACTTGCCACCGGCGCCTGTACCATCCAGGCGACCCAACCCGGGAACACTACTTTCCAAGCCGCTACCCCGGTCAGTCAGTCGTTCACCGTCTCGCCTTCTCCCGTTAGTTCTGTAACTATCTCCAGCAGCCCCAATCCCTCGATGGTGAATCAAACGGTCACTTTCACCGCCACCGTTAGTTCCAATGTCGGCTCCAACCCTGCTGGCCAAATCCAATTTTTCGACGGGGCCACGCTGCTGGAATCGTCCCCGGTTTCCGGGAGCAGCGCCGTCTTCAGCACCTCGAGCCTTGCTATCGGTCTACACACCATTGTTGCCAGTTACAGCGGCGGCGCTGGCGGGCCCGCTTCGCGAGCCAGTCTCCTCCAGATCGTGAACGGCAGTCCCGTGACCATGACGCTCCAGGTCTCTCCCGTGACTTTAGTGTACGGCCAGCCCTTCTCCCTGTCGGCCAGCGTTGCCGCCCAATCGGGAACAGGCACGCCCACAGGTCAAGTTTCTTTCTATAGGGTCCCCAACCTCTTCTCTCAGGTACAGTTGAGCACCGCTCCATTGGCAGTGGGCGCTGCGTCCATCAATGTATCCACGCCTGTTCCCGCCGGCATCACTTACTTCCAGGCTCAGTACAGCGGTGACAACAACTTCGCTGGCGGCTTCAGCCAGGCGCAAGTGACCATTCAACCTGCCTCCACCAACAGCTCCCTCTCCTTGAGCGCAGACGGCAGTCAGTTGCAAGTCACCGTCACCCCCGTAGCTCCCGGGGCGGGCACGCCGACCGGTACTGTCCAATTCATCGATTTTTCCACCAATTCCACCATCACTACTGCCACGCTCTCGAGCGGATCAGCCTCGGTCCCAGCCACCACCTCCCTGCTCACTGGATCCGTTTACATCGTCTACTCCGGAGACCCTAACTTCCAGGCCAGCTCCTCACCGGTCTTCTCCAATGGAGCCACTGGCACGTTGAGTAGCACTGTCGCCCCGGACGAAATAGTCCGTCTGAATAATCTCTTCGGGCTCGGCTCCAACGTTAGCGCCACCGCCCTACCTTTAACCAACAGCCTGGGAGGTGTCACAGTGTCCATCACCGATAGCGCAGGGAATACTTACCCCACGCTGCTCTATGGCATCTTCGGCTCGACGGACCAGATCAGTTTGGTTATCCCGTCCCAAACCGCCACAGGTCCCGCTACCGTGACCATCCAACTCCCCAACGGCGGCACTCTGATTACCGCCGTCCAGGTGGCCGGTTCCTCGCCCGGCTTTTTCCCCACGACGCAAACCGTCACCGACCCCTCCTCCGGCATAACGTATCTGAGCATCTATGGCACCGGTTTCCGCCACGCAACTACAGTCACCGCTACCATCAACGGTACTCCGGCAACCGTGTCCTACTTCGGTCCACAACAGGTGAGCCCAGGCCTCGACCAACTCAATCTCGAACTACCGCCAGGCACTGCAGCGCCCTTTGCAGTCACCATTACTGTGGATGGCGCTGCCAACACGCTTACCATCCCGCAATGACACTCCCGCATGACTGGACTGAGAACGCGATTCGACGCCTGGCGGAAGAGGGCGTGATTTTTAAACTCACCCGCTAGCGAAGCGCGTCCATCGGTGATAAGAACTGATGGAGTACAATTAGGCGGAATTCGATGTCGTTCGTCACGGGAGCGCGTCAGGGGGCATATGAAATCGCCGCCGCCTGGGCGCGGGGGCGATGGGCGAAGTGTTTCGCGCCCGGGACGCACGCTTGGGCCGTGATGTCGCGATCAAAATTTTGCCGGAGGAAAATTTCTGGGCCAGCTTCGGCAACGCTTCCATGATCAGCATGTCACACCATGGCAAGAACGTAACGGCTACCAGCAGTCCGTTCCAAAGCGACATCTGGCTTCTGCAGGGCTTTCCGCAGCCGCGCGGCTGGCTGCGCAGACTGCTTTGGTGGAGGTAAGAGGAACGCCAGTTACCGGTTAGCCTGCTGCAGCCGATAAACCACGCGGCCCGGTGATTGCCGCTCCATGGAGAGAGTGACGCCCGCTCCGGCTGGGGCGTTTTGCGGCGGCAGCAAATCGGCGGGCAGAGACGGGGTTTGCTCGATGGTCAGATTGTCGCTGGCAAGCGATACCGTTCGCGCCCAGCCGTTGCCGTTGAAATAGAGCGTGGCGCCATCGGCACGCACTTCGACGGGCCCGGTGCGGGCCAGCGCACCCTCGGCGGGGAGAAAGTTGGTGTTGGTGTCCTTCCAGACAAACTCCATCCAGCGCCCGCCATCGCTTTGAGAGAACACGGCGCGCACCTTTTGCGACTCGAGCACCCACTCCGGCGAACCGTCGCCATCCAGATCGGCCGACCACGCTGCCGCTCCCACGCGCGGGATCAAGGCTACGCGGAACGGCACGTCCAGGGTGGCTCCGCCGCTCACTGCGAGGTGCCAATCGCGCAACCCGGCAGCGGCGTCATCCGGGAACAGGCGTAGAGAGACCGAACGCTCCTCCGTGCCGGCTATGGCGATTTCGGTTTGCTTGGGTGTGAACTCCAAGCCATCACCCGAAGCCGTCACCCGGTAGTTCTGAATGCCGGTCGAATTATTGCGAATCACGACTTCCACGCTGCTACCGCTGCGCGCCTCGGCCGAAACAATGGGCGGATCGACCTGCAGGGCGGTTTGCGGGCCGAAATGGAGCTGTATCGCTTGTGTCAGGCGGATCGAAGCGGGGCGGAACAACTGGAGGCGCGCGCGGCCCAGCGGTAGGCCATCCGCCTCCAATACGAGCGAGGCCCAATCGCCATGCAGGGCATCCGGCGGTGTTTCGATCGTGTAGTCGATTTCATTCGGCGATTTGAGCGTGGGCGTGGCTACGAACCCTTCCGGCACACGCAGGCGTGCGCGCGAAGCCACATCGGCAGAAGAATACTCCGTCGAAATCAAATTTTTCTCGCCGATGACCAGGCGCTTGGCATCGTTGAAAAATGCGGATGTTTCCGGCTCTTCAATAGCCAGGCCGATGCGCACACGGTTGCCGGCCGCTTTCCCCGCCGGAATGGTGAGGCGCGCGCGCAGCGTCTTGTCATCCCAGTCGAAATCGGTGGGTTTTCCCGCGGCGACGAAGGGACCGACCGGCTTGCGAGCGAGCTGTAAGACGACCTCTCCGGATTGCGGAGCTGCGAACTCCATCCCGAGAACACCGTTTTCGAACTCTACCGTAAGCAGTTCGGCAGTGGCATACACCACTCGCTCCGCATCGGAAAAAACGGAGCACTCCCGGCACAGGCCATTCGTTCCGAGGGTTACGTTTAAGGGGATCCACAGCGCTTCGCCCGCGGGCACAGTGACGCCCGGAACGACTGTGGCGTGTTTGGAAGCAGGGTCGGTAACGCGCAGATCTTCATGAAAGGGGAGCGAGCTGCGATTGACCACGCTAACGGCGGAGACAGCCGGCGAGACAAGTTCCGTCGCGCTCACGCCGCGTGGCAATTTTCCATTCACGGGAGCGGGCAGCGCAACGCGTTTGAGCGAAGCGAGGAGCGGTTCCCATTTCCCCAATAGCGCGGCGTCGCGGCGCACCGCTGCTGCCGCGGGCCGTTCGGCGCCGCTCAAATCGACCGCGCCCCGCCGCAAAATCGCCGTGCCAGTCGGTTCCCAGCCCGCCGGATAGAGCGAGTCTTCGAGATTAGTCCACAGCAGAGCGCCATGAGCCGACGCCAGCGCGATCCGGCTGCGCGCCAGCGTAGCCGCGCCGGTGGTGGAAATCACGGTAACGGGGGAGGGCGGGAGAGAGGCATCGATGGTGAGCTCGTGGCCCTCTACAAACGCGATGGGGCCGCCATGTTTATTGGTTTGCGGCGCTAGCAGGTTCTCCAGTTGTTTGAGCCAGGAGGCTTCTGCAGCGGCATCGGGTTTAGCACTGTTGATTCCCGCAGGCCAACCGTTATTGGCCCATCCGCTGACGGGCGGCAGCGGGCGTACCCAGGCCCGCAAGTCCAGCTTGCGGAGGATGCGGATGAAGCCCACCAGATCCCGCCGCGGGCTGGTGCGGCCGGTGAAATCGAACTCGCCTGAGGGAAGCTGGTGCCAATTCCACGGAATCGAAAACTCCACGGTGCGCACGCCGAGCGTCTTCAGCCACACCAGTTCGCGCTCCCACTGCGCGCGGGGATAGAGGTAATAAGGGAACTCTACCGCCTGCACGAATTCCGGCGCTGGAGCTTCGCCTTCCGGGCGCGCCATGGCGCAGAGAGTCGAGGCGGCGAGCAACGTGAGAAATGCGGCGCGCATCAGAAAACCCGCTGCTTGCGGATGCGATAGTCTTCGACCAGAGGCATGCGGATTACCGTGCACATCTCGAAAAGACGCGAGCGGGCGCGGTCGCCGATGCGATCGCGAAGGGCGGTGCGGTACTGCGAGCCAAGGGCCGTTTTCTCGTAAACCGCGCTGCCGGCATCCGCATCGGGCAGGTTGGTGGTGGCAATAAGGGGCTTGCGGTGGTTACAGCGCGCGGTAATGATCGAGGTGATCGTATCCTCCACCCAATCCGTGACGCGGTGTGCTCCCAAATCGTCCAGAAGGAGCACTTCCGTATCCAGCGCGTCGCGATACGCTTCGCGATCCGACGAGTTGGATGCCGGATCGTAGCCCGAGCGAATGCGTTCGAGCAGGTTCTGATAGTCGCAGAACAGGCATTCAAAACCTTTTTCCAGAATGCGCCGCAGCGCGGCCACAGCCAGGTGCGTTTTTCCGGTTCCCGGCTCACCAATCAGGAGCAATCCTGGCTTGTCCTCGTTGGGGAATTCGTCGGCGAAGCGCTTCACCGTCGACATTTTGTTCCTGAGATCCCGGTTATCGGCCGCCATAAAATTCTCAAACGAAGCGTTGCGATACAGCGGCGGAATCTGCGCGTCGCTTTCGCGGCGGCTGGCCATTCCCTGAAAACGGCAGTCGCACGGCTGGGCGCCGGAGACCGTGGCGCGTTCCACAATTACGAAACCGGTGCCGCCGCACTTGGAACATACCGCTTCTGACGCCATGGACACTATTATCGGCTAGACGGAGGCGCGGGGGAACGGGTTTCCGTGTGTGGCCGCGAACATTAGCCGATAGTCGCCAGAGGCTCGCCTGCGGTAACGGTCGCGCCTTCCCGCGCCGTCAGAGAGAGCACAAGGCCGGAGCGCGGCGCTTTGATTTCATTCTGCATTTTCATGGCTTCGACCACCAGTATTCCTTGCCCGGCTTCCACCGCGTCACCCGCTGCCACCAGCACGCGAACTACTTTGCCAGGCATAGGAGAGGCCAGAGTGGCGAGGCCTTGGCTGCCGGGAGCCGATTTCGGCGACCACCGCCTGGGATCGCGAATCTCGATCTCAAAGCGGTTGCCGTCGATTACTACGGCTAAACCCTTTTCGGTATGATCCACGCGGGCGTCGTAGACATGGCCGTCGAGCAGGATCGAATAAACACCGGGCTCGGCGCGCTGTACGTCGGCGCCCGCGGATAGCTCAACGTCTCGCTCCTCGCCATTAATTGCGAGCCGGAGTTTCATCGCAACAGCTCACTGCGGCCGGCTGCCAGCCAGGGGCTCGCGCCGTTCGCCGGAGCTCCTGCATTTCCCGGTTCGCCAGCCTGATGATCGAAAGCCGCAGCCATGGCTGCCACCGCCGCGAGATCGCCGGGCGGCTCCAGCGCTTTGTTGTGGCGCGCCAGAAATTCATCAATGAATCCGGTATCGAGACGGCCGGCACGGAATTCGGCGTCGTCGAGAATCTGGCGGAAGAAACCCACATTGGTGCGGATGCCGCCCACGTCGTATTCGCCCAAAGCGCGTAACATGCGGGCGATGGACTCTTCACGTGTCGCATGCCATACGGCCAGCTTCGCCAACAACGGATCGTATTCCAAAGGCACGTCCCAGCCGGGATATACGTAGCCATCCAGGCGAACGCCGGGACCGAAAGGCCGGTCGAGGCGGGTAATTTTGCCGGGGCAGGGCAGGAATTGGTTGTAAGGGTCCTCCGCGTAGATGCGGCACTCGATGGCGGAACCACGCCAGGCAACGGCTTCCTGCGTAAACGGCAGCTTTCGGCCCGCGGCAATTTCCACTTGCAGCTTCACCAAGTCGAGGCTGGTGATCAGTTCCGTAACGGGATGTTCCACCTGGAGGCGCGTGTTCATTTCGAGGAAGTAGAAGCGGTGATCCTGATCCACCAGGAACTCGATGGTGCCTGCGTTGGTGTAGCCTACCTGCCGCGCGGCGCGAACCGCGGCCTGGCCCATGGCATCGCGCATTTCGGGATGCAGTGCCATCAGCGGCGAAGGAGCTTCTTCGACCACTTTCTGGTGGCGGCGCTGCAGCGAGCATTCGCGTTCACCCAGGTGCAGCAGGTTGCCGTGAGCATCGCCCAAAACCTGGATTTCGATGTGGCGCGGACGCAGAATCAGCTTCTCGACGTAGAGGTCCGGATTTCCGAACGCGCGCGCGGCCTCACTGGCGGCGTTGCGATAGGCCGACTCCAGCTCGGACTCGCGTTCTACCGCGCGCATGCCCTTTCCGCCGCCGCCCGCCACGGCCTTGAGCAGGATGGGATAGGAGTGCGTGCGTCCGAAGGCCCGCGCCTCTTCGAGATCGATCGCATGATCAGTCCCGGGGACCACGGGAGTGCCCGCGCGGATGGCGTTCTGGCGCGCCGCGGTCTTCGATCCCATGGCGCGAATGGAGTCCGCGGAGGGTCCGATGAACACCAGGCCGCCATCCTGGCAGGCCGCTGCAAATTCCGCGTTCTCGCTAAGAAAGCCGTAGCCGGGATGGATGGCTTCGACGCCATGCTTTTTAGCGGCATCCAGGATGCGATCCATGCGCAAATAGCTCTCGGCCGAAGCGGAAGGGCCGATGTGCTCGGCTTCATCCGCCATGCGGACATGCAGCGAGGTGCGGTCGGCATCGGAAAAAACCGCCACCGAACGGATGCCCATCTCGCGCAGTGTGCGAATCACGCGCACGGCGATTTCGCCGCGGTTGGCGATGAGAATTTTACGGAACATGTCTCGGAGATTGTAACAACGGTTGCCGCCAGCGCGCGGAATTTCACCGCGGAGGCGGTGCTGTTTGGTCCTATCATGTTATACCATATGTATAACGATGCGTTTTGAGTGGGACGAACGAAAGAACGTTGGCAACCGGAAGAAGCACGGAGTCGCGTTCGAGGACGCAGCGTTAGTTTGGCAAGACCCGAATTACGTCCTCCGGGAAGACCGCGTGGACGAAGACTGTGAATTGCGATGGCATGCGATCGGACTGGTAGATGGCGTTCTCCTGTTAGTAGTTCACATCTATAGGAGCACTGACGACGATGGCGAAGAAATCATCCGTATCATCTCGGCGAGAAAAGCTGGTGAGCGTGAAGGCCGAGGATATTTTCAATAAGCCGCTTTCCCGGCAGCAGAAAGCGCGGTTGAACCGGCTGCGGAACATGCCGGACTCGAAGATCGATTATTCCGACATTCCGGAATTGACCGATGAGCAGCTCGCGGAATTCAAGCGGCCTACCAAGGTACTGGTGGCCGCGCGCCTGGACCGCGATGTGGTTGACTGGCTCAAGCAGTATGGCGAGGGCTATTCCACTCGCATCAACGAGATTCTGCGGGCGGTCATGTCGCGGCAGCGTTAATGCGCCGGCCATTTCTCCGGTCCCTGGCCCGCCACCGGCTCCGCTTTGACTTTTTCGCTGTAACTTCCTACCATTCCTCAATTGAGACTCCTCATTTTTTCCGACATCCATGCCGACTGGAAGGCCCTGGAGCGTCTGCTGGCAATCGAGGCCGACCGCTACATCGCCGCCGGCGATCAGGTCACTTGGTCGCGTGGCCTTGATCGCTGCGGCGAGATCCTCGGGCAGCGCGGCGACAAGGTCTACGTGCTTCCCGGCAACCATGAATCCGCCGACGACGTGGTCAACATGTGCGCTCGCTATGGCCTGCACGATTTCCACGAACGCCACTTCGCGGCTGGCTTGTGGCAGGTGGCAGGCCTGGGCTACTCCAATCCCACTCCGTTCCACACTCCCGGCGAGTACAGTGAAGTGCAGCTCGCCCAGCGCCTCGTCCGCTTCGCGGAGTTGCAGCCGCTGGTGCTCGTCTGCCATACGCCGCCCTTTGACACTGAATTGGACCAGATTCGCCCGGGAGTCCATGCCGGCTCTACGGCGGTGCGCGAGTTCGTCGAAACGCATCAGCCGGCGTATCTTTTCTGCGGCCATATTCATGAAGCCGAGGGCCGCCAAATCCACATCGGGAAGACCCTAGGCATGAACGTCGGTAAGCAAGGCTATCTGTTAGAATTAAACGACACTGTATGACTGTAGAAGACTTAGACCGAGATTACCTCCCCCTCCGCGAACAGGCGTTGGCTGTGCGGAGGTATCTTTGACGCTCCGGCGCAAAAACAAAAATTAGCCAAAATCGAAGACCAGATCGCTCAGCCTGAGTTCTGGAGCCAGCCCGAAAAAAGCCAGAAAGTGATGCAGGATCGTAAGCGGTTGGAAGAAACCATCGCTAACGACGACCGTATCCGCACGCTCACCGATGATCTCGACACTCTCTTCGAGCTGATGCGCGAAGGCGAAAATGTTTCCGGCGATATCGCCCGCGAGATGCACAACTATGGCGCGCTGCTCGAAAAAGTGGAAACCGCCATGCTTCTCTCCGGGGAAAACGATGCCCGCAGCGCCATCGTGACCATTCACCCCGGAGCAGGCGGCACCGAAAGCCAGGACTGGGCAGAGATGCTCCTGCGCATGTACCTCCGCTGGGCGGAGCGCGAAGGTTTTCAATGCGTGATCACGGATCGCCTCGAGGGCGAAGGCGCAGGCATCAAATCCGTTACTTTCGAGGTCAATGGTGAAAACGCCTACGGCCTGCTGCAATCGGAAATCGGGGTGCACCGCCTGGTGCGCATTTCCCCCTTCGATGCCAACGCTCGCCGGCATACCTCGTTCGCTTCCGTCTTCGTCTATCCGCAGGTGGATGACGAAATCAAAATCGAAATCCGCCCCGACGATCTGCGTATCGACACGTTCCGCTCCTCGGGCGCCGGCGGCCAGCATGTCAATATGACCGATTCGGCCGTGCGCATCACGCACTTTCCTACGGGCATCGTGGTGCAGTGCCAGAACGAGCGCTCGCAGCATAAGAACCGCGACAGCGCTTTCAAGCAGCTTCGCGCGCGGCTCTACGAATACGAACTGGAAAAGAAGCGCGAAGAAACTCGCAAGACCGAAGACTCCAAGCTCGATATCAACTTCGGCAGCCAGATTCGCAATTATGTGCTGGCGCCCTACCGATTAGTGAAAGATCTGCGCAGCAAGTTGGCCATCGGCGATGTGGATAGCGTCCTCGATGGCAATCTGGAGCCGCTCATTCACGCTTGGCTGGTGTGGCGGAAGACGGGCAAAATCGCGGGGGACGGTAAAGACGAGTTGCCGGAGTGAGCAGCCTCGCCCATGATTGTGGGGCAGGCGCTGCCGCCTGCCAACACGCGGCAGTGCTGATTCGCGCCGGCAAGCTCGTCGCATTCCCCACCGAAACTGTGTACGGCTTGGGCGCCAATGCGCTGGACGCTGAAGCCATCGCGAGCATCTTTGCGCGCAAAGGCCGGCCACACACCAGTCCGCTGATTGTTCACGTCGATTCGATCGAGATGGCGCGCTCGCTCGCTGCCGAGTGGCCCGCCGCCGCCGAAATCCTCGCGCGTCACTATTGGCCGGGACCGCTCACGCTGGTCGTTCCCAAAATCGCCGCGATTCCCGATATCGTCACCGCCGGGCTACCCACTGTTGGTTTGCGCATGCCCGCGCATCCCGTAGCATTAGCTTTGATCCACGCCGCGGGCGTGCCCATCGCCGCGCCCAGCGCCAATCGCTTTACAGAGCTATCGCCGGTCTCAGCCGGGCATGTCGCCGAAGAACTGGCTGATTTTGTACTTGATGGCGGCCCCTCGCAGGTGGGGATCGAATCCACCGTGCTGTCGCTCGCTGGCGAACCGATGCTTCTGCGCCCCGGCGTCATTCCGCTGCCGGAGATCGAAGCGCTCATCGGCCCCGTGCGCCCCGCGCCGCCCACTTCTGAAGGCGCACACGCTTCTCCCGGCATGCACCCGCGCCATTATCGCCCGCATACCCCGCTACATCTCTTGCAGCCTGGCGACGCGACGCCCAGCGGACACGGCGCATGGTTGCGCATCGGCCGTGAGATGCCCGCCGGCCCGCGCGCCTACGCCACCGCCTTGTACAGCACTCTTCACCGCCTGGATGAGGCAGGCCTCGATTGGATTGCCGTCGAGCCTCCTCCAGATACTCCTGAGTGGGCCGGCGTCCGCGACCGGCTGCAGAAGGCCGCCATTTGATGGTCTTTTACAACTCTTAAGTGATCGTTACACACCGATAACCCAACTGTCGTCTACCTCGCTGGCATGATCTTAGATTCATATGAATCGACACCTGTACGGCAAGTTGCTCTTACTGTCTCTTCTCCCGGCTGCCCCTCTCTACGCGCAGTTCGAAACCAGCGAAGTTCTGGGCACCGTACCCCACGCGAAGGCGCGATCAACATTAACGGCATGCGCAGCACCTATAACAATTTTCTGCTCGACGGCCTCGACAACAACGCGTACGGCACCAGTAACCAAGGCTACTCGAGCCAGGTGGTGCAGCCTTCTCCGGATGCGATTGCGGAATTCAAAGTTCTCACCAGCAATTTCAGCGCGGAATACGGGCGCGTGGGCGGCGGCGTGATCACCACCGCCCTCCGATCGGGCACCAACCAGTTCCATGGCACGGCCTATGAATTTCTGCGCAATACCAGCCTGAACGCCATGGCCCAGGGCGATCCAACAACTATGAAGCCTTACTGCTGGACCGGGATCACTGTCCATCCAGCACTTCGCGCACTTTGCTCAGCAGGCTGTCGGGGGTGAACGGTTTGTGGAGGAAAGCTCTGGGGGCTTCACCCGCCGCGGCCTCGCCGGGATTGTCGCGATAACCGGACATAAACAGAACCTTGAGCGTGGGCGCGCGGTGGGCCAGTTCCCGCACCAGATCAAAACCGTTCATCTGCGGCATGACTACGTCGGTGAGGACCATGTCGATTTTGTGGCCGTTCTTCTCATAGGTGGCTAGCGCGGTGCCGCCATTGCTGGCTTCGAGCACATCATAGCCGTGGGACTTCAGCACGGCCGAAACAAGCTGGCGCACGCCATCTTCGTCGTCCACCAGCAGAATGGTTTCCGAACCCTTGGGAGAGAGCTTGCGCGCCGCCGGCACCGCCGCCTCCGCCACTCGCGGCAGGTAGATTTCGAAGATAGTGCCGTGCCCTTGCTGGCTGTACACGGTGATCTGGCCTTCGTACTGCTTCACGATCCCGTATACCGTCGCCAAGCCCAATCCGCCGCTGCCTTTTCCGGGATCCTTGGTGGTGAAGAACGGCTCAAACAAGCGCGAGCGGGTCTCGGAATCCATGCCAACGCCGGTATCGCTGATGGCCAGCATCACGTAAGGCCCGGGCTTGAGATCCAGATTTTTGCCGTCCGCCGTCTCCAGATACACATTTTCGGTCTCAATGACAAACTTGCCTCCCTCGGGCATGGCGTCGCGGGCGTTGGTGGCGAAGTTAACGATCACCTGCTCGATTTGCGCGGGGTCGGCGGCAATACGGCCCAGGTTGGGACCGGGCAGCAGAACCAGCTCGATGGTGCGTCCCAGCAGACGCTGCAGCATCGGCTCTTGTTCGCTCAGGATGGAGTTGAGATCCAATACACTTGGTTGCGCCCCGGGGCCGCGGCTGAACGCGAGTAGATGGCGCGTAAGACCCGCGGCCCGTTCTCCAGCGTAAATGATCTCGTCCACAAACCGGCGCAGGTTGCTGGCCGCCGGCACATCCATTTTCAACAATTCCGCATATCCGGTGATCACGGTGAGCACGTTATTGAAATCGCCCGCTACGCCGCCGGCCAGGCGCCCTACCGCCTGCATTTTCTGCGCGTGCGTGACCTGCTCTTCGAGCTGGCGGCGCCGGCTGATGTCGCGAAATACCAGGATGCCGCCGCGCAGTTCGCCCCAATCTTCGCGAATGGGCGCTGCGGTTTGTTCGGTGGGCACTTCGGCGCCGCTACGCGAGATCAGGCGTGGACTCTCGGCCAGCGTTACCATCACACGCTCCCGCAACGCGCGCGATAGAGGATTCTCGATAGGCTCCCGCTTGACCTCATCAATCAATCGGATCACGTCCCTCACGTCTTTTCTCCGCGCGTCCTCAGCCGACCAGCCGGTCAGCGCCTCGGCAACCGTATTCATAAACGTGATCCGGCCTTCTTTATCGGTGGCCAGCACGGCATCTCCAATGCTCGAAAGCGTGGATACAAGCAGCCTCCGGCTGTCCTGCCACGAAGCCGTCAGCCACGTTACGAAAACCCCTAACATCACGAAGGAGAGGAGCCGCAGCAAGCGCACTGGAATCGGTTCGTGATCCGTGCCGGAAGCAAAAAAGGAGAACAGAAAGATCAGAGAGGATAAAACGGTGGCGGTGAATCCGCCTTCCCGGCCGTGATACCAAGCGCTGGCCCAAATCGCGGCGACAAATAGAAGATAAGCATCCGGGGCCAACAAGGACCCGAACAAGACCGCCAGCAAAACGGCTAATGCTGTGACCAACAGCGCAAACACGCTGCTGTGCAGTGGCGAGCGAGGGAACCGTTTCATCGTTCCGGCTTCAGAATACTACAGGGCATCACAGGCAGCGGGTGAAGCTTCGTACAGAGGAGGAGAACCCGGAGGACGCGTTTTCCAGCGCCGGTGAATCCACAACCACTGGTCGGGATGTGCCCGAATTACGGCTTCCAGCACGCTCTGTAAAGCCTGGGTGTCGCGCACCGCATCACCGCTCATCGCAACCGGCGGATAGAAGCGCAGCACGTAACGCTGCTCTTCGCCGGACCACAAAGCGAAGCCGGGAATTACGGCTGCGCCGCTACGGGCGGCCAGGCGGGCGAAACCGGAAGCGGCCGCCGTGGGAATCCCAAAGAAATCGATAAATACCGCGTCGGTAGAGACATTCTGGTCGATCAGAACCCCCACTGCTTCGTTGGCAGCTAACGCTTTCAGAATGGGCCGGGCAGGATCCCGCTTGGAGAGAACACGATTTCCGGAAAGCTCGCGCCGGCGCGTTACCAGGCGATCGAGGAGCGGGTTATCCAGGGGCCGGACCACCACGTTCATCGGCCCCGCGAAGAGGGCGTGAGCGTAGGCGCTGAATTCCCAATTGCCCAGGTGTGCGGTGGCAAACAGAACACCGCGCCCGGCGCGGCGCGCATGCTCAAAGTGTTCGTATCCTTCGAAGCGAATCCAGCGGTCCAGGTTCTTGCGGTGGATGGATGGGAATCTGGCCATGGTCACCAATAGCTGCGCTACGGAGCGGAACACGCCCGCGATAATTGCCACGCGCTGTTCGGCATTGAGTTCCGGAAGGGCGAGGGAAAGGTTGCGATTCGCTACGCGGCGGAGGCGGGGCAGGGTGAGATCGGCCAGCCGCAAATAACCGCGAGCCAGACGCTGCGCCAGCGCAAGCGGCGTCCACTCAAGGGACTTCAGAACGAGCCAGACGAGCGCGAATTCGGCGTAATGCCGAGGGGCCGGCGCTCTCACTCGATCCATCCACCACCTAGAACCAGGTCTTCCTGGTAGAACACCGCGGCCTGCCCCGGAGTGATGGCGCGCTGCGGCTCATCGAAATTCACTTCGACGCGGCCCTCGGCAGAGGCCTCGATCCATGCCGCGGCCGCTGCGTGTTTGTTGCGAATCTTCACCTGCGCCCGCACGGGCTGCGAGGGGCTGGCGATGGAAATCCAGTTCACCTCCGTGGCAGCGAGTTGCGAGCGGAGCAATTCGTGTTGGCCGCCCACCACGACTTGCTGTGATTCGGGGTCGGTGCGGATCACATAGAGCGGTTCGCCCGCGGCGATACCCAGCCCGCGCCTCTGTCCGACCGTAAAGTGGTGCACACCTGCATGGGCGCCCAGCGTCCGTCCGGCGGAGTTCACAATCGGTCCGGCCGCAGACGGCACGCGCTCGCCGCGTTCCCGCAACCAGGCGCTCAGGAATCCGGCGTAATCGCCGTTCGGCACAAAGCAGATCTCCTGGCTATCGCTCTTCGCCGCTACGGCCAGATCAAAACTGCGAGCTAGCGCCCGCACTTCGGTCTTGGTCATCTCGCCTAAGGGGAACAAAGTGCGGGCGAGTTGTTGTTGCGTCAATCCGAACAGAAAATAAGTCTGGTCCTTAGAGGGATCGACGGCGCGCAGAAGCTGGTAGCGGCCGTCGCGCTGCCGCACGCGGGCGTAGTGGCCGGTCGCGATGTGGTGCGCGCCCACGGCATCGGCCATCTCCAGGAAGCGATCGAACTTGATGTAGTTGTTGCAGAGCGTGCAGGGAATGGGCGTCCGCCCTGCCAGATACTCCTCGACAAACGGAGCCACCACGCGTTCTTCAAACTGCTCCTCGAAATTCACCACGTAATAAGGAATTCCGATCTGCTCGGCCACGCGGCGGGCGTCGTAGACGTCGTCGAGCGAGCAGCATCGTCCAGTTGCGCCTCCTTCGGGCACCAGTTCCGGAAGCCTGCGCTGGTTCCACAATTGCATCGTCAGCCCGATCACACTGCGCCCCTGGCGCGCCAGCAGCGCGGCTACCGTGGAGCTGTCGACGCCACCGCTCATAGCGACAGCGATGGGTGGTTCAGGCATGTACCGAAATTCTGCGGAGATGGGCTACCGACTCCTCCAGCGCTTCCGCTAGTGCGTCCACCTGCTCGGCGGTATTGGAAAGGCCCAGCGAGAAGCGAATGCTGGCGCGCGCCCGCTCCGGCGGAAGGCCCATCGCGGTCAGCACGTGGGACGGGGTGACTGCTCCGCTCGAACACGCCGACCCGGTGGAGACAGCGAACCCGCGCAGATCGAGCGCGATCACCAGGGCTTCGCCATCGATGCCATTAAAATAAATGTTAGTGGTGTTCGGGACGCGGGGCGAGCCGGCGCCGTTGACTCCGGTGCCCGGGATGCGGTCGAGCACCGCCTGCTCCAGTTTTTGGCGGAACGAAGCCATTTGGGGCAAATCGTCCGCCGATTGCGATGCCAGTTCGGCCGCCGCTCCAAAACCCACGATGCCGGGAACATTTTCCGTGCCGGGCCGCCGGTCGCGCTCGTGATGGCCGCCGAACAGCAATGGCGAAAAACGAACTCCCTTCCGAATGTACAGCGCCCCAACTCCCTTGGGGGCGTACAGCTTATGGGCGCTCATACTGTAAAAATCCACGCCGAGCGCCTTCACATCCACGGGCAGCTTTCCCAGCGCCTGCACGCCATCGGCGTGGAAGGGCACGCCCGCTTCCCGGGTGATCCGCGCGATTTCTTCGACCGGCTGAATGACGCCGGTTTCATTATTGGCGTGCATCACGGAAACGAGCGCAGTTTCGGGGCGAAGGGCTGTCCGCAAATCGCCGGGATCAATCACTCCGGCCGCTCCCACCGGCAAACGCGTTACGGCTACGCCTTCCCGCTCCAATTGAGCGCAGGCCGCCAGCACCGCCGGATGCTCAATGGCTGTAGTGATCACGTGGCGTCTGCCGGAAACCGGCCGGGCGGTGCGCGCCATCCCCAGCAGAGCCATGTTGTCGGATTCGGTGCCGCCAGCGGTGAATACTACTTCAGTGGCGTTGGCATGAATCAGGGCCGCAAGTTGGCGGCGCGCTGCCTCCAGACGCTGCTTGGCCGCCTGTCCAAAGTAATGAATACTGGATGCATTGCCGTAGGTCTGACCGAGACACGACACCACGGCCTCCAGAACTTGCGGAGCGACCGGTGTCGTGGCGTTGTGGTCAAAATAGACGTGCCGCACTGATTTCTATTCTAGCGGTGTTGGAGAAGCGTTTTTTAGCGTGTGGCGGCGGCCACGGACGTGTTCCTCAGGGCCAGAAACTGGTTCCGGAATTTATCGTTGGGAATCGGTCGGAAACCGAAGCCGGCCGCATCGCACAGGAAACGTTCCTCCGGGTAGTCTTTATGATGGAACTCGGCAATCACCATCAACCGGACCCGGCTCAAAGCAGCGCGCTGGGACTCCTGAAGAATGTAGCGCTCGGCCCCTTCCACGTGAACTTTGAGAACGTCCACCACCGGGAAACCTGCCTTTTCGATCACCTGCGCAACCGTGTAGGCGGGCACTTCGTACGTATGCGCCGAACCCCCGCCATCCACGCTTCCGCCCCAACTGTAACCATCGTCGGTGAACGTGACTGTTCCGGGTTTTTCGCTGAGCGCGCCCGATAGCACTCTCGCTTGCGAACCGAGGCCAGCCAGATTCTGGGTAAGCAGCGCGACATTGCCGGGATTCGCTTCCAGGCAGAAAAATTGGGCCTGCGGCGCCCATTGCGCTAGCGAAAGAGTGGACGATCCCACGTGGCAACCCAGGTCGATCACCGTCCGGATGGGTTTCACCAGTTCGGCGACACCTGCGTAACGCCGGCCAAACATGGTGTTCAGGAATATGAACCAATCTCCGTTATACGGGCGAAGGCGGACGGGATAACTATGGCCCAGAAAGTTCAGGTGAAAACATTCCGCGGGCCGATTCAGGAGGTGCTTGGAAAGCCCCAAGCCATTTGCCGCATGAAAGCGGAGACCGGCCCAGGGAAGGCGGATGCGCTCACGGAGCCCATCACCGAGCCGGGATAAATAGGAGATCTCCTGATAGAAGGTCAACAAGGCATTAGGCATGAAAACGGAGTTCCCGCGATTGCGCGCGGGCGGAATGGCCTGCGCCGGCGGCCAGCCGGGCGGTAACCGCCGCCAGATAATCACGGGCCATATCGTCCCAGGACCGGATGCGCGGCCGGTCATTGATGACGCGACACATCTCCGCTAGCCGGCCGCGATGGTGGTGGCACCAGAGAAGATGCTCCGACATCGCCTCGGAGTCCCGGGCGGGCGTTAACCACCCCGTTTCCCCGTGCTCAATCAGGTCCGAACCACAACTGTTGTGCGTCGTAATGATGGGCAAACCGGCAGCATGTGCCTGGGCGAGTACCGCCGCAAATCCATCCTCAATCGTGGGAAAGAAGAATACGTCAGCCCAGTTGTATTGGATGGGCAATTCCGATTGCGGTTTCCGCTCAATGAATTCGACCTGGCCGCGCAGTCGAGCAGCCACAGCGCGGCATTCATGGCTGAAAGTGCCCACAAAACGGATCCGGAAATCGCCAGGGAGAGCTTCTACTACGTTTTGATAATCCAATGCGCCTTTGCGGAACGATAGCGTGCCCACGGTAAGCACGCGCAACGGACGCTCGCTCAGGATGCGTTTGATGCGCGCCTCGATGTCCGCCGGAGAGGGGCGGAAGGCGCCCACATCGACGCCCAGGGGAGCCAGAATCAGCCGCTCCGCGGGCATACCGGCTGAAAGGAACGTATGGTATGCAAAGCTGGAGATGGTGCAAACGGCGGAAGCCAAGCCGTACTCGCGCTCCTCACGCGCTACGCGCCAAAGAGATGGGACTTCCATCGGGACGCCTGCGCGGCGTTGCTCGTCGAGCAGCAACTCGCGTTGTTTACGGATGTGGGCTGAACCCCGGACTACCACTGTTAACTGCTGCGGTTTGCTCGCGGCAAGAAACAATAGAGACTCCTCGGCAACTCCACTCCAGAGATGAACCACATCGTAATCGCGAGATTTTAATTGACGCGCCGCCCACCGGCCGAACATGCGATGCAGCGGGGATTCCAGCCACTCGGAGCTGATGTAGCGGCCGAGACGAGCCATTGCATGACTGATCAGGCCGTGAATCCAGAAATCGCAAACTCTGCCTGGATCAAGCCCAAACCGGCGCGCCGCCCAGCGCGGGTAATTCGTGAAGACGGTTACTTCAGCGCCAGCTCTTTCCAATGCCCGCGCAAAATCGAACGCATGAAATCGTCCATGAACGAAGATACCGATTCGCAGCGGCACAGGTACAATTGCTCTGAAATCGTCGATTCAATATAGCATGCAGGCCTATGGTGAACAATGCAGAATCTAGCTTTTATAGTACTAAGCCGGTGTGACACTTCGGTTATGTAGGATGCATTACAAACCGGCTTCCGTGCTCACTTGTGTAGCCGGTATTTGTCCTACGCCGAACTTGCCAATGTTCGCGGCCTGGCTTCGACGCCGAAACGTACTGCAGCGGCTACACGGGGAACCGCGGGAGCGCGAAACCGGAGACCGGCCGGGCGATACCGCCCGCGCAGGCAGAATTCGTGCTCGCGGATGCGGATGGCATGCGAATTCGCAGTTGAGCGCGCCACTCGTCCCGAGACACAAAGATTGAGTGCCACCGCATTATTGAGGCGGGCGGGCCAGGCGATCACTAATTCGATGCGCATGCCCGCCTGAAGGACCTCATCGGACTCGAACAGGACGCCGCCGGTAGACAGATTGACCGTTCGGCCAAAACCTTGCAACGCAACCCCGTCAGAGCCTAACGCCGTGAACTCTACGTCGGCGGTAATCGGGTAGCGCCGGGCCAGCCTGCGGTCGCCGAGAGCCAACAGTACACGGCGGCTGGCGCCCACGGTCATGCGGCGCATGGCTCCGGGCGAAGAGCCGAGTCCAGAATCCACCGGATTTGCACGCGTTCAAACGGAGCGCCGCAATAATCGGTTGCGCCCGCGTCCAGAGCGTCCAGCCACTCGGTCGTACCGGTTTTACCAGTGACCACAATCACCGGCACGGAAGGATTGCCTTGCCGTAGTTCGGCAAGCATTCCCCGAAAACCGGGGTCTTCCCCTGAAATGAAAACAACATCCGATTTCGGCCCATGCCGCAGATCCTGAAGATGCAGTTTTCGAATCACTTTGTGCGCCTCATCACGCAAAACTTTTGCTAACGGGCGTTCCAAATCCTCTGGCAGTCCGAGCAGTGTCACTCGCGGCATTATTACGCTCCTGAAAGGGAAACTTCTCGGCAGGGAGAGGGTGGCAGGTCACCAAAGACCTACTGATGTTCAGGCTATACAATGAATTGCCGGTTGTCCAATCGATAATTCTTATCAGGGCCGTGGGCAAAACGATGCTAGAGGAAAGTCGAGGATGGGGTCCCACGGTAGTAGGAATCTCGGGTCACAACGGATGGGCGGTCTTTGTCTCTGTCACCGTCCGCGGCGGAGGGCCGCTGGTCATTGACCGCCGCCGGGTACAGCTAATCGAACCGGGATTACCGAATCAGCCGTATGAACATGACACACTCGATCTGAGCAGAGAGCAAGCTGAGGAGTTGGTAAAAGAGGTGCGCGAATCGTCTCTGCACTGCGCTGAGCGGGAATTAGCGCGGCTGAAATCCAGTGGTTGCGGAAAAATAGATGCCATCGCCCTTCGCGAAGCGCTCTTGCCGCATCTGCCGGCGTCGGTGGCCGCGGCGCACGCGTCCTACCACGTGATGGTTCGGGCTGATGCCATGCTCTATCACGATGCTCTGTGCAAGGCGGCTGAGGGTTTGGGAATCCTTGTGGAGCGGATCGCACCCGGCCAAGAGCGCCAGCGTGCCGCGGAAGCACTGAGGATCGGGACGGAGCGCCTGAACCACTGGCTGGCGGAACTGCGTGGGAGTCTCGGGCCTCCTTGGCAGAAAGATCACCAGGATGCCGCCGCCAGAGCGATCGCCGGATTGGGCAAGATCGCCACACTCAAGCTACCATCCCGGCTGGCGCCGTAACGGGCAGACCGCCTACCGGCTCTCGCGATGGCGTCGCGGCCAATCGCGTTTCGCGGGGACAGCGGCCGCAGTGACGCGCGGCGCTTTGGCCGACCAGCGGCCCAGCGCGTACTCACGCCGGTAGCCTGCCGAGCGGTTAGTAATGATCACTTTCACCATGCCACTCGCGTCGCAGGTATATTCCTCTTCCACCGCCTGCGCCGCCATGGCTGAACTTTTCGATACGGGGACGGCCTCCAGGTCCTCAGCCTCGCGCAGTGCGGGGTCGAACGGAAACCGGATATCGTCCCAGACTGTCAAATCGCCGGCGGGTTGGCCATCCAGGCCGATTCCCGAACATTCGGCGTAACGGAAGTGGCCGATATTGTGCGCGGGCCAATACGTGCGGGCAACGCGTAGGGGACTCGCGCCCGAGCGCGGCAGTTCCAGACCGCGGGGAAACAGCAGGTCGAACACGATGCGGTCGCCGTGGTCAGCCTCGCGCCATACGCCGAAATACCGCGCCAGGCGGTCTTTCAGCAAATAGTTCGAGCGATCGTCCGCGCTGATCGCCAGACCAATCGCGGTTGCGGAACGCATGTAGGCTGAGCGCCGCACGCGCCGGCCAAAGTTTTCTTTGAGAACACGAGCCACGGCGGGAAGCTCCGAACCACCACCGGTGACATAGAGCGCCTCGAGCGGATGCTCATCCGAGCCTGCGGCCTTGCCGGTGAGCAAATCCACCACCACGGCTTCCGTACGTTCAATGAGCGGACGGCAGCGCTCGTAGAAATCGCCCACGGCAATAGAAACTTCGCCCCATCCCGCCTGCACACGTTCCAGGTCGATCACGATTTTGCGGGTGTTAGGGTTCAGCGCTTCCTTGCGTTCGCGGCACTCTTCGCAAAGCTGGAACCACTGAGCTGCCGAAAGCTTTTGCCTCTCGGCTGCAACCCCCGCGGTCTCAAGCGCGATGTCCGCCAGGATTTCGTCGAAATCATCCCCGCCCACATCGGGAAGTCCCACGGTTGCGATTATGGTGTGGACGCTGTCTTCGATCTCGACGAGCGAGGCGTCGAAGGTGCCGCCTCCGAGATCGTAAACCAGCAGCGAGCGGCGCTGGTCCTTGCGGCCCGGCCCGGAAGCTACGCCCCGATGGCCGAACTCCACGCTCGCCGCCGAAGGCTCATTCAGTATCCCCAGCACTTGAAATCCGGCTGCGCGAAAGGCTTCAGCCGTGAGGAATCGTTGATTGCTGTTGGCATTGGCGGGCACGCCGATCATCACTTCGAGCGGTTCGCCGCGCTCCACCGCCAGCGTAGACTGCTTCCGGAGCTGCCGGCGCAGCGCGAACAACAACTCCGTCACCAACTCCGCGATCAGGTAACTCTCAGTGCCTATGGTTAGCTCGCTGTTCGGGCCGGCGTGCTTCAGCAGCCGCTTGATGGAGCGGATCGTGGTCCACTGCGGATCGCCCTGCACACTCCAGGCATCCCAACCGAACCGCCGGTCCTGGCCGCTGATGGCCACCAGAGGCGGGAACCAGTCCCGCGCCTGCCCATCCGGCGCATCGAAGCTGACTAGAGGATAATTGCCGCGATCGGCCGCGGCAGCCACAATACGAGTTGTTCCGAAGTCGATACCCAGTTTCATTGGAGCCTTGAATTCCTAATGGTACACTGAGACCGGTTTGGCTCGCCCGCAGCGCAAGATTCCGCACCGAATCTCCGGAAGGGCGCCCGTGCCCCCGCGCAGCGCGCCCCGCCAGAGCCCGGCCCGGTTCTTGCGCGCCGCCTTTACGTCGCTTCCGCTGATTGTTCTGGTCGCGCTGGCCTTGCGGCTGGGCTTTGCCTGGAATTATCAGGCGCACTCGCCGCGGCGCGCGCTGAGCGTGATTCCTTTCCTTTTCGAATCGGGCAACATCGCGCATTCGCTGGCTACGGGCAATGGTTTCAGCTCGCCATTTCGCGTGAATACGGGGCCAACTGCGTGGATGACGCCGCTCTACCCGCTGCTGCTGAGCGGCATCCTGCGGGTATTCGGCGGGTACACGTTCGCCTCCTGGGCGGCCGCTGCGGGGATCAACATCTGCTGCTCCGCGCTGGCTTGCCTGCCGGTGTTTGCAGTGGCGCGGCGCATTGGCGGGGTGCTTCTGGGTGCTTCCGCCGCGTGGCTGTGGGCTATTTTTCCCAATGCCATCCTGTTGAGTTTCGAAAGCCTGTGGGACACATCGCTATCGGCGCTGCTAGGCGCCACCGTTCTTTGGGCCACGCTGCGAGTCGCTGAGGTCGGCCGGACTCTCTGGTGGGCCGCATACGGCTTGCTTTGGGGCGTAGTATTGATGACCAACGCCGCGCTTCTTTCGCTGTTGCCGTTCCTGTTTGGTTGGCTGGCCTATCGCTCTCACAAATCCCGCTCGCGCGAGCCCGCATCGCGGCGCTTCGCAAAGCCGGCGCTGGCGGCAGCCATAGCGGCTCTCTGCTGCGTCCCCTGGACCATTCGCAATTACACCGTCTTCCGCAGCTTTATCCCGCTACGGTCTGTTTTGGGGCTGCAATTATGGGTGGGCAACAATCCGCGCGCCAAGGTGATCTGGCTGGGAGAGCAGCACCCCATCAACGACACCACGGAGCGCAAGCAATATGTTGCGATGGGCGAGGTTGCCTACATGCGGGAAAAATACCGCGAAGCGGTCTCCTACATGGTGCAGCATCCCCGCCGCGAAGCCGGATTAATCGCAGGCCGTTTTGCTTCCCTATGGGCAGGAGGAACCCCTTCGCCGGTGGCGGATTTTCGGCGCAGCCACTCTGTTTGGTTCCGGTATGTTCTGGTGTTCAATCTCGCGGCAGCTTTCAGCGCAGCGGCGGGCATCATTGCGCTTGTCCGCGCCGGCAATCCATACGCATTTCCGCTGGCGGTTTATCCGCTGGTGTTTCCCTGGGCCTACTACCTTACCCTCGCGCTACCGCGCTACCGGCATCCGATCGATCCGGCATTGATGGTGCTGATTGCTGTCACTTTGCGCTGGTTGATCACGCGCCCCCTTCGAGCGCTACAGTAATTCTTCATGACGCGAGCTAGTGCCGTAATCATTACTGCCTGCGTGGCGCTCGTCCTCCTGTTTGCCGCCGGGTGGGTCTGGGTTGCAGTTAGCGAGAGGCCGCAAACGCAGTATCAAGCCCGGTATCAAAAGGCCGTTGCCGAAGCGGAGCAAATCGTGCCGCGGCAGGTCGCGCAGGACTTAGTCCGGTTTTCAGCAGACGACCCAATCGCAGTGGATAGCTGGATTTCGGAAGAGGAACTGAAGCGCTTTCGCGAGGCGTCCGGCCGGTGGCTCACGCATGCGCCGCAAGAGATCTGGGTCACGGTTGAACCGGGCTTGCAGAAGTTTTGCGCCGCGTTTTTCGCCGCGCACGGGCGCAATCTCGATCAATTGACACTGCGGCTGGAGCAAAGGCTGGGGCTTCCTCCCGGCGGCATCCGGCGCGAATTCCTGGAAATTGGCCTCCAACACCCCACGCCGGACGTGATCTTCCGGCCATGCATAGACCCCGCCACGGACCGTGCGGACTGCCTGGAGCACCCGGGCGCAGTGCCTGCCGGAGCCGGCGTGGAACATCGCCAATGGCTGCACAAGCAGTACGCGGATTCCTATGAGCGATCCCCTCAGAACGCTTTTCCCTGGACCGGCCTCGGCTACACTTTCGATTGGGCTCCGGGCGCGCAACCCGGCGAATTCGAGCGATTCGGGGAAAGCGAATTTGTGATCCGCCAGGGTGCGCCTATCCGGATATTGCGGGCCGTGGATACCGCCGCCTACTGCAGTTCGAGTTAAGCATCAGCAGCGCTGAGCTTGCCGCCTGGCTTGCCGAAGTGCGCTTCAAACGCTGCGACTTTCGCCAGCCTTCTCACGTGGCGTTCGGCGCCGGAGAAATGCGCGTTCAAATAAACGCGAACCACTTCCACCGCAAGCTCGGGACCAATCACGCGGCCGCCGAGACACAATATGTTGACATCATCGTCTTCCACGCACTGGCGGGCGGAGAACGTATCGTGACAGGTAGCGGCGCGCACGCCTCGAAATTTGTTGGCGGCCACGCAAGCCCCGGCGCCGCTGCCGCAGATCAGCACGGCGCGTTCGGCCGCGCCGGAGAGAACCGCTTCCGCCGCGGCGCGCGCATAATCGGGATAGTCTACCGGATCGGTGGAGTTCGTGCCGAGGTCGCGAACCTCGTGGCCCTCCCGGCACAGCGCCTCCCATACCCGGAGTTTCAGCACAAAACCGGCATGATCACAAGCTACCGCCAATTTCATGCCGCTAACCATCGCTTCTTGCGCCGCTGCGCCCAGTCTCATCGCTTCCAAAACATTCCCGCCTTCCCTGTTTCGCGTCCACTGAGTCACCCTCTTTCAGGATTATCGGCAATGATACCGCACGCGCGCGCGACGGAACCAGCGCTGCGCATGGCGAGCAGGCGGTGTACGATAGAGTTGCATGGATAATCTTGAGCACTTGATTGTGGATCTAAAGGAGAGCCTCGAGCGGGATCTCGAACGGCTGGAACGGAAGATGGACGATGGGTTCGCCAGCGTGAATAGCCGCCTCGATACCCAGGCTACCCGGCTCGATCGCCATGCCGCGTATTGGCAAACGGGCCGCCGCTGGAGCGGAAGAATGGAAGAGTGGGCCGAACACATCGACACTGCCTTGGAAGCCAAGGATCGCGAAATCGCAGACCTTAGATCCCGCATCAACCGCCTCGAAGCCCGCAACGGCCACTAGTAAGCTTCACCACGTTCGCATCGGCGAAAGTCCCGATATCTCCGTTCACATTCTTACACCAAAGGCCGCGCGCACCGTTGCTATAACCCTCAGGTGGCGGATAGAATCTGGGCATGTCTGAAACGGCCGGTAAAAAAACTGTTCTCGTGGTGGATGACGAGCCGGAGATCCGCAAGCTGGTCGGGGCCATGATGGCCCAATGCGGGTACACAGTGCTCACAGCCGATAGCGGAGAGCACGCGTTTAAGCTGTATCGCAACCAGGATGAACCTCTCGAGTTGCTCATCACCGACGTGGTTGCTCCCGGCATGAGCGGCCCCATGCTCGCTGACAAGTTGACGGCCTTGCAGCCCAATCTGAAGGTGCTCTACATTTCCGGCTACGAGGGCACCCATGTGGTGCAGAAGTATGTTGTTGAGAAGGGACACGCGCTGCTCATCAAGCCGTTTACCCTCACCGAACTCCAGGATAAAGTTGCAGAGTTACTGCAGACCAAAGTGGGCACGTAAGTGAGGCGGCCGTTGCGGCTGCCAGGTGCTCACACGGTGCTACCATTTGTCCGTGAACTTCCGGCCCGCAAGTGACCGCTCGCTCTTAGTCTGTTTCGGAAAAGAAATCTCGCCGGAATTTCACCGTGAGATAGTGGGCCTGCTTCGCGGATTCGGGACACTCCCGCCAGGCATCCTGAATCTGCATCCCGCTTTCGCCTCAATACTGATCGATTTCGATCCGCGCCGTTGGGACCACAACCAGGTCGAGCAATTGGTGCGTGCTCGATTCTCCCAGATAGAAAGTGGCCCCGCAGAAGCCGCGCGTACCGTGGAGATTCCCGTCTTTTATGGCGGCGCATCCGGTCCGGACCTGGAAGAAGTGGCGCGTCATACCGGCCTTGCGCCCGCGGAGGTTGTCCGCTTGCATGCGGGGGCCGGCTATCTGGTCTACTTCCTCGGTTTTTCGCCCGGCTTTCCATACCTGGGAGGGCTGCCGCCTAATCTGGCGACCCCACGGCTGGCTGCGCCGCGCTCACGCGTGCCGGCCGGCAGCGTTGCCATTGGCGGCAGCCAGACTGGTGTGTACCCCACCGAATCTCCGGGCGGCTGGCGGATCATCGGCCGCACCCCGCTTCGCCTGTTCGATTTAGAGGCCGATCCTCCGGCCCTGCTGCGCGCGGGAGATCACGTGCGCTTCGTTCCGCTGGACGTTGGGTGAGCCGTGATTCGCGTGCTCGAAGCGGGTTTCGAGACCACGGTGCAAGACCTCGGCCGGTTTGGCTACGCCCATCTGGGAGTCTCGGCCTCGGGTGCAGCGGATGCCTTAGCCCTGCGGGCGGGCAACCTGCTGGTGGGGAATCCCGAAAACGCCCCGGCCCTCGAAATGACGCTCACCGGCGCCACTCTGGAATTCGAAACCACCGCCATCGTAGCTGTTACCGGCTCGGATTTTGGCGCTGAACTGGCGCTCGGGCGCGCCGTCGAAATCGCCGCGGGAACTGTGGTGCGCTTCGGCGCGGCACGGTTTGGCGCGCGCTGCTGCCTCGCCGTGCGCGGCGGGATCGGCGTTCCCAAGGTGCTCGGCAGCGCTTCTACGCACGTGGCCACAGGAGTCGGCGGACGCCCGCTCCGCAGGGGAGATATCCTTCCCATTGGCACTGAGTCGATCCGCCGTCCGCGCAGCCGTATCCTGGCGCAGCTCGCGAGCGAAGGACCACTGCGCGTCACCGCCGGTCCGCAAGCGTGCTGGTTTTTCGAAGAATGGTACGCCGCCATCTATACGGTCAGCTCCTCTTCCAACCGCATGGGCTTGCGGCTCCAGGGCGTTCCCATTCCCAGCCCCTCCGGTCATATGCTGACCGAAGGCGTCGCCTTGGGCGCTTTGCAGGTTCCGCCGGACGGCCAACCGATTATCCTTTTCGTCGAGCACCAGACGGCCGGCGGCTATCCCAAACCGGCAAATGTCATCTCCGCCGACTTCTGGCGTCTGGGACAGTTGCGCCCCCACCAGGCGGTCTCCTTCGAGCGTGTCACTATGGAGCAAGCGCACCAGCTTCTGCGCCGGCAGGAAGAGTGGCTCTATTCCCTGGTGTGAGCAAGGAATGTTGATCGATCTCAATTGCGACCTGGGCGAACTCGAAGACGCGGCGCTCGAGGCCGCGTTGATGGAATACATTACCTCCGCCAATATCGCCTGCGGCGGCCACACCGGGGATGAAGTGACTATGGAACGTACCGCGCGGCTCGCGCTGACGCGCGGCGTGCGCATCGGCGCGCATCCCAGTTATCCCGATCGCGCCCATTTCGGCCGTCTCGAAATCGCCATGGCTCCGGATGAAATCGAGGCGGCCGTGCGCTCGCAGATCGAGCGTCTGGAGCGCGTAGTGACGCCGCTGGGCGGCCGGATCACTCATGTGAAGGCGCATGGCGCGCTCTACAACGTGGCCGCGCGCCAGCCGGAGGTCGCTCGCGCCATCGGAGCCGCCATCGCGGATGGGAACCCCGAAGCCGTCGTCTTTGGCCTGGCGGGTTCACTCGCCCTGGACGTCTGGCGCGCTATGGGTTTGGCCGTAGCCGCCGAAGCCTTTGCCGACCGCCGCTACGATCCCGATGGCTCTCTGCGATCCCGCCAGTTCCCCGATGCCCTGATTACCGGCCCGGCCGAAGCCGCGGCGCAAGCCACCCGCTTCGCTCGGGAGGGCCAGGCGCAAACGATTTGCGTCCACAGCGATACGCCGCACGCCCTGGCGATTCTGCAAGCCTGCCGCGAGGCCCTCAGCCAAGCATAAAGCAGTCAGCTACCAGCGATCAGCGTTCAGCTTTTGCAGCCTGTGACCGCAGGTCACTAGTTATTCAATCCGGTGCCGGCTGGGCTGAAAGCTGAAAGCTTCTATCCCCTAATGAAAATCTGAATTCCACCGATAAGTGTACCTGAGGGAATGCGCCGCGCCGAATTGAGCCTGGTGCGAGACGGTTCTTACGTATGGGGATAGGTTGGATCATCAGGCTGTTGATTCTGGCGGTGGCTGCCGCCAACGGAGCGTACCTGCTGCGGCGCCGCCGGCTGGGAGAGCGCACAGGACGCCGCGGCGTTCCGTCGTGCGCCTTTACTGAAGAGTTTCGCGGCAAGCCGCAAGAGATCGATAAGCCATGGCGCTTTATTGAGGAAGAGCGGCGCGTGATCGAGATGATGGGCCGGGGGGCATCACCGCAGGAAGTTCTGGATACGCTCACGCATGCGATCGAAAAGATGGAGCCCGATTGCCTCTGCACCATCCTGCTTCTCAACAAAGACAAGCGCCATCTGCAGAAAGGTTCTCGCGGCAGCCTTCCTGCCGCATACGTGGACGCGGTGAGCGGACTTGAAATCGGTCCCGATATTGGCGCATGCGGCTCGGCGGCATTCCGCAACGAAACCGTGATTGTGGAAGATGTTGCCACTGATTACCGCTTTGCCGGCCCGGCACGTGAGTTCGTAATGGGCTTCGGCCTGCGCGCCTGCTGGAGCGTCCCCATCCGCGACTCCAATCACCAGGTGCTGGGCACGTTCGCGATGTACCATCGCTACCCGGCGAAGCCGGCCGCGGATCAATTGATGCTGGTCGAGGTGGGCGCCCACCTGGCTGGCAATGCGATCGAAAGACTGCATGCCACGGCTAAGCTGCGCCAATATGCCGAGCGCATCGATCTTTCCGAGCGCGCCGCGTCGTTCGGGATCTGGGAAATTGTCAATGGCCGCATTATCTTCTCCGATGGCTTTGCTGCCTTGGTTGGACTCAGCGATGGCCCGCGGGAAATGCCGCTAAAGAAGTGGCACTCCATGGTTCATCCGGACGATCTGCCCGGCATGACTGCGGCAGCCGAGGCAGCGTTGGCGCGCGGCGAGACTTTTCACCATGAGGCTCGCGTGCGCCTGCTCGATGGATCCGTTCACTGGCACCGGGTTCATGGCAAGGAGGAATATCAGGACGGCTGGAGGAAACGAGTGATCGGAGTCTCGATCGACGTGACCCGAGAAAACGAGATGATGCTCCGGCTCGAACAGGCTATGCGCACCAAAAGCGAATTCCTGGCGCATATCAGCCACGAGATCCGCACGCCCATGAACGGACTGCTGGGCGGTATCAGCCTGCTGCTCGATTCCGGAGTTACCGCCGAACAACGCGAATATATCGACACTATCCGAAGCTGCGGGGATTCGCTCCTTCAATTGGTCAACGACATTCTCGATCTGTCGAAGATCGAAGCAGGAAAGCTGCGCCTGGAGCGTATTCCCTTTCACGTTATGGAACTGGTGAAACGAGCCGTCTCGGTGGTGGTGCCCCTGGCTACCGCACGTGGCCTTGCTGTCCATCTGGATCTGGACAAGAGCCTTCCCCAAACTTTGATTGGGGATCCACAGCGCCTCCACCAGACCCTGCTCAATTTACTGTCCAATGCGGTGAAGTTTACCGAACACGGATCGATTACCGTGAGCGCGGTTGTGCGCGAGCGCAGCGCCAACGGCCTTCAGGTGCAGTTTACAGTCAAAGATACAGGCATCGGGATCCCGCGGGACATACAGGACGCGGTCTTTGAGCCCTTCACGCAGGCCGACAGTTCCACTACCCGACGCTTCGGCGGAACCGGTCTGGGCTTGACGATCTGCCGCCAGTTGGTCGCTCTCATGAACGGCCGGCTGGAACTCGAAAGCTTACCCGGAAGCGGAAGCACCTTCCGCTTCACCGTACCTTTCGAAATCGCCGCCGATTCGGCGGCGGTCTATACCGGACCCGCGGATTCGATTCCGCGATCCAGCCGCTGTTTGCGGATTCTGCTGGCCGAAGACAATCCCATCAATCAAAAAGTTGCCGCCGGGCTTCTCCATAAAATGGGGCACGAGGTAGACATAGTGGGAGATGGGAGGAAGGCGATCGCCGCCGCGCAACAGGGCCAATACGATGCCGTGCTGATGGATTGCCAGATGCCCGATATCGACGGCTATGCCGCCGCCCGCGCCATTTGCGCCAGCACCGCAGGCCGCCTGCCCATTATTGCGCTTACTGCCCATGCCACCGCCGAGGATCGCCAGCTTTGTCTGGATGCCGGCATGATCGGCTATATTCCAAAACCCATCTCGGCCGAGCGCCTGTTCGAGCTGCTCGAATCCTGCCCCACACAGGCAGAAATCCCAGCCGCCGATCCTGCGTAAACCGTCAGCGGGCACGCGCTTTGCCTCCCAATTCGGCTCTTAGTCGGCGCCGGAATCGCCTTGCTAGAATAAAGAGTTTTCAATATGTTGGGTCAATCTATCCGGAATCTCGAGGCCGATTCGCTGGCGCGTGTGGCTCTGGCCAATAACGCCGAAGAACTGGAAGCGGCGCGCATAGCGGCATTCGGCCGCAAGGAAGGCGCTTTCCAGCAAATCGCCAAAGAGATGAGCAAGCTGGCTCCCGACGAGCGTAAACATATCGGGATGCTGCTCAACGCCGCGAAGCAGGCAGTCGAAACGGCGCTCGAATGCCGCAAACAGCGCTTTGCCCAGGCCGCTCTCGCGGCTCGCCTGGATGCGGAATGGCTGGACCTCACGCTGCCTGCTCCCGGCCCGCGCCGCGGCCACCTGCACCCCCTGACACAAATCCAGCGCGAACTCGAAGAGCTGTTTCTGTCGCTGGGATTCGCCGTGCTGGACGGCCCCGAAGTGGAAACCGAATACCACAATTTCGATGCGCTCAACATTCCCGCCGATCACCCCGCTCGCGACGCGCAGGATACTTTCTGGCTGAAGGACGGATTCCTCCTGCGCACCCACACCTCGCCCGTACAGGTGCGCGGCATGGAAAAGCTCGGGCCTCCGCTGCGCATGGTCGCCCCCGGCCGCGTCTTCCGCAACGAAAGCGTCGATGCCTCTCACGAGCACACTTTTTACCAGCTCGAAGGCATGATGATCGACCGTGACGTCTCGGTCGCGCACCTGATTTACTTCATGAAGACTCTGTCCACCTCGATCTTCGGACGCGACGTTCCTGTGCGCCTGCGCCCGGGCTATTTTCCCTTCGTCGAGCCTGGGTTTGAATTGGATATCCAGTGCCTGATCTGCGGCGGCGCGGGCTGTGCCGTCTGCAAGCAGAGCGGCTGGGTGGAACTGCTGGGATGTGGCCTGGTGAACCCCAATGTGCTGCGCCTGAGCGGCATCGATCCGGAAGAGTGGAGCGGATTTGCGTTCGGGCTGGGCCTCACGCGCCTGGTTATGATGCGCTACGGGATTGATGACATCCGCCTGCTCCAGGGCGGCGACCTTCGGTTTCTGGAGCAGTTTTGAAATTTTCCTACAACTGGCTGCGCGAGCTGGTTCCCGGCCTCGCCAGCGCCCCGGGCGAACTGGCGCAGCTCATCACCATGAAGACGGCCGAGTGTGAAGGCATCGAAGCAGCCGGCGTGCTGCTCGACCAGGTGTGCGCTGCGCGCGTCGAATCCGTGGAGCCGCTGCCCAACAGCCACAACGTCAAGGCCACGGTTGATGCCGGACCTCACGGGCACATCACCGTCGTCTGTGGCGCACCCAACTGCCGTGCCGGCTCGGTCGCTGCCTATGCGCCCGTGGGCCGAAAGGTCGTGCAGGGTATCGAAAGCGACGGCATGTTGGCCAGCGGGGCTGAATTGGGCATCAACCGCGACCATGCCGGCATCCTCGAACTGGTGGAGCCGGTCGGTTCCCCCATCACCGGTTGCGCACCCGACAGCATCATCGAAATCGATAACAAATCGATTACTCACCGGCCCGATTTATGGGGCCACCTGGGAATGGCTCGGGAAGTGGCCGCTATCGTCAGGCAGGCTCTTTCGCCTCCTGAAGTGCGCGCGCTTTCCGCCAGCCACGGTTCCTCACCCATCCGTATCGTCATCGAAGACGAGCAACTCTGCCCCCGCTACAGCGCGCTGGTGTTCGAGAATGTCACCGTCAAACCTTCGCCTCTGTGGCTCCAATACCGGCTCACCGCCATCGGATTGAATCCCATCAACAATATCGTCGATATGACGAATTACCTGATGGCCGAACTGGCGCAGCCCATGCACGCTTTCGATGCCGACCTGCTTCGCGGCGGCGCAATATTCGTCCGTCCCGCGCGGCGCGGCGAGCAATTCCGCGCATTGAATGAAGAGGAGTACACGCTCGAGCCTTCCAACCTGGTGATTGCCGATGCCGCCGGAGCGATCGGACTGGCTGGAGTCATCGGTGGCATGGACAGCAAAATCAGCGAGAAAACCACGCGTGTCGTGCTGGAGAGCGCAAATTTTCTGGCCTCCTCCGTGCGCAAGACCTCCGCGGCTCTCAAACTGCGCACCGACGCCTCCATGCGATTCGAGAAGTCTCAGGACCCCGCCAATACCGTGCGCGCGCTCGCCCGCGCCGTCGATCTGCTCGAAGAACTGTCGCCCGGTATCCGCGTGGTGGGCATGGCCGATCAACAGCGGGAAATCCCTCCGCGCCCTCCCATTGAGCTACCGCTCGCATGGCTCGAGCGCAAGCTCGGCCGCGCCGTGCCGCCCGCCGAAGTGCGCGACATTCTCCAGCGCCTCGAGTTTGGCGTCGAGGAGCAGTCAGGCGGCGTATTTTCAGTAACCGTGCCCTCCTGGCGCGCCACCAAAGACGTCACCATTAAAGACGACCTCGCTGAAGAAGTGGGCCGCATGATCGGCTACGGCGCCATCCCTCCCCGGGCGCCGCTCTTTCCTGCAACCGTCCCCCCCGCCAATCCCGAGCGCCGGTTTCAGCATGAGGCGCGCGAACTGTTCACCGGGCTGGGCTTCACGGAAGTCTACAATTATTCGTTCGTCAGTGAAGAGAGCGTGCGGGCGTTTGGCCTCGATCCGGTTTCCTATGTGCGCGTGGCCAATCCGATTGCCTCCGATCAAGCGCTGCTGCGAACGTCTCTGGTGCCCGGAATCCGCCGGAACATCGTGGATAACCAGAAACATCGGGACGCGTTTCGCCTGTTCGAAATTGGCCTGGAGATTCACAAGCGGGAGGCCGGCCTGCCGGACGAAATTCCCCATCTCGCCGCGGCCATTTACGACCGCTATGGCGACGGCATCGCCGGATTATTCGAAATAAAACGCGCGGCGGAGTGCTTCATGCCCGGAGCCAAGGTTTGTCCGGCGGAAGCCGGCCCCGAGCAAGCGCGCCCCTACGAGCACCCTGCCCGTGCCGCGGATATCATCTGGATGGGCGAGAGAACCGGCCGCCTGTTCGAGCTGCATCCCACACTATTAGAGGTAGGGCGGGCCGCCATCCTCGATCTCGACCTGCGGGTCATCGAGCGGATCACTTCCCGGCGCCTAAAATACGGCACGCAATACGCGCCCATCCGCCGCTACCCCTCGAGCGCCTTCGATCTGTCGGTGATCGCCGGGGAACGCGAACTGGCGGGCACTCTCGAAACCCGCATCGCCGGGTTCGCCGGCGAACTCGTGGAATCCATTGCGTTCCTGCGGCAATACTCCGGTCCGCCGCTCGCCCCCGGACAAAAGAGCGTGTCCTTCCGCGTGACCGCCGGCTCACCCGAACGCACGCTCTCTTCCGAAGAGGTCAGCGAGATTCGCCAACGCATCATTGAAGGCATGCGCGGCCTGGGTTACGATCTGCGGCTGTGAGCACGCGCCGCACTATGCCCGGCGGCTGGGTTAGTCGAGAAAAGCTTAGTCGAGAAAAGCTTAGCGTAGAAAAGCCTGGCGCAGAAAACGCCTCGCGTGCAGCCAAAAGGGCATGCCGCTGGTGCGGGCGCGCGGTGCCCCGCGGCCGTTTCACATTCTGCAGCCCGGCCTGCGTCCACCAGTGGCGCATGAGAACTGATCCCGGCTATCTCCGCGAGCAGGTCTTTGCCCGCGACGGCGGAGTCTGCGCCCTCTGCGGCCTCGACACCGAAGCGTTGCGGAAGGACAAGCGGAAGCTCGATTTCACCGCGCGCCGCTCGTTCGAAAAGGAGTGGGGCCGCCGCCGTTATCTCTGGGACGCCGACCACATCATCCCGGTTGCGGAAGGCGGTGGCGAGTGCGATCTCTCCAATATGCGTACGCTCTGCCTGAAGTGCCATCTTGCAGTCACCGCGGAATTGCGCAAACGCTTACAAGAAGCTCGGCGGACAAACGGGATCGCCGGACAACCAGGCATAAACTGATAGGAGCGTGGCCGGCAAATATCTGTTACTCGTGCTTTTCGTTGGTTCCACCGCATTCGCCCAACAGCAATTTGAGCTCGGGGCGGATATCGGCTACGGCATCTACCGCGATGGCACCATTTATTCCGGCTTAGGCACCCTTCAGGCAGGTATCCGCAACCGCTTTGCGGCCGGAATCATGCTGGGTTGGGATTTCTCCGATTATGTTGCGGGAGAATTTAATTATCTGTATCAGGATGGCCATCCATTCCTCCAAGGCTTGGGTGTTAAAGCCGATATCCAAGGACAGTCGCAAGCTTTAACCGTTGGCTTGTTGTTTCATTTCAACACCCGCCAACACCGCATCCGGCCGTTTCTTACCGGCAATGCCGGCTCCAAAGACTACGTCATTGCAGGTCCGGCCCCTTACCCGCAGCCCATTCCGCAGATCGCGAGCCTCGTCACCAACGACGTATGGAAGGTGGCATTCGCGGCGGGAGGCGGTGTAAAGTTCCGTGTGCAGCGTCACCTGCTCCTGCGCGTAGAATTTCTCGATTACCTCACTACCTTTCCGCGCACGCAAATCGTGCCGGCGCCGCACAACACCGCGCGCGGCATTTTCGAGCAATTCACCCCGCTGTTCGGCGCCAGCTACACCTTTGGCCCCAGAATTCCCGCTGGGCACTGAAGTCCTTCGGGCCGAGGGCCACTGGGACGAATCTTGCAGTAAACCGTGCCCGGAATCCGTCTCCTATGTCGGCAAAGTACTGATAACAATAACCTTGTTAGAATGGGCTCCGCGCCGCAACCTCTGTTGCGCCTCCCTGGACCGGGTTATTTCACCGTATACGTCAAACCTGTCGTCGCCGTAAACGAATTCTTTTTGAACGTCGGCGGCGGGTTGTTCAAGAAGCTATCCAGCACTCCTAAAGTAAATGTCAGGTTCTTATAAACCGGCATGTTCACCGCTGCACTGCCAGTGGCCGTCCACGCATTCGTGACGTTCCACGCGGGCATGACCGTCAACTGCTCGGTAAACGTGATGCCGTTTTTCAATTTGCGCAGGAAGCTTTCCGCGAAGTTGGAGCCGATCAGGTCCTGATTGGGGCCTGTGGTAAATTGCTGGCGCTCGTAATCCACGCTCCCCTTCAGATCCAAAGTCTCATTCGGTTGGCGGATAGCCGTCCATCCGATGCCTCCGCCATAATTCTGCTGTAACGTCAAGCCCTGCGAAAAGTTGTGATCGGCCGCCACTTCCGCGAATGCGTAGACACCCGATTGCGTGAAGTATTGGTCGCGCTCGGCATCTGCGTGCGCAATCTCGGTTTTGATTTCGGGAGTGCCGGGCTGGGTCACATGACCTTCCGTGCCGCTGAAATCAAATATGGTGCGATTATCGGGCGGGAAATCCGCTTCCACAGGAATCGCCCGCACCAGATGCACTGCTCCTGTGAAACTGACAGTTTGCTGCGTCGCTTCGACCAGGGTCCCACCCGCGGTAATTGCGCCCGTCCAGGCGTGTGTGAAGGGCACCGGAGGCGGCGAGACCTCCTTCTGAAACGTAGTCTCCTCCAGCACCTGGGCGGCTTGCGCTACCGGCACGGTTTGCGGGGCGCCCGCAGACGGTGTGATCGTGATCGTCTGGGCGGTGGCGTTCAGCGTTCCCTGCGGCACATTCGAAACATTGGCATGCGGCCGCAACTGCACCCCTTTCCCCAGCACCGCGTATTGCCCTTGAGCATGCAGTTCTTTGACCTTGCTCCAGTCCGCCTTAACATCTCCCAGCAGATCACTCTTGAAATAGACGGAGGTGGCGTCGGCGTGGTCCAAATGCCCGACCAAACGTTCATCATCGATCAGTATCAGCACATCGGGCTGGGGCTTGCCCGCTGCCGGCGTTTGCGCAGCCAAGGGGCGCGCGCCTGAAAAACCGGTCAGCCAGATGGATGCGACTGTAGCTAGAAATAAAGGAGAGTGTGAGCGAAAGCGCATAGGTTGATTTTGGCAAGATAGTGGCACAAGATCCAGTGTCCGCGTACAAGAAAAAAGGAAGTTTGTATGCTCTGACCCCTACAGGACTCAGGCAAGTTTTCGCAGCGCTTCTTCCAGTTCGATCCCGCTCGCTCCCTTGAAGGGAGCCAGGCGGGCGAAAATCTCTCCCGCCGCCTGATGGAATCCTGCAGGCATGCCCGCCGCCGCGAAGGTGTCGGCAATCTCCCGCATCTCCGCTACAAACCGCCACGCCTTAGGTGCCACGTGCTGCATGGATGCCACCGCCTGCGCCATCGGCGGCCCCGAGCGCGACCATTGCCTCTCCAGTTCCGGCAATACACCAAGTTCGTTAGCTGCTCCCAGTACGGCCGCTCGCAGCGCGGCCATTCCCTTAGTGTGCGCCGCGAACACCATTTTCAAAGCGGAGGCCTTTCCAATCTCTCCTTCAAGCACTTCCACTTCTAAAGGGCCGGCCGAAAAGTAAGAGGCTGCTTCCGCGGCATACTCACCCGAAACATAAATCCAGGTCTCTCCCCGATTCCGCGCAGGCAGCCCGATGATGCACCCATCGGCAAATCGGGCGCCGCCGGCCTCCATCATCTCACCGATGCGCCGGACCCTCTCCGGCGAAATGGCATTCGCGTCGACATACAGCCCCCGGAAACCGATTCCCACAATCTCCCGCGCCATGCTTTCGGCAAATTCCGGAGGACACACGCTCACCATGGCATCGCATCGCCGGCACAGTTCAGCCATCGTGCAGGCATCGTTGATCGATGCCTCGATAGCGCGGCGCTGCGTTTCGGCGCTTCTTCCCTCCGAAGCCCACCAGACATCCTGTCCGCTGTTTTTGAGAGTCGCGGCCACCGCCACTCCCATCTCGCCGGGATGCAGGATACCGATGGACATTACCTCTTTATCATAGGCCGCATCAGAAGCGGTACTTCAGCAAGGAGAGTTCGTGCTGTGTGCGCGGTTGCGGAGTTCCAACATCGATCCTTCGGTTGGGGCACTGTAGGAAGCCGAACGGAACAATTCCTATCGATCGCGGCCAAGGCAAAAAGATACCAGATCTGGACCCGTCGATTTGATCGGCGAGCTGATAAGGTAGAATCCAGCGGCAGTGCTCGATTTTACTTCGGCGTTATATCTGGGTCTCGATCACCCTATGTCCAGCCTGCCGGCTTGGCCGCGGCTCACGCTGGGCAAGCCCGCCGCGCTGGCCGAACTCGATGGCACGGCGGAGTTAGAGCACGCGTTGGCGGAATGGATTGGATGCGAAGCGGTGGTGCTGGGGACTTCCACTCTGCACTTGTACTGCGACCTGATTCCGTTATTGGCGCCGCCAGGCGGCTGCGTTTTCGTGGACGAAGGTTCGTATCCCATTGCGCGTTGGGGAGTCGAGCGCGCGGCGACGGCAGGAGCGCGTTGGACAAACTTCGCTCATTACAACGCAGACACGCTGGGTGCCCGCTTGGTCCGCCAGTCACGAGCAAGACAGGTAGTAGTAGTGACCGACGGCTTTTGTCCAGCCTGCGGACGGTTTGCACCCCTGGCTGATTTTGCCAAATGCATATCGCGCGTGGGAGGACTGATGATTGTGGATGACACGCAGGCTTTGGGAATTTTCGGGCGGTCGCCGGGATCGTACCCTCCTTATGGAGAAGGCGGGGGCGGCTCGGTGTGGCGGTTGCCGAAGCGATTAGACAATATTGTGGTGGTTAGTTCGCTCGCCAAGGGCCTTGGTGTTCCGGTGGCGCTGTTGGGGGGATCAGACCGGATTGTGGCGGCGTTTCGCCAGTCGAGCGCAACGCGAATTCATTGCAGTCCGCCTTCGGCGGCTGTATTGGCCGCGGCCCACTACGCCCTGAAGGTAAATGCCCGCCGCGGGGACGGGTTGCGCCGCCGCCTCGCTGGGCGCGTGGCCCGGTTCCGCGCCGGCTTGGCGAGTATGGGTCTGGTGGCCGTGCCGGGATATTTTCCGGTACAGCCGCTGCTGCTTCCGAAGAGCCGCGCTGCTGGGGCTGTCCATAGAGGATTGCTGCGAGGCGGTGTCCGTGCTGTGTTGCAGACGGGATCGCTGGAGGGTTCGTCCCGCATAAGTTTCGTGTTAACTGCTCGACACCAGTTGAGCGAAATCGATAGGGCGCTGGAAATCCTCGCTGACGTTCTGACGCCGGCCCTCGGGTGATCGGGGACCGAGAATGCAGCCGGCCACGAGATCGTCTCGCAGTCGGTACCATGAATTTTCATGTGCCGCGTCGCTAACCTTCGTCAGGTCGATTGGCGTCGCGAGGGAGTCCCTTGGCCGAGGCCTCGGCTCCAGGCGGTTCACGGAACGGTTCCACAGAAATCCGCTCGTAACACACTTCCAGGACGGTCAGGTATTGTGTGCCGCCCGGCGCCTCGAGAGCTACGCGGTCGCCCGCTGCCGACTTCATCAACGCGCGCCCCAGAGGCGACACCCAACTGATGTGGTTGCGGTGGAGATCGACCTCGTCGGTGCCCACGATGCTCACCACCCGCTCCGTTCCTGCGGCATTGGCATAGCGCACGGTCGCTCCGAAGTACGCCCGGGCCGCCGCCTGCCCCGCTCTCGGACTTTCCGGGTCCACCACTTCCGCAGCATCGATTCGCTTCGTGAGAAAGCGAATGCGCCCATCGATCTGGCGCAGCCGCCGCTTGCCATACTGATAGTCGGCGTTTTCACTGCGATCGCCGTTGCTCGCAGCCCACGCCACCACCTCCGTCACGGCCGGGCGTTCCCTGGAGAGCAGAAACCGGTACTCATCTTTGAGGCGCTGCAGGCCGCTCGGCGTGATGTAGTTCTTGCCTCGTGTCGCGGGCTCGTCTCCTTGCGGTTTTCTCGTAAACCCTTTTCGCATATCGTAGTCCTTCAAGCGCGAATCCAGTGGGCGCCGCGGCTAGATTTTCGCACGCAGTCTCTTAATTGATCTTATCCATCATCTCCGGCCAGTGCCGGCGAAGGCATGATGTTAGGCCCGCCGCACGCAAACAGGGCGATCAAGCCGTTCCATACGCCGATCTCTTCTTTCGGACTTCCCTAACGCAGCAACTCCCGTTCCGTTGTCGCGGCCCTGCCCCACCCGTAAGCCGGTCAAAGCACCGATTCGCGTCCCTTGCGGTGCTGCGTGCAATGTGAGCACGCCGGAAAGCGACCAATTTGGATTCCCGCAGCCATAACCCACATCGTTAGCAAGTATGAATACGAAAGAACCCGAATCAGCGGATGAGCACCACTTATCGGAATCGGAGTGTCAAATGAGCAGCACCGTTCTACCCACTAGGCGCTCACGCCCGGTTGGGGCTCCCCGGACCTGGTGGATGGCCGGTAGCATCGCCGGGACAGGAACCGGGATGGAAATTCGAGCGATGGCTGCGCCCCCTGGCGGTCCAGTTCGACGGCGTACTCGCTGGCCGCCGCCGAGTGGACTGTTCTCATTAGTAGCCTCCGAATCCTGTACAGAACCCACCAACGGTGTCGCTATCTGACTTGCAGCACAGTGCCGCCTGGAGATTGCCTAAGGGTTGGCTTCGCTTCTACCCCACCGCCTTACGGGCGGAGGAGCGAAGAGCTGTTCACGAGACGCTGACCACTGGCAGGGTTGAAAAGAACCACGAATCAGCTCACTTCGGGTCGCGCACCCCTCCTGGGGCGCGTGCTTGACGCCGGCCAACAGCTTCGATAAAGTGCTGGAAGTAAGGAAGAACCGCATGAGATTCACACGGTCTGTTCTCTTTTTAGCGGTTGGAATGGTCACCGGAGCCGGACCGACTCTGGCACATCATTCTCTAACCACTGAGTATGATCTGAATCGATCCGTAACGCTGGTCGGCACTGTCACTAAATTCGAATGGGCCAATCCGCATGTGCGCCTTTACCTCGACACCCATGCAGCGGATGGGAGCGATCCAATGCATTGGGAACTCGAAATGGCGAGTCCTAATTTGCTTGCGCTTCATGGCCTAAAAATCGACAGCTTGCGAACAGGCGACCAGGTGACGGTAACCGCTTATCCAGCTCGTAACGGCTCAAACCTGGGCTACGCTATCAAGGTCAGCTATAGAGAGCATATTTAACCGAGACAGAAATCGGCTGTGTTCAATTACGCGATCACGATCAACTGCCGTGCGGACTTGAACCGCCAGCGCCATAGTTTGGAGAAGATGGCCGACGGGCTGAAATCAAAGTGGCACCGATCCGCAAAGGCGCCTAGCAACTGAATCGGCCAGCCTGGCCAGTAAGATCAAGCTGAGGATTCCGGCGAATCTGAACAGCATTCCGGAGGGAAGCCGAACACCATTCCGGGCCTAAGGTGAACACCGTTGGAGCGAAGCGGAGGTTGGCATCCCCGGCCCCTGATCCCTTACAAGTGATATACTCGATTCCCGCGGGAGGTTAGCTTGGGATCGGTACAGAAAACGTTTTGGCTCATCGCCATGGGCGCGGCCGCGGCGGGCATGATGCAGGCGGCAGTTCCGCCGGAGATCGCGAAGGAATTGGTGGCCATCGGACGCGGCGTTTGTGTCCCGGAGACCGCGCAGATTTACCGGCCGCTGCATCCCAATCCTCCCTATACGGGTGTCTCCATCACGCGCGATGTGTCCTTCGGTCCCGATCCTAAAGATGTGCTGGACGTGTTCGCTGCGGAGAAGGGCGGCGGCTCGCGTCCTGTATTGATCTACGTCTCAGGTGGGGCGGGCAACAAGCAGCAGGGCGGGCCCAACGGAGATGTCTTCTACGACAACGTCATGCTGTGGGCAGTCAAGAACGGAATGGTAGGCGTAAATATGCAGCGCCACCCCGGCCAGGCCTGGGACGACCCCGCTAAGGCTGTCGGCCTGGTAGTGCAGTGGGTACACCAAAATATAGCCAAGTACAAGGGGAACGCCGCGCGCGTTTTCATCTGGTGTCAATCTGCGGGAAATGTTCCGGTCAGCACCTACGTTGGCCATCCGGAGCTGTACGGACCGGAAGGTGTTGGCATCAGGGGCGTGGTCTTTATGTCGCCGCCGGCCTTTAACATATTGCCGGCCACTCCTCCCGCCGTCCAGGGTGGATTTGCGCCTTGCGGGCAACCGAACGGAGCCCCGCCTGCCGCTGCCGCCGCGCCGCCCGGAGGCCGTGGCCAGGGCGGACGTGGCCGTGGCAAACAAGCGCAGCCGGATGCCGCCACCATGCTCGCGCGCTCCAATCTCCCGGGCCTCATCAATTCGAAGCTACCCTTCATGGTCACTGTGGCCGAGCTTGATCCGCCCAACATCGTCGCATTCGCCGAAACTTTGAAGGACCAGCTCTGCAAAGCGGGCCGGTGTCCAACTTATGTCACCTTCAAAGATCACAGCCACATCTCGGAAGTAATGTCGCCCGATACCGCCGATACCAGTGTTACCGGGCCGATCCTCAAGTGGATGAAGAGCGTGAAGTGACTCACTTATAATTCGAAACACCTGGGCAGGAAGCGCGGATCACGACGTGCCCTAAGGCGATGCGCACAAGTGCCAAGACATCGATCCCCGAATATCGGTTATGAGCAAGGTTTAAATAGTAACCATCGGTTTATTCGTATATGGTAGGGTGACGGCTGAACCGCGATCCAAAAAAGGGTTAAGTGCACCACAAGAGGGACATTGATAGAGACGAAGCCAAAGAATGCGTCGTAAAAACGTAGCCCTGAGGACAGAGGCCGGAGATCCGCTTCCACAGCGGACGCAGACATTCGAATAGACTTCCGTGTCCGGCATCTCTGGTATTTTCCCGAAATACAGGGCCCAGCCATAGATACTCGTCCGTAAATGTAACAGAGCATCAATACGCCGGGATAGCAAGACATACAAAAGTAGGGACAATTCGAAACCTCCCCCGAGAAGAAGGAGGCGGTGGGGCCGCGGTTTCGGGGAGTTGTAGCGGTTCAGAAAGCAGAGTGAAGAGCACAATGTCCGTGAGGCAGCATGTCTAAGCCCCGTCTCGGCCTCTATCTTGTCGGCCAGCGCTTTGGAAGAGGTGAATGCGTTTACGTGGCCGCCGCCACGGCTCAACCAGCGGTAGAGGTGGTCCGTAAGGGTCGAGGAGTCGGGGACGGAAACGAACAAAGCCCCATCAGGTTTAATCACTCGCCCTATCTCCCGGAGAGAACCGTCGAGGTCGTCGAAATGTTCCAGGCTATGGTTCGAGATGACTGCGCTGAACACGCGGTCCGCGAAGGGTAGATGCGATGCATCACTTCGCACATATATTTCCCCGTTTGCACCGGCCCTTGGATCTCGATCGAGCCTTATCACCTTGGCGGGTGTGCTCAATCTGGGGAAACTCCCCTGGCCACATCCCAAGTCCAGGACCAAGGCATCCTTCGAAAGAAACTTTAGAATCTCGTGCACAAGACGCTTATCTACCGCTGTACCTCGACAACGCGGAAGAAGTCAACGCGTGAGGCACCCACCTCGCCTGATATCTCACTTGCAGGCCTGGTTCCCGGATGTTTGTACAGGTTGAGCTAAGGACCGCCAATCAATCTCGGAAATTCCGAACAGCCGCGCTGGCCTGTGACGGGAGTTCGAGCCCGTGGGCACCTTAGCCCGTCGATTCCGGATATAATATTTTCCTGTAAGGAGAGCGGCGATGAGGCATTTTCGTTCCAGTTGGCTGGCTATCATGCTCCTCGGGGCGGCAGCAGCTCCCGTGATGGCCCACCATTCTTTCTCGGCCGAGTACGATAGCACCAAGAAAATCTCGCTCAAAGGCATCGTCACCAAGGTCGATTGGATGAACCCCCATGTATACTTCTATCTCGACGTCACCGACGACAGCGGCAACGTTGTGAATTGGGCCTTCGAAATGGGGCCGCCCAATGGCTTGGAGCGTAGCGGATGGACCCGCAACACCATGAAAGTGGGAGATGAGGTCATCGTAGAAGGCAGTCTGGCCAAGGACGGCAGCAAGCAGGCTAACGCCCGCTCCGTCACCATGGCATCCACGGGGAAGAAACTGGGCGCCGCCTCGAGCGAACGCACCAATCCATAAACGAATGCGCTTCTATCGTATTCTGCTAGCGCTGCCGCTCGTCTATGCCTTGGCCCCGTGCGCGTTTCCCCAGGCGCCGGATCCGAACCAGGGGTCTACGCTCAACGGCGGCCGCCTTGAGCGTGACCGCAAGCGCGGACCAGCCCGCCCCACTCCTCACTGGCCTGATGGGCGAGTTAATCTCGGTCCGCTGCCCGGAGAAAAGGGTGTTTGGGAGGGTAATGCCGGCTCGACTCTGGCCACCAACATCAAAGGCGGTATCGATAATCCCCGCTTCAACCTGCCCACCAATCTCAAAATTCCCGAGGTGCCCTTTCAACCGTGGGCCCGCGCTCTCTACGACTACCGTCAAAGCACCACCACCAAAGACGATCCCCACACCCGCTGTCTACCCTCCGGCGGCCCGCGGCTGTTTCACACGCCTTACGGCTTCGAATTCATTGATATGCCGGAATTCAAGCGGATTTACATGGTGGAGGTCGGCGGACCCCATACCTGGCGCGTCATCTACATGGATGGCCGCCAGCATCCTAAGGACCTCGATCCCAGTTTCTTTGGTCACTCCGTGGGCCACTGGGATGGCGACACACTGGTGGTCGATAGTGTCGGTTTCAACGAGCGATTCTGGCTGACACGCGAGGGCATTCCCCACACCGAGTCCCTTCACCTCATCGAGCGCTTCACCCGCACCGATTACAACACCCTGAAATACGAGGCCACCATCGATGACCCTGGCGCCTACACGCGCCAGTGGACCGGCGGCTGGAACATTCGCTGGCAGCCCGGCGAGGAAATGTACGAATACATCTGCCAGGACAACAATCGCGACCCCAAACACATGTATGGCGGTCCCCGCTAATCTCGGCTCATCTTGCCATGGGCCCGGCCCTTCGGGCTACCGCTCGCTCGCAAAGAGTCAACAGCTCGCCGGCCTAGCCAAGATCAATATGTCGACCGTGAGGTCCAGCATGGGAGTTGGGGCCGCGCGCCCTCCAACGCTGTCATGACTGGCGATGGTCTGCTCAGCCAGGGCCTGATCAGACAAGTCGCCCCCGAAATCAAGGCCGTAGCCGTCCACAACGCCATTTACGTCTACGCTCTGCCATGACTGGGGCCGTGCCGCCTGCGTCGCCCGCCGGCGATTCAGTAAGATAAACTCAAGAGGAGAACTATGTCAGCCGGAATCTTGCTGCCCTCCCAGGCTGCTGCCGAGACGCTTCCGCGAAAACGTTTCACGCGCGAAGAAGTGGACCTTCTTAGCGAAACCGGTTTCTTTGAGGGGAGGCGTTACGAGCTGATTGACGGAGACCTGGTTGACAAGATGGGACAGAAGCCTCCACACGCCTTCGCTATTCAACTGGTGCTTAGATGGGTTGTGCGCATCGGCTTCGCCGAATGCTTGCGCGTTCAACTTCCCATCGAGGTGGCTGCGGCCGACCGCGAGCGCAGCCTTCCGGAACCGGATCTGGCCGTGGTTGCGGAGAACAAATCGGATTTTGCAAAACGCCACCCGCGCGGCGACGAACTCTTGCTGGCGGTCGAGGTTGCCGATACCTCCGCCGGCTTCGACCTTTCCCGCAAAGCGGTGCTCTATGGCGCTGCGGGCGTGCCCGAGTACTGGGTGCTGGACCTGTCACGGCGTTTGCTGGTGGTTCACCGCCAGCCTTTCGCGTCCGGTTACCGGCTGATCCGCTTGTTTGCCGAAACCGAGATGGTCTCGCTCGAAAACCGCGGTGAGACGGTTCGCGTCGGCGACCTGCTTCCCACCGAATAGCCTTCGGCCTGGCGTTTTACCCTCCCGCTACAATAAAGCATGCCCTTTGTCGGCGTTCCCGAAGCGCTCGAAGAGTTGCGCGCCGGGCGAATCGTAGTTGTGGTCGACGATGAAGACCGGGAAAACGAAGGCGACCTGACTATTGCGGCGGAAAAAGTCACTCCCGAGATCATCAATTTCATGGCCACCCACGGGCGCGGCCTCATCTGCCTGGCCCTCACTACAGAGCGCTGCGACCACCTCCGGCTTCCCCTCATCACCGCTCAAAATACTTCCAATTTTGGGACCGCCTTCTGCGAGTCCATCGACGCGCGCGAAGGAGTGACCACGGGAATCTCCGCAGCCGATCGCACCCGTACTATCCTCAAGGCCATCCATCCTGGCTGCCGCCCTCAAGACCTGGCGCGCCCAGGACACATGTTCCCATTACGCGCGCGCGAGGGCGGTGTGCTCGTCCGCGCGGGGCAGACCGAAGCCTCCGTCGATCTCGCTCGCCTGGCCGGCCTCACGCCCGCCGGAGTGATTTGCGAAATTATGAATGACGATGGTTCCATGGCTCGCGTCCCCGAACTGGAGCGCTTTTGCGCACGCCATAACCTGCTCCTGATTTCCGTGGCCGAGCTAATCCGCTACCGCATGAAGCACGAGACGTTTGTGCGCCGGCTGGCGGAGGGCTGCGTGGAAACCGAAACTGGCATCTTCCGCGCCATCGCCTATACCAGCGACCTAAGTCCCGAACACCATCTTGCCCTGGTGCATGGCGAAGTCGCCGGCAAAGAAGCCGTGCTGGTACGCATGCACTCGCGCTGTGTCCTGGGTGATGTCTTTCATTCCACGGCTTGCGAGTGCCGGCGGCTGATCGAGCAATCACTCCGCATGATCGTCGAAGCCGGCGGCGGCGTGCTCGTGTATCTCCACGAAAGCGGGCCAGGCTTTCGCCTCGAGCGAGAAGCCCCTCCTTCGTCATCCGGCGAGTTCCGCTTGCTCTCCCATGCGCGCGACTTTTCCCACTACCAAGGGAGCGACGGGCAGCGCCAGTTACAGCACGAGCACGGAATCGGAGCGCAGATACTCTCCGATTTGGGACTGCACACCATTCGCCTGCTTACCAACCATCCCCGCAAGATCGTTGCGCTCGAAGGCTTCGGTATCGAAATCGTAGATCAGATCCCAATCCCGTAAATTCCGCGTGGGCAGGGGTAATTCCCCGCGTGCGCCCAAACCGATGTGATCATTCACGCCGGCCGCAGAAAGATCCGTCGTGATCTTCGCCGCGAAATGCAACAGCAGAAGCCGTAGACATAAACCTCCTCGTGTCTCCTCAGGCCGCTTAGCCGGCCGGCGAAAGGCCCTTTTCAATATCGGCTTTGGGCCGCCGGGAATCGGTGGACGCTGAGAGGTACCCTTCGTGCGCCATTCGCGCGCCCATCGCGTCGTAGAGGTTCTGATCGGCCGGTGTGAATGTGGCGAGCCCATCCACATAGCGGTTGTACATGCAAAAGGCGGCTGCGATCAGCACCGTATCATGAATTTCAATGTCCGTCGCGCCTTGCCGGCGCGCATCGTCGATGTCGTCCGCAGTTACACTTTTTCCCCCAATTTGAACTTTGGCTGCAATGGCCAGCAGGGCTTTCAGCTTCTCACTTACTGGCGCGTTCCGATAATCGAACCGGACCCTATCGACAAGCTTGTAGTCTCGGTCGAGATGGTGCGCTGCCGCCGCTCTATGGCTGCTCTGGCAGAAGTAACAATCATTGAGGGTGGAGACAAAGGTTGCGATCATCTCACGCTCGCCGCTGGTGAGGGAACTGGGGCTTCGCAACAGTGCCTCCGCGAGTTCGCGCATGGGTTTGGCTGTTTCGGGACGAAATGCAAAACCGCCCGTGATTCCTGGAAAGGCTTCCGGTAGGGAAATGTGCGGCATGTTATGCGCTTCCACTCAGCGTCCAGCACATACCGTTTCACGCTGAATGAAACGAGTATAGCCTCCCCACGGCAATTGTCAATCACCGAAATCCACTAGAGAAGACTTTGCACTGGTTCTCTCGATCGAGGAGATTCCGCATGCGCCATGGCTCCGTGCCTCTGGGGTGGGAAATATCGGTAGTCCCGAGAGATCCAAAAACCGGCTGCTAATATGAAGCGAGGGAGTCCGTCTTGATGGTTATGATACTGCGGATTTTTACAGCGGCCCTGGTGGCCGCGCCGTGGGCCGCTATGGTAGATGCCGCCGACCCCCAACTGCTTGGCATGGTGATGCCGGATGCCAAGGTTATCGCGGGAGTGAATGTGGATCAGGCGAAAGCTTCCACCTTCGGCCAGTATCTGATTACCCAAATCCTCATTAACCAGCATTTGGAGCAGGCCGTGGTGCAAACCGGATTCGATCCCACGCAGGACCTGGATGAATTGCTCCTGGCGTCTAACGGAGCAGCCACTAGTGCCAGCCATCTTGCTTTAGCGCGGGGCACGTTTAATGGGTCTGCAATCGCCGGCGCCGCGGCTGCTGCGGGCGCTACCTCCGAAGTTTATAACGGTGTCACCATCCTGGAGAATCTCAATCATGGTGGCGCATTTGCATTTCTGAGTGGCACAATCGCGATCGCGGGGGATGTGGCCAGTGTCAAGGCCGCCATCGATCGCCAGGCCGCACCTTCGACTCTGTCCCCGGCGCTTCTCGCGGCCGTAAACCAGCTAAGCTCGGCCGAAGACGCCTGGGGTTTTTCCCAAGTGCCTCCCCCCGCGATCAAGCCTCCTGCCACTTCCAATCTGCCCACCGTTCCTTCCACCGTTTTCCAGAACATCCAGCAATCGAGTGGCGGTGTGAAGTTCGGCGCCCAGGTGACGTTGAATGCGCAATTCTTGCTGGACACCCCGGCGAATGCTACCGCGCTCGCCAATGTGCTGCAGTTCCTGTTGAATCTTGGCGAGATGAAGGAGCAGCAAAACACCCAGGCCACTGCGGCTTTGAACGCCATCGCAATCTCCGCCAACGGCACTACGGTCTCTATAGCCGCAAGCATTCCCGAGACCCAAATGGAAGCCTTGGCGCGGATGATGCATCATACGCAGGACTCTCCGAACCTCCGCCGCCCCAAAGCCCAGGGTCAGCAGCGCTTCTAACGCCTGCGCACCACAAAAAACGTTCGTCCTTCGCCCAGTTGTCCGGCCATGCCAAAGTCACGCGCGTCGTAACAGGTTAGTTCCCCAAAACCGGCCTGACTGGCAGCATCGCCGATTTCTTCCACGGTGTAGCACCGTTCCCGGATCAGAGAATCCGAGCGGCGCCACTGGCCCTCGATCAACCGGAACATGGTGATGGTGCAGGAGGCCAGGCGTGTCCGGAAATCGTAACCCGCTCCGGTGATGGTTAGCACGTGGTCGTCCCGCACCAGCGCGAAGGCTTCGCCCCAGTGCGTCTGATAGGCTTTCTCGAGCAAAATATCGAAGGCGAACAAAGCGCCGGGCTGCAGCGCGCGCGAGATGTTGTGGAACGTAGCTTCCAACTCGTTTGGCTCAAGGATGTGATTCAGGCTGTCGAACGTAGAGACGGCGGCATCATAGCGAGTCTCACTGTGAAACGATCCGGCCGGGCACACCGCAAATTCCGCCGCTGGGACGTTTTCGCGGGCGTAGCCAATCATGCCGGCCGAGGCATCGAAGCCCGTAACGCGATGTCCGCGCGCCGCGAGCAGGCCCGCCAGGTAGCCGGTTCCGCAGCACACATCCAGAATGCGCCCGCCTGCAGGAACGCGCGCCAGCCAGATACGCTCCAGAATCGGGAACGCCAGGCTATGGAATTCCTCGTTCCAATAACGGTTATAAAACCAGGCGAAATCGTCGTAGTCGGCCATCGGCTTGTTATAGTGTAAGAAACCCCGATGCGAAGGGGACCAGGAAGTTACCAATACAGGGTCAAATTAGAACGACGCGGCCCGGCGGCAGCAAAGCTCCCGCCGGGTTTCTCGCGTGGCGGGGCGGGTTGAGAGGGACGATTCATGACTGACGACGAGTTGCGGCTGCACCTCGAATCGCTGCACGCCAGCATTCACGAGCTTTTTGAATCCGTGCAGCGCCATGATGCGCTGCGGGAACAAGATGCCGAGAACATTCGCAGAGATGCCGAGAATATTCGCAAAGACGGTGAGAACATCCGCGCACTTGCGGTCCTCGCCCGCGACACCTTGGCCTCCATCCAAAGCCACGATGACTCCATCCGGAGGCACGATGACTCCATCCAGAGGCTCCAGGATATCGCCCGGGACGCTTTAGCCTCTGTCCAAAGCCTCGAACGAATTGTAGCCGCCCATCATGACCGTCTCAACGATCACGAGGAACGGCTCGAAGATCTCGAAGGCAAATAAAGTACTCTACGCCACCGTGCCCTTGGTCTCGTGGATTTCCTGAAGGCTCCAGACCCTTATGGGGTCGCGTTTGCGCGCAGCGATGGCATCCGCCGCGGCGCGGGCGCCGCTCATCGTAGTGATGCAAGGCACACGGTATTGCATCGCGGCGCGGCGGATCGACTTCTCATCCGCGAAACCGGGCGCCCCCGTGGTGGTGTAGATAGCAAGCTGAATCGAGCCGCCCTTCAGCAGATCAACGGCATTGGGCCGGCCCTCGTTTACTTTGAAAACGGTCTTGGATGTGATACCGGCAGCGCGCAGCGCGGACGCGGTGCCGCGCGTGGCCACCACGCTGAAACCTAATTGGACGAACCGCCGCGCGACCTCAACGGCCTCCCGTTTGTGATGGTCGTTCACGCTGATGAAGACTGTGCCTTTTTCCGGCAGAGGGCTGCCCGCGCTGATCTGCGCTTTCAAAAAGGCCTCACCGAAATTCATACCAACGCCCATGACCTCACCCGTGGAGCGCATTTCCGGTCCAAGCACCGGATCGACGCCGGGAAATTTGTTGAAGGGGAAAACAGGCGATTTGACGAAATTCTGCGGGACCGTAAGCTTGCCGGAGCCAAGGCCGCCGGAACCGAAGCCATAATCGCGCAGCTTGCGGCCCCACATCAGGCCGGCGGCGATTTTCGGCAGAGCGACGCCAGTCGCTTTGCTGACGTAGGGCACGGTGCGCGAAGCGCGGGGGTTCACTTCGAGCACGTACACCGTGCCGTTTTGAATCGCGTACTGCACGTTCATCAGACCAACCACGTGCAGCGCCTTGGCAAGCCGCACGGTGTAATCTTCGATGGTCTCGAGCGTTTTCGGGGACAGAGATTGCGAAGGCAGCACACAGGAGCTGTCGCCGGAATGCACACCCGCTTCTTCGATGTGCTCCATGATGCCGGCAATCAGCACATCCTCGCCATCCGACAACGCATCTACATCGACCTCGGTGGCGTCCTCCAGGAAGCGATCGACCAGCACGGGGCGTTCCTGAGAGAAGGTAACGGCTTCGCGCATGTACTCGCGCACCATCTGCTCGTCATAAGCGATGACCATGGCGCGCCCTCCGAGCACATAACTGGGGCGCACCAGCACCGGGAAACCGATACGCCGCGCCACTTGGCAAGCTTCTTCAACACTGGTGGCCGAGCCATTTGCAGGAGCCGGAATGCCCAATTGTTCGAGCAGCGCGCCGAACAGTTTGCGGTCTTCGGCGAGGTCGATGTACTCCGGGTCTGTGCCGATGATCGGCACACCCAGCCGCTTCAGAGGCAGCGCCAGATTGAGCGGGGTCTGGCCGCCGAACTGCACGATGATGCCATCCGGCCGCTCGGTATCGTAAATGTTGAGCACGCTTTCGAGGGTCAGCGGCTCGAAGTACAGGCGGTCGCTGGTGTCGTAGTCGGTGGACACGGTTTCCGGATTGCAGTTGACCATGATCGACTCGACGCCCAATTCCTGCAGCGCGAAGGAAGCGTGACAGCAGCAGTAATCGAATTCGATTCCCTGCCCGATACGGTTGGGGCCGCTGCCCAGAATCATGACTTTTTCCCGGTCCGAGGGATCGGACTCCGAAGAAGCTTCGTAACAGGAATACAGGTACGGTGTGAAGCTTTCAAATTCGGCGGCGCACGTGTCTACACGGCTGAACACAGCGGCGACGCCCAGTTCCTTGCGGCGGTTGCGGACTGAAATTTCGTCGGTGTTCCATGTCTTGGCGAGCTGGACATCGGAAATTCCGTAGCGCTTGGCAATGCGGAACAGATCTTTGGAATCGACAGGCCAGGAGGTTTCGGCAATCCGGCCTTCGAAATCGACTACCTCCTTGATCTGTTCCAGGAACCAGGGATCGATGGAGGTCAGCTCGTGTACTTCGGCGGCGCTGTATCCGTTCGCCAGGGCAAAACGCAGGTAATTCAGGCGATCGGGAGTGGGGGTGATGAGCTTCTGAGTGATGAGGCCCTTCTCGAGTTTTTCCGAGCCGAATGCCTTGCCCGTTTCGAGGCTGCGCATGCCCTTCGAGAGAGCTTCCTTGAAGGTACGGCCGATCGCCATCACCTCGCCCACCGATTTCATTTGTGTGCCCAGAGTGGAATCCGCGCCGGGAAACTTCTCGAAGGCCCATTTGGGGATCTTGGCGACCACGTAGTCAATGGTCGGCTCGAAGGAGGCCGGCGTTTTCTGCGTGATATCGTTGCGGATCTCATCGAGCCGATAGCCTACCGCCAGCTTGGCGGCGATTTTGGCAATGGGAAATCCCGTGGCCTTGGAAGCGAGCGCGGAGCTGCGGGAGACGCGCGGGTTCATCTCGATGATCACCATGCGCCCATCCTGCGGGTTGATGGCGAATTGCACGTTCGAACCGCCCGTATCCACGCCGATCTCGCGCAGGCAGCGGATTGCGCCATCGCGCATCATCTGATATTCGCGGTCGGTGAGGGTTTGCGCGGGGGCCACGGTAATGGAGTCGCCCGTGTGCACGCCCATGGGATCGAAATTCTCGATGGAGCAGATGATGATGCAGTTATCGGCGAGATCGCGCATCACCTCCAGTTCGAACTCTTTCCAGCCCAGCACGCTCTCCTCCATCAGCACCTCATGGACGGGCGAGAGATCGAGGCCCCGCTCCAGGATCTCGGTCAGATCCTCCTGGTTGTAAGCGATGCCGCCGCCCGTGCCGCCCAGCGTAAAACTGGGCCGCAGAATTGCGGGATATCCGATCCGCGTGGCAAATTCGAGACCGCCGGCGATGGAATTGATGAGCTGCGATTGCGGCACTTCCAGCCCGATTTTGCGCATGGCGTCCTTGAACAGCAGCCGGTCTTCCGCCTTCTTGATAGCGTCGATGTTGGCGCCGATCAGTTCGACGCCATAGCGTTCCAGAACACCGGATTCCGCGAGCGCCACCGAGAGATTCAGTCCCGTCTGTCCGCCGACGGTGGAGAGCAGCGCGTTCGGCCGTTCGCGGCGGATAATCTCCTCAAGGTAGGGCTCGGTAAGGGGCTCGATGTAAGTTTTGCCGGCGATTTCCGGATCCGTCATGATGGTGGCCGGATTGGAATTCACCAGCACGACTTCGTAGCCATCGGATCGCAGAGCTTTCGCAGCCTGCGTACCGGAGTAATCGAACTCGCATGCCTGGCCGATGATGATGGGTCCGGAGCCGATGATGAGGATGCGGTGAAGGTCGTTGCGCCGGGGCATGATTATCGCTGCTGCTCGTCTTTCATCAGTTTCACGAATTCGTCGAACAGGTAATGGGAGTCATGCGGGCCGGGCGCGGCCTCGGGGTGATATTGCACGCAGAATACGGGATGATGGCGATGGCGGAACCCCTCCAGAGTTTGATCGTTGAGGTTGATGTGGGTCAGTTCGACGTCATTGAGATTGAGCGAATCGGGATCGACGGCGAACCCGTGATTGTGCGAGGTGATTTCGACGCGCTTGGTGAGTTCATTGCGGACCGGGTGATTGGCGCCGCGATGGCCGAATTTCAATTTGTAAGTCTTGCCGCCAACCGCGAGGCCGAGAAGCTGATGGCCAAGGCAGATGCCAAATATCGGCTTCTTCCCGATCAGCTTGCGGATATTGCCGACTTGCGCTTGTAATGGCTCGGGGTCGCCGGGGCCATTGGAGAGGAAAATGCCATCGGGCTTGAGGGCCAGTACATCCTCGGCGGAGGTGAGCGACGGGACGACGGTTACGCGGCAGCCCACCTGTACCAGCCGGCGGAGGATATTGCGCTTGATCCCGAAATCGTAGGCCACTACATGGAAATGTTCCTTGGCCAGAGGAGGGACACGCTCGGAAGGGGAGCACGGATCGACCGGCTTGGCCCACGTGTACGTTTCCGGGGTGCTGACCTGGGTGGCGAGATCGAGGCCGGCCATGGTGGGAATGGCTCGGGCCTTCGCGATAAGGGCTTCGGGATCCGATTCGATGGAAGAGAGCGCGCCGCGCATAACACCGCGGCTGCGCAAGTGCCGCACCAGAGCCCGGGTGTCGAGACCCGAGATCACGGGAATGCCGTGGCGTTCGAGAAATCCATTGGCCTCCGCGTCCGACCGCCAATTGCTCGATACGGCTGAGAATTCGCGCACGGCCAAGCCTTCAATATAAGGCCGGGGCGCTTCGTTATCTTCTTCGTTCGTGCCGTAGTTGCCGATCTGGGGATTGGTGAGCACTACGATCTGGCCGGAGTAAGAAGGGTCGGTAAACACCTCCTGATACCCGGTAAGCGCGGTATTGAAGACGACCTCACCCGCGCGCTCGGTAGGCGCACCAAAACTAACGCCCTCGAAGACCGTGCCGTCTTCCAGGGCAAGGATGGCGGATTTCAATTTTATGCAGTTCCTCCGTTCGGGGGTGCGGACCTTTTTTATTCTAGCAGCGCTGATTTTAGCAGTGTGGAAATGCCCCGCGCGCTCGTCAAGGCCGTTGAATCATCTCTATGCGGTTGCCCGCGGGATCGATGGCGATGCCGATCACGATACCGGTGTTGCGGAAGGGACGCGGTTCACTCGCCATGGAGCCGCCGGCGGCTTTGATGGCAGCCACGGTCGCCGCCATATCCTTCACGTTCAGGATCACGTGCGGGATCGGGTCCTTGAGGTCGTCGGAATCGCGGTGCATGATCACAATCGGCTCGCTCTTGTTGGCCTTGGCAGCTTCGACACTGGCGCCGAAGTTGACGAAGACCTCCGGTCCACCGGCGCCGCCCTCGATGCGGTTGACCTCCTGCATGCCAAATGCAGCCTGATAGAACTTCGCCAATGCGACCGTATCTTTGGCGCCGACTCGCACCGAGTTCAGCGTCACTTGAGCATGCGCGGCGCCAGCCACGAGCAGCGCGGCGCCGGCTGCCATAGCGCTTGTGTAGATTCTTCTCATCTAACCTCCTGTAGCACGTCTCAACTATGATAGATCAGGCGGCGGGCTACGTAATCGGCGGGTCGATGTTGCCGATGGAGAAGAGCGAAAACTCATCTTGCGGAAACGGTGTGGGCTTGGCCGCGGCGGCCCGTAACTGCTGATATTTGCCGGCATAGAACAGGAGGGGGCGGTCATCGCGGGCTTCAAAGTGTTCCACCTGGCCAATGTAGAGGGTGTGATCGCCGGCCGGGTGGGCATCTACGACCTGGACTACGAACCAGGCCATTGCGCCTTCGAGCAGGGGCACGCCCATGCGCTCTGTGAAAGGGATGTGCATGCCTGCCACGGTGCGTCCGGCGAAGTGATTGCTAAAGGTCTCCTGATCCTCACTTAGAATACTGACACCGTAGCGGCCGGTCTCCGGCAGAACGCGATGCATGTACGCGCGATTATCAAGCGAGACCAGAACCAGCGGCGGAGCGAGCGAAACCGATACGAAGGCATTGGCTGTCATGCCGTGAGCGTGTCCCTGATAGCAGGTGGTGACTACAGTGACACCGCTCGCGAAGCGGCCAAGCGCGTTGCGGAACTGGCGGATATCGAAAGGAGGCGGGGTCATTCCGGCTCGGCGGCGTGTTTTAGCGCGCTTTCGACGTGTTCCGGATTGATGAGATCGGGCGCGGTCCAACCGTCGAGGTCGTATTCGGCCATGCATTGTTCGGCGAAACCTTTGTATTTCGCCGATTGCCCGAGGGCATCGGCCACCATGAGAGTTTCGAAGCGAATGCTTTCGTGGTTGCCGAAGTAGTTGCGCTCATAGAGTTCATGACGGCCGCCGAACTCGGTGCCGACGGCATCCCACATCAGTTTCATGAGTTTTACTCGTTCGACAGCGGAGTAGCCGTTGGAGCCGCGAACAAACTGCTCGAGGTACTTACGGATTTCGGGGACTTTGAAGTCACTGGCGTGGGAAGGCAAGTAGATCAGCGCGCTGGCGAGCACGTTCTCGACAATTTCCTTGATTTTGGGATAAGCCATGCTGGACATAACGCGGTAGGAGAGGCCGTAATCGAGGTTGGGCAAAACGTAGCCGGGAGTCCAGGGAGTAGTGGTGCGGGCCATGGCATCGGTGAGGCCCCAAAACAGGTTGCGCCAGGCGAGCACTTCACCTACCTGGGCTTGCACGCCGCGGAAATCCTTAGCGCCGGTGGCATCCACAGCCTTCAGCAGGAGGCCGGCGATGAAATCGAACTTCACTGCCAGCCGCGTGCAGCCATGGAACATGAAGCGCGGGAGGAAACCGGACCGGGGGAAGAAATTATTCACCTTGTCGATATCGCCATAGGCGAACACATTTTCCCAGGGAACGAAGACCTTATCGAAGACGATGATCGAATCGTTTTCATCCAGGCGGCTGGAGAGCGGGTAATCGAAGGGGCTGCCGATGGCCTGAGCCATCATTTCATAAGAAGGCCGGCAGAAGAGTTTCATGCCGGGAGCGTCGCTGGGCACGATGCAGACGAAGGCGAAGTCTTTGGTCTTGATCGGCAGTGCACCATTGTTGGCGATGAAGTTGTAGTGGGTGAGGGTGGAGGTGGTGGCCACTACTTTTGCGCCGCTGACGATGAGGCCGCCATCAGTTTCCTTTTCGACGTGCATATAGACATCGCGCACTTCGGAGAGTTCCTTATTGCGATCGACGGGTGGATTGACGATGGCGTGATTGACGAAGGTGACTTCTTCCTGGACGTGTTTGTACCAGCGGCGGGCGTTTTCCTGGAAAGGATGGTAGAAGTCGGGGTTGGCGCCCAGGGTGGCCAGGAATGCGGCTTTATAATCGGGGCTGCGGCCCATCCAGCCGTAGGTGACGCGGGCCCACTCGGCGATGGCATCCCGGGAGGCCACCAATTCCTCGGCGCTGCGGGTGGCTTTGTAGAATTTCTGCGTATAGCCGCCGCTACCGGTATCGGTTTCGCTGCACAGGATACTTTTCTTTTCACCGTGCAAAGCGTCGTAGAGGCGGGCGAGCATGCGGACGGTATTGCGGAACGCGGGGTGGGTGGTGACGTCCTTCACGCGCTCGCCATAGATCCAGATTTCGCGCCCGTCGCGCAAGCTCTCCATGTATTCCGCGCCAGTCAGCGGCCGGGTTCTGGTGGCGGGGGCCGTTTCGGCGGACTCGGTTTTTTCGTTGGCTAGCATTTTTACTTGACCCAATCCTTTTCAAAGCGGAAAACTTCTTTCGCTGGCGGAAGCGGCGCCTGCGTCTCGATCCAGCGTACCGGTTCGGTTCCGGCATTTTCAAAGCTGTGGATGCAGCCGACACCGGTCCAGATAACGTCGCCCGGACCAAGGTTATACAGCTTACCATCCGCCGTGGCGCGCACGCGTCCGCTGACGATCAGGTACGACTCTTCGAAGGTGTGATCGTGGGGGTCGATGTGGGATCCTGGCTGATATTGAATCAGGAAAAGCGATTGATGAACTGCGCCAAAGGAGCGATCCACGAACATTTTGATGGCCACGCCCGTGGTCGGATTGAAGCCCTCCATTTGCGACGGGCCGCCTGGGCGCGGCAACAGGGATTCATCGAAGTAGCCGAGCAAGGAATCCGAGGGAGCGGTGGCAGACGGGGCATCTACAAAGAAGGTATCGCGGCTATAACCGGAAGGGCGCGGTTGGGGGGCTTGCATCTCCAACCAACGGGCCGTTTTGCCGGCAGCATTGCGAAAAGCGTGGGGCACACCGGTGGGAATCAAGCCGAAATTACCGGGCTGCAACGAGTGGCGCTGATCGCCGATTCGGGCCTCGAGCGATCCTTCGAGAAGATAGAAGCTTTCTTCAAAGGAGTGCAGGTGGGTATGAATTTCGCCCTGCGGCGCGAGCCAACAAATCGCTGTTCCCATGTGCACGGAGCCCATACTGCGGTCAACATAGGTTGCGCGCCGGAACCCGCTCGCATGCGTGTGATACAGCTCCGGGGTTTGTGCCGCAGCTTCGTTAATGGTCGAGACGTGGTGCATTTCCTCGATTCCTGCTCATCTTATATTAATCGCGGGGAACGGCGGGCGGGGACTGTTGGCTGAGAGGCGGAATGGGGGGAAGTAATGCATGCATGGTGCTGTTTTGGATATGTCCGGCGCGTTCTTCTGCCCGAGCGAAACGCCGGGCAGAAGCCCCGGCCCCACTGGAAGGTTGACGCATAGGCAGTGTGCACATATTATGTGAATATGAATGTGACTCTCTCGATTGATGATGATGTCCTTCGGGAGGCGCGGCGGCGGGCGGAAACGCTCGGGACCAGCGTCAACCAGCTTGTGCGGGACTATCTGGAACAGTTTGTGGGGAAGCGGGATCCCGCGGCTGATGCGGAAGAGTTGACGCGGCTATCGCTGCTCGCCAAGGGCGACCGCAAGGGTTGGAAGTTTAACCGCGACGAGATCCACGAGCGAAAGTTCTAGTGCCACTGATCTTCTTTGATTCCAACATTCTGGCGTACATGGACGACACTTCGTCGCCCGTTAAGCAGAGGGTGGCGATCGATTTGGTAGAGGAGCACCTTCGAAACGAGACAGCCGTGTTTTCACTCCAGGTGCTGCAGGAATATTTCTCGGTGGCGACGCGCAAATTGCGTGTTCCTGTGGAGCTTGCGCAGCAGAAGATTGAAATCTTTGCTCGCCATCGTGTGGTTTGTTTCGAGCCGCGGGATATCGTGTCGGCGATCGAACTGCATCGGCTGACGCACATCTCATTTTGGGATGCTCTGATCGTGCACGCCGCGCGGGCTGCGGGCGCCGCCGTGCTGTATAGCGAAGATCTGCAGCACGGCGGCGTCCTTGGAGGTGTGCGGATTGTGAATCCGTTCCTTGCTTGAGCCGGTCAGGCTTGGCTTGCGATCAGGTTTGGGGATCGTGGCTGCCGGCTTTTCTGGTTTTGGGTTGGCCCGCCGAACGGAGCCGCGCTACTTCGGGGCAGTTCTGGGTGTGCTCTTCTAGTTCGGGCAAGCTGTTGAACTGTTTCCCACACGCTTCACAAGTGTAAGTGGGTTGCGCCATACTTCTCTCCTTCATTTAGTTTTTGGGCGCGAGAATTTCTGCCAATAAGAGGGTGCAATCGGCATTCCAGAGCGGTGAAGGTGATGCTACTGGACAACACCGGGGGCGTGCGGCTCGAGACGAATTTCCCCGAAGGCCGTTTCGTACTGATTGACATTCTGCTGGAGCACGTTCAGCAGCGCTTTGGCCTGCTGGGGGCTGACGTAGATACCCTGAAAATTCTGGATGTTTACGCTATCGGGAGTGGCCTGATTGATACGCCCGAACAGCAGCAGGAAGTCCCAGAGATTCACCCGCACCTGCACGCTATTGGCGTAATTTTCGCGGTAGTCGGGAGTGGTGGAGAGTTGGATCTTGGGAGCAGGCTGCTGGGATGTCATAGCTTACAGGGTAGCATCGCAGGCACGCTTAAAAATCTTTACGATTTTGGCACAACCGTTGCTATGAAATAGCCGTCCGATCTAGTGAGGCGAAACACATGAAAGTACTCCTTGAAAACCGAACCTTGGGCCAAGTCCATTGCCCGATTTGTACACACACCGTTCCGGCAGATATCGATTTACGCGGTAAGCAGCCGCGCGTAGTGGCGGGCCAGCGGTGCCCGCGCTGCGGCTGTTCTCTCGATGTAGCCGTGATAGTACAGGTGCCGGAAGCTGCTTAGTACGGGTAAGCCCTTTGGTGGGGTTGTAGGCTACGGGGATTTTTGCGATATTGAAACAAGATTGTATGCGACGCAAAGGACAGATTAGACCGGAGCCGGTGATCCCGCCCGAGATTCTGGAACAGGCCAAGCAATCGATATCGACAGATCGATTGAAGAAGACGATGCGGTGTTCGGTTTGTGGCGCAGACACCACCAGTGTGGCCCCGGAACCACTTTGCTGGGTCTGCCGCCGCCTCAAAATCAGTGCTTGGCGCGAGATTGAGCAGCAGTTGCCTGCTCAAGAGTAACGCCCAGCAGATGCATAGGCGCGCCCCGCAAGAACGGCTTGAATACCTTTTATTCAGTTAATCCAGGGATTGAGCGCCGCCCCACTGAGGCTTTAACGACCCAGGTGCAGGCGGCGTTTGATATCGGGGGTGAACTCGTGGAACAGGTTGATTCCGGCATCGATCAGAATAGTGTCGGAACCCGCGATGAACACCGCTTTGCCATTGTGAAATCGCTGCGGCCACCACAAATAACGGGAGAGCGCAGCGGCGCCGTAATCGCCGAAAAATTCGCTATAGGCAGGCATCATACCGCCGCTATCATCATGCCGCCAGACGGTATGCAGAAAGGCATCGGCAACCCGGCCCCCTAAGGTTGTCTTGGTGGAGCGGAAATAGCGGGCATCCTCGTGGTCGACCGCTTGTACCCCGAAGGCAATGGATCGTTGCACGGCGTATTGGCCCAGATGCGAGGCATAGCGTTCGAAGTAGGGTCCCCACCCCTCACCCCAGGCGCCCGGGCGGTCGCGCTCCTGGTCTAAAGCGGCACCCATGCCCGCGAAGATAATGTTGTCTAGCTCGAACAGATGCCGAGCGTCGTAGCGAAACTTCTCTTTCACGCTCATTTTTGTCCAATTGCTGGGAAGTGGCGTCCCGACAGCGTCCGGCAGCGCCGGCTGTGTGACTGGCGGAGCATCACCAGGCGGGGGTTGCTGGGCAGCTAGAAACCCCGGTGCGATCAGCGCCACGAGAAAGGTTCGCTCAAACATACATAACAGACGCACGCTTCATTCTCTCCCGTTTCGGGCCGCAGATTGGGCGAGAACCCTGGTGCCAATCGTAAAGAACGCGCGGTTTCGCACAACCACGGGAGGCGGCTTGCGGGGCCTTTGGCTGAAAACCACCGTGGCGGTGGCCAGCAACCATGGAGCTTCGGAGAAGTAGCCATAATTTCAAGCAGTTACGCGTGGCATGCGGTTTGCCTTTGCCAAGGGCAGCAGGAGGCACGAAGACCATGAAAAAGATGATTGCAGGGCTTTTACTAGCAGCCAGTTGCATGCTGGCAGCACCGCGTGTTGCTGTGAGTATCGGGGTGGGCGTCCCGGTGGCGCCAGCGCCGGTGGTGGCGGCAGTACCGGTTTGCCCCGGGCCCGGATATACGTGGGTGGCGGGCGGCTGGTATTTCGTGGGCGGCAGACGCGTGTGGCGTGGGGGCTATTGGGCCCCGCCGGTTGCGCATTTCCATGGCTATGCCCACTTCCACCGGTAACAAGCCCACACCACGGCGGGCGATGGAAGACATGGGGAGAAGGAAACCTTCCGTGCCCGCCCTCTAAATCTGTACAATAGTTCTTCCACTCACTCCCCCCATGAAAATTTCAATTGACGCTGTCATTGCCAGCCGGATCAAAGCGGCTTGGCAGAAACTAGATTCCGGCAAGCGGAGCCGTATCGCACCGGCGGTGTTGGCTGCGAACCAGCAGGCGGTAAGCGTTGTGCAATCTAAGAGAGCACCTTCCGGTCCGGCGGCCGCTCATCATCTGATGCTCGCCCACAGTGCGCTCACGGGCGATTCCGATGGCGTAGTGGCGGGTCTGGATGCGGGCGTTGTGGTCGACGTGGGTCCGGACGGCACCATTTGGGGGACGGGCAAGTATGAACAGCTCGATCCCGGGTGGGCGGAAGCGTTTGCCGTATTTCTGGAGAGTCTGATTCCGGGGAAGCATGATTTTATCGCGAGTCCCCAGGTTGTTCCCATACCGGATAACGTAGGTATCGCGCTGGCGGGAGATTGGGGAACGGGCGACTGGCGAACTACCGCCAACCCGGCGCCCAGCACGGATGTGCGCAATCATATGGCACTGCTCGCGCCGGACCTTACGATTCATTTGGGCGACGTTTACTACGCGGGCACTCAGGATGAGGAACAGCACCTGATGGTGAGCCTGTGGCCTCCGGCGCCCGAGGGATCATTCGCCTTAAATTCCAACCACGAAATGTATTCCGGCGCCAAGCCTTACTTTCAGGCGATTGCCAATGCGCCCTTCGCAAAGCAGAGCGGCTGCAGTTACTTCGCGTTGGAAAACAGCAACTGGGTGATCGTGGGCCTGGATTCAGCTTATTTTTCCGACGATCTCAATCTGTACATGGACGGCTCACTCGGCCCCGAGACGGGAACGCAGGTTCAATTTCTGCAGCAAATGGTGGCGAAGAACAAGAAGGTGATCGTTCTGACGCACCATAATGCTCTGTCGGAGGATGGTTCGAGCACGACGGCTCTGTGGGATCAGGTGATGAGCGGGTTCCCGGTCAACAAAGGGCCGGCCTATTGGTATTGGGGGCATGTGCACGCCGGAGTGGTTTACCAGAACCAGGACCCGCAAGGCCGCAACGTAGCGTGCCGCTGCTGCGGCCATGGCGCCCTTCCGTGGGGCTTGGCGACGGAACTCGAAAACGCGGCCAACGTGGCGTGGTTCGAGAAGCGTCCGGCGAACGATCCCGACATTCCCGAGCGGGTGCTGAACGGCTTCGCGGTGCTGCGTCTCAATGGTGCGTCTATCAGCGAGACATTCTATGACGAGAATGGTGGCGTGGCCTGGCCGTGCCCGGATCACCAGTGAGTTCACCGCCGAGAAGACACAGAGACACTGAGGAAGGCGAATTCAAAGTCAAAACCTGAATTCGCCGAGGCTGGCTGGGCATCGTCACTCGGCTCAGAATCATCCGCGGGCAGCGGCACTGGACGCACATCGAGATGGACATCATAGAATCCGGTTATTCTCGTCTTATCGATTACGTCGCGATCCAACAGCATGGAAAGATTTCTGGCAAAGCCGGCCATAGTCGTGCCAGGAAAATCTGTTTTGCCATCGCGAAACATCACGTTTCCGCATGCCGCCGAAGCTAATCCCAATACTGTTCACTTAACGATCCTTATCCGCTTGGCAAAATCCACTCGTTGTGTTGGCTGGTGCTTACGTGGGCGCAAAGGATAATTGCTCATCTTGCGCTTAACGCCACGTGGGTTGATGCGGTTGCGACTCGAAACCACACGCTCCTCAAGAATTTCGTCGAGGATGGACCGGCTTCGTCGTAGCCGGCCGTCGCGAGTGTGGTAGATTCTACGGCGGCAACTCGCATAACAGAGCCTCCTTCGGAGGCCTGGAGCCCCGAAACAGAATAACATGGAAATGTTATTTAAGTGAACAGTATTGCGGCTAACCAAGCCCGATGGCGGGTTTCAGGCCGCGTCAGCGAGTGCAGTCTCATGCGAGTGCAGTCTCGGTCGCCGCGTTCTGCGGGGTGAAAAAGCGTAACCCACATCTGCAGAACGTTCTGTTACTATGTCTCGGGACGCTCCAAACTCCGTGGCAGTTCCGGATGCTGTCTTGTAAGACCGCGCAGGGCAAGGATTCGCCTTGAGTGCAGCACGGTCTGCAAGACAGGAATCGGTGGACCGATGAGCCGATTTCCGATTAAGAGA
>JASIAM010000265.1 GCA_030041985.1 Bryobacteraceae bacterium | reverse complement strand
CCGGTTCGGCAGGCCGGCGTACTGCCGGGGCTGGCAATAGGTGCGGATAGCGCCGGTTCCACAGGGGCGCTCGGTAGCGCCGTTCCACTCGACGTAGTAGGTGACGACCAGATCAAGAAACCCGTCATTATCGGCGTCGAACCAGCCCGCCGCGATGGCCCAAGTTTTGCCAGGAGGGTCCCCCCCTGCCAGCCCGGCCTTGCGGGTCACGTCTTCAAAGGTCCCGTCACCACGGTTGTGATAGAGAATGTTCCCGTTGACGCCTGTGACAAACAGGTCGGGGAAGCCGTCGTTGTCGTAATCCGCCGCCGCCACTCCCATTGAGTATCCAGCGCCTGCGACACCCGCTTTTTCGGTTACGTCCGTGAACGTGCCGTTGCAGTTATTCCGGTAGAGGCGATTCCAGAACGCCGGCGAGTTTTTCTGGAGCGAAGGGGAAGTTGCGCCGTTGGCGAAAAACAGATCCGTGCAACCGTCGTTGTTGAAATCCAGGGCCGCGACTCCCCCGGGCATGAGTTCGATCTGATGAAAATCGCCGGTGGCGCCGTTGTTGAGCACAAAATGAAGGCCCGCTTTGCGCGTGATATCTTCGAAGCGGATTTGCGCGCTCGCCGGCGCCGCAAAGGCCGCAAGCAAGACGAGCGAGAGAAGCGAGTTGGCAGGGACCTTCACCGCGCGGCTTCTGCGGCGGAGGCTTCGTGCGCCCGCAGCCACTCCACCTCGCGGCCGGCATCGGCGGCCCGGCCCGTTTTCTGATAAAGCCGGACGAGAAGACTGCGGGGTCCGGGACTTTCCGGCGAAAGATCGCGCGCCTTCTCGGCTTCGGCGATCGCTTCGGGAACCTGCTGCTGCTGATGGAGAATACGCGCGCGCCAGAAGTGTGCCGAGGCATTCTCGGGGTGGGCCGCCAGTGCGACATCCGTCTGCTGGAGCGCCTCCTGATACCGGCCTGCGTCGTAGAGTAATTCGACCCAGGAGAACCGCAGTGTCAGATCACCCGCATTTTCCGGCCTGGCCATCAATTTCGGTAACACTTTGGCTGCTTCTTCCGGCCGGCCCATTTCGACTTGGGCCACAGCCCGAACTACTTCTGCGCGGTTTTGGTATTGCGCGGAGTCGGGTCCGGTAAGTCCGCGTCCGGCAAACCCGAGCCCGAGAGCGCGATCCAGATCCTCGACGGCCGCCGGATAGGAACCCTTCATATACATAAGGACCCCGAGCCGAAACCAGGTGACGGCATCGGCCGGATCCAATTGCGCCACATGCGCGAGCAGCGACTGCGCCTCGCCGAATTCCTTGATCGCGGAAAGAGCGGTAGCCAGTTGCCGCGCGGCTTCCAGATCGTTCGGCGACAGCGCCAGCGCACGTTGGAAGTAAGGAATTGCCAAGGAGGCCTGATTCTGGGCGAGGTAGCTGTCTCCCGCGCGTTCGAGAAGTCCGAGGTCGTTGGGGCTGGCTTGGAGAAGCTGGACATAAGCACTGGCGGCCTGGTTGTAGTGCCCCGATTCAAAGAGGCGGTCAGCTTCCACGCGGCCGTTATCAGCAGCTAGAAACAAAAGCGCCAAAAGCGGCAACATAAAACACGGCTCAGTCTAACAGAGTTTTCGGGAAGGGTGCAAATGCGGGCCAAAGCGGGATCAGCGGTACGCTCGTGTGAATCATCCATAATGGGCTCGATGGCTCGGAGAAGGCCAAACCCCTGGTGGCTGGCCCTGCCGCTGGCGCTGATTTATCTGTGGGGATTGAACGCTGCCGGGTTGGTGGGTCCCGATGAGCCGCGCTATGCCGCCGTGGCGCGGGCCATGGCCAGCTCCGGGGATTGGATCACGCCCCGTCTGTGGGACCAACCGTGGTTTGAAAAGCCTGCCCTGCTTTACTGGATGAGCGCGGCGGGATTTCGCCTGGGACTGGGGCCGGAACTGGCGCCGCGGTTGCCCGTGGCTTTGCTGGCGTTGGCATTTCTGGCGTTCTATTGGTTGATTTTGCGGCGGGAATTCGGGGCAAAGGCGGCTGGCTATGCGGCCCTGATTTTGGGAACGTCGCTCGGATGGGTGGGGTTCAGCCAGATCGGTGTGACCGACCTTCCGATGACGGCGGCATTTGCGGCAGCCATGCTGCTGGCGCTGCCGTGGATTTCGAAAGGCGATGCGCGCTGGCTGCCGGCGGTGTCCGCCTTGCTCGCCATTGCGGTGCTGGCCAAGGGACTGGTGCCGCTAGTGCTGGCGGCGCCGCTGGTGCTGCGCGGGAGAGTGCGCGACTTGATGCGCTGGCGGGTGGTGGTTCCGTTCGCGCTCCTTGGGCTGCCGTGGTACGTATTGTGCTACCTCCGCAACGGACGCCCATTCGTGGACGTTTTCTTCTGGCAACAGCAATTCGGCCGGTTCGGTTCGCCCGCGCTGCAACACACGCAGCCGTGGTGGTTCTACATTCCGGTGCTGTTGGCAGGGCTTTTGCCGTGGACGCCGCTGGTTTTTGTAGCGGCGCGGCGCGGGCAATGGCGGGACGCGAGGCGCGCCTTTTTGATTGCGTGGGTGGTGTTCGGGCTGGTCTTCTTTTCGCTGGCAGTCAATAAGCTGCCGGGCTATATGCTGCCGCTGCTGCCCGCGCTTTGCGCGCTGATGGGGGTGGGGCTGGCGGAGATAGAGGAAACTAGCTGGGCGCTTGCCGCGGGCCTGGCCGGCGCTGCTTTATTGCTCGCCGTGTATCCGTTGGCTTCCGGTGTTCTGCCGGCGGCGGTGGCGCGGGGGCTTTCGCGTGCGCTGGAAGTGCGGCTGGATTGGCGGTATCTGCTGCCGGCCGGGGTAGGAGTGGCGGTTTGGTGGCTGGCGCGCCGTATGAGGGCCGCGGAAGCATTCCTGTTAGTCGCGGCTTGCGCGGCGGGCGGGTGCTGGTACTTGAAAGCCGCTTCTTTCGCGCAAGTCGATCGCCTGGCTTCCGCGCGCGGCCTGTGGCATGCGATCGAAGAAAAGGGAGGCGCGGGAGATGTTTGTGTGGGCGATGTGCCACGGAACTTTCGCTATGGGTTGAACTACTATGCCGGCGCGCCGCTGCCATCGTGTTCCGAGCAGGCACGGCCGTTCGAGGTTCGGGAGTCGCCGGGCGAGCAACCGTACGTGGTGCGACCGGCAGCGCCGGGCAGAAGCCCGGCGGCAGGGCAGAAGCCCTGACCCCACGAAGACCTTCAGATGACTTGGTCGCGGGTGCGGATGGGTGAATCGATATTGGATAGAACGCGATCCAAATCGGCTTCTTCAAGAGGTTTGGCGAGGACGAAGCGGTGTTCGCCTTCAAAATCGGCTACCAATTCGGCGTCGTAGCGGTCCGACAGCAGCACGAACCCTCCGACGCGGCTTTGCAGCCGTTCCGACAATTCCACCCAGTTCAAACCGGGGGCATGAACGGAGCAGAATGCGGCGTCGAAACGCATGCGCTGCGCCAGCTCCAGGGCGGTATCGGCGTTGGTCAACGGCACCACACGATGGCCGAGCGTGGCCAGTTGGTCGCGGAGCTGCCGTTGCGCGGTTTCCTCCGGCTCAATCAGGAGAACTGTCAGAAGCGTGCCGGGTGTTGCGCCGGCGTCGCGGGAGGGCACGGCGGCGGCTCGCTCCCGGGCGGATAACGGCAGTTCCACTTCGAAGCGCGGTTCGGAATGGTTGGTCTCGAGCAGACGCACTTCGCCCCCATGCCCCGCAACGACGCTGCGTATCACATCCAGGACCGCCGCGGCCTCGCCTGGCGGGCGTGCTTCGGGGGGACAAGGGAAGGCGATTTCCACCAGCAGACGTTTCCCGAAAGCGCTGGAGCGAATGGTGATCGACTTTTCGGGGGCGGCAGAGAGTGACTGCTCGGCATGCAATAGCAAAGTGAGAAAGGCCTGCTCCAATTGCCCGTGGGATCCTAGCACGAACATGGGATCGGGTGAAGTCAGGTCGCGCACCCGAATGCCGGAGGCTTTCCAGTCGCGCTCGCGAAACTCGATCAGGTTGCGCAGCAGAGTGGTGATACATACGGGCAGCGCCTCTCCAGGCTCGGCGGTGGCAAAAGAGACGAGGCGGGAAACGATGGCGGAGGCCTTCTGGGCTTCAGTGGCGATGGCGATCAGGTCGCGTTCGGGGGCGGTCACGCGCGACTTCATTACGGCGCGATCGGCCAGCTCCGCAATAGCGACCAGCGGAGTGCGCAATTGGTTGACTACGCCGGAAATGAGCCTGCCCACGGCCGCGAGTTTCTCGGTGCGGAAGAGATGCTCCTGCACGGAGCGCTGATCGAGCAGCCGGATGGCGACACCGATCTGGTTGCCCAGGTGCTGGGCCAGCGCCTGTTCATCCTGTGTAAAGTCGCGCGGCCGGTCGGTCTGATCGAGTTCCAGCACGCCTACCATTTCGCCTTGCGAGAGCATGGGAACGAACAGCACGGACTTGCCGGAGTTAGCCGTCATGGGAAAGGGGCTGCGGCCGACATCGGGGATGGCGAGCGCGGTGCGGTAATGGAAGCACGCCACCGCGCCGGCTTCAATGCTCTCCGGTGGCGTGGACAAGGAGATCGAAACGGGGGCCACGGCGCCGGCTCCGCTGACCACCGAATCCAGGGTCTTGGCGCCGCGGTTGTATATATAAATGTGCACGCGTGAGATTCCCAGGACGTTGGGCAGCGCCTGGGAAATCTCTTCGAGAATCCCTTCGACGGAGGAGGCGCTCAGAATCTGTTCTGCCAGTTGGTAGGTGCGGCGCAGCCGTTCCCGCTGGCCGCGCAAGCGACGGTCGTGTTTCCACAACACCAGCGCCAGCAATATGGCGCCGGCGACTCCGGCGGCGACCACAGCCGGGTGAACCAGCGGCCCGCGATTGGTGAGGACTAACTGTGTGGGGTCGCGCAGCAGGATTTCGAACCAGCGGTCGTAAGGGGGGGTGGGGCAATATTGCAGCGCGACTCCGGTAGCCTTCACCGTATCGCCCACTCGGAACTTGTCGATATCGGCGGACCGGACATTGCGGGCATGCGGGAGGAAGAGGCGGAGGTCACCGCGGCTGGTGGCGACCAGGATATAGGGTCCGGCGACGGTTTCTCCGGTTTCGGTGATTTTTCCGCTTGTATGGATCAGCTTTCCGAGGTACCGGAACCCCAACAGAGATTCGGGGGCCAGGGTTTGGGGCGTGGGAGCGGGCTTGGATCCCAGAATGCGGATCGCGTTAGGCAGGATAGTGACCATACCCGCGTGAGAAGAGACGGTTCCCGCGACTTCGATCTCATCGCCCGGCGAATACTTATCGATCTGCGGGCCATCTCCCGCAACCTCCACTACCGCGCCGAACTGCGCATCCTCGAAAGGCAGCATGGCATATTCCGGAAAATGGAAGGCACGGGAGGAAACTACGCCGCGGACCACAACCTTTTGGGCAGCGTGGCGGGGCGTATATTCGGGGGGCTGGCGTTCGGCAAGCTGTTCCAAGGTGAAGCGGGGCGCTGTCCCGGCACTGTTCGGAAGGCCGGACGCGGCCTGCGACAAGATAACGGCGGCGGCAAGCCAGGGGATGGGCCGGAGCAGGTTGAGAACGGCAGTGTTTGGCCAAGCGAGCATGCCCCTAACCATTGCAGCGATTATCGGTCGCTGGGCCTCGGCCGGGCAAGTCCTCCCTTGCCGCGACACCGGGTCCATGGGTGAGTCTGCAGTAAGACCTCCCCGGGTTGTGATTCAGAGATTGTGATCGATCCAATTCAAATAATTGGCAGCGCCATCCATTATAGGAAGAGCGATTATCTCGGGCGTTTCGTACGTGTGTAAATTTTCCAGAGTGGCCCGCAATTGTTCGAACCGCTGGCGGGAGGACTTGATCATCAGCAGCCATTCGGCGGCGGTTTCGAGATTCCCCTGCCAGCGATAAAAGCTGGCGATTCCGGGAATGATATTGACGCACGCGGCCAGCCGCTGCTCCACCAAGGCGCGCGCCAACTTCTGAGCCTCCTGCTCGGAGGCGCAAGTACTCAGAACAACAATTTTGTCGGTCATCGTCAAATTTCCGGAACGAATTCGAGAACGCAATGCTAATATTATCTACGGACTCGCCTGTAGCATGACAATGCCAACAATTTCCTTTACGCGGCTGGGATACACGGTCGCGTTTGTGATCGTGGTGGGTTATGCATTTGTTGCGTTGCGCGGCCCGAAAGGCATTCCCGGCCTGCTCGCGAAAGAACAGCAGATTCAGCAGATGGAAAAACGCAACGCGAGTTTGGCGGAAGAAAATGAGCGGATGCGCGAGCGCATCGGACGGCTGGCGAACAATCCCGCGGAGCAGGAGTTGGAGATTCGCGAGCGGCTCAAGCTGGTGCACCCGGGAGAGAAAGTGTACCTCCTGAACGGCAAATAGCCGCTTCCGGCGGTGTGTCCGCAGGGCAGGCCCCGAGGGCGGGCCGGAACTAAAATAGAACCGAATTAAGATAGAAGATGTTGCGCCATGAGAATAGCGTCCCTGGTGTCACTGTGCGTGGTAGCGTCTGCCTGGGGAGAGACTCCACTGCGGGAGCGTGTGCTGGTGGTAGCCAACGCGCGCGAGGCGCAGTCGCTCGAAGTGGCGCGGTATTACATGATGCGGCGCGGCATCGCGGAACAGCGCCTCTGCCAGATATCGCCGGACGCAAGCGATATTTTGAAGGACAGCGAGTTTGACACCGCGGTGAAGGCGCCCGTTCGCAAGTGTCTGGAGGAGGCCGGAAAGCAGAAGATTCTCTACATCGTTTTTTCCTACCTGACACCTTACGTGGTGACTTTCGCGGAGCGGCGGTTTGCGCTCGACCAACTGGTGGCCGACATATGGGATGAATATTTGCCGGCCGGTCCGGGCGGGCCTGGAAAAGCGCAGCCGTATTTCGGCGATGCGGAGAGCCAAGGCAACGCTTACCTCCCATTCGCGACATTAGCTGCCTTTCGTGACAGGCCGGGCGCGAGCAACATCTATTCGGTTTGGCGTTTGGATGGGGCCAATCCGAATCTGGCAAAAGGCCTGGTTGACAAAGCGCTCTCTGCTGAGGCGGGCCGATTATCAGGGGCCGCTTGCTTCGACCGGCGGTTCGGAGCCATCGACTCGGTGGCCGACACCGGCTACGGCGAGGGAGATTGGGATATTCACCGGGCAGCCGAGTTTTCAAAGGAAGCGGGTTTTCCCGTTACCGAAGATGACACGCCTGCCGAGTTTGGCACGCCGCCCGCTCCGGCGCGCTGCGATCATGCCGCGCTGTACGCCGGGTGGTACAGCGTTCAACACTACAACGACGCGTTTTCCTGGGTTCCGGGCGCGATCGGAATCCACCTCGACAGCTACTCCGCAACCAATCCCAGGGGCGGAACCAACTGGGTGGCGAATGCTGTTCTCAAGGGGATAACGATCACCAGCGGCGCGGTGACCGAGCCCTACCTTCCGGGATTAGTTCATCCCGACCAGATGTTTCTGTACCTGTTTCAGGGCGCCAATATCGGTGATGCGATGCTGCGCAGCACGCGTTGGCTAAAATGGGCGATCCTCAATATCGGAGATCCCTTGTATAGGCCCTTCCCGCAGGGACTCGCGCCATTCAACACCGGCCGATACGACCGGCCGCTGGTAGCGATTGCACCTCAGACTATTATGGGAGGAACTTCGGCCGCAGTCCATGTACATGTGACCATGCGGGCTGCGAAAGGTGGCATGCCGGTATCGTTCCAAAGCGATCACCCGGAACTGATCGTCGCCCCGGAAGTTATTTCAATCCCGGAAGGAATGGATGGCGTCACTTTCCCCATCATTGCCCGAACCGTGACCAGTGAGACCGTGGTGCGCGTGTCAGTCAGTGCGGGTGGGATTGGTTTGTCAAATACGCTGGTGTTATATCCGACGGCGCGGAAACCGTAAGTGGTGCGCAGGAGGCTTGGACTTCCTGGTCCTCTGGCAAGCAGCGGGAAAACAATGCGAAGACCGATCCCGCGTTCTCTCTACTTTCCACCGAGAGTGTTGCCTGATGGACCTGCGCGATCCACTTGGCAATCGAAAGACCGAGGCCGCAACCTTCTACCTCGCTCCGTGACGGGTCGGCGCGATAGAAGCGCTCGAAGATGTGCGGCAGGCCGGACGGCGAAATGCTCCGTCCGTTATCTTCCACCGTGGCGGCTGCAGTTTTGGCGCAGGCGCTGAGTCTGACTTTGATTATGCCCGGCGCGGCCGTGTACTTGGTGGCGTTATCGAGCAGGATCCATGCCACGTGAAGCTGCGCTACCTGGCGCAGTCACTCAATCAGATGCGCAACGCCGGCAAGTTGTCATTGGCCGCGCCGCCCGAAAGCCAGGACATCGCGGTGCCGGGCTGTCCGGTTGCCGGCTGTCCGTGGGAAGTGGCACGCCGCGCCATCGATAAGGCGATCGATCCTGAGTTTGTGGCCAAGGATGACGGACCAAATTCACAGTGAGAGCATAATCTTCTGTAACACGTGCGAGCGATGCCGGAACGGGAGCGCCAACAAATAAAACAGCAGCAGCGCCACCAGTTCGCCGCAGAGGATATAGACAGGCCACGGTCCCAGATATGTCAGCAGAGAAACATGAGCGGGCTTGGCCCGTAAGTACATGTAGTTAGTTCGAAAAATCGAGTCAAATGTTCCGACTGCAGCGGCTATCAGATTGAGTAGCCCAAATGCCCGCCACATGGCATGCACGCGCAAGGTAGCGGACCTTTGCCACAGAATGGTCAGTATGGTTGTGATCGAGATACCGTGTGCCAGAAAGAAGTAAATGGCAGGATAGGATGGAAACGGAGTCCACAGGTCGGGCGTGAGTATCGCCATGCCGCTACCGGCGATCACGCCGAAATAGGCGAATTCAAAGCACGGCTGCGACAAGCTTAAAGCGGCAATGATGGTGAACCATAACGTAAAATCGCAGAGTTGTAGCGGCAAGCCTTCGGGAAACCGCCAACCCTCGGTATGAAAATGGAAGATATACCAGGCCAATTCATTCGCAATTAAGAAGATCCCAAGGCCGATTCGAATCCATGTGGCTGCCCGGACATTCCTCCGTCCGAACCAGGATAAGATCGCTGCCAGGGCGGGAATTGCCGCGATTATGCCAAGATGTATTGGCCCGAACAGATGAAAACCGGACTGCATGGTAATCACTGTTTCGCATGCGCTCTCGCTGCACGCCAGTCAGTGCCGGGATCGTGCGGTGGTATGGGACCTTGCGCCCATTTTGTGCTCGATGTACTCCTTCAAGGCGGCGGCGTTGTTGTGCTCGGTATCATGCGAACTATAAAGAAGGGTTACGGTACCTTGCTGCGCCGCATCCCGGATCGGAGCCCAAGCCTCCGGTGCGCCGTCGAGCTCGGCAAAATACCTGCGGCGAAATTCGTGCCATTTCGCGGGATCGTGGCTGAACCACTTCCGTAATTCCGTGCTGGGTCCGGCTTCTTTCAACCAGCCGTCGGCCGGCAATGCAGTTTTTTTCACACCGCGAGGCCAGAGCCGTTCGACCAGGTAGCGGACACCATCGCCGGGATGCTGCTCCTCATACACCCGTTTCAGTTGGATCATCGGCATGATAACGATATCACCATCACCCGATTCGCGGTGCGCGCAAACCATCCATTTGCCAAGCCCCATGATTACTCAAGCACGCAGCGAACCGTAGCCGGCATTGCATGCAGCAAAGCTGTTCGAAGCTTCACGTGCGTAAGATACGTTCGGCAATTACTCAGTATTGGTTATTTGTATTGATCATTTGCTGTATTCCTCATTTGCATGCATTGTTTTGCTTGACCGCCCGCGCACTTTTCAATATAATCACGCAAAAGTTTGGGTTACTGACGAGGTGAGTATGCGATTTAGCTCTCTGCTGTTGGCGCTCACGTTAATTTCCAGCGCCTTTGCTCAGTCAAACCAGGGTACGATCACAGGAACTATTCTCGACCCGACTGGCGGAGCCATTGCCAACGCTCGCGTTCAAGTCAAAAACGCCGCTACAGGAGTCGTGTATGAGGGAGGCTCGTCGACTTCGGGTAACTACGTGATTCCTGTCCCCGGGGGCACTTATGAAATCTCAGTGGATGTTCCCGGATTCAAAAAGTTCGTGCAGCAAAATGTGGAAGTAGTAGTCGCCACTGACACTCGTAGGGACATCCGGCTCGAAGTAGGCGAGTCGACCGAAACCGTGACTATCACAGACGCTGCGCCCCTTCTCAAAACCGAAAGTGGCGAAATGAGCCACGTGGTTACTATCGACGAGGCCGATAATCTCCCTGTACTGACCTTAGCAGGGGGCGGCTATACCGGTGCGACTCCAGGCGGAAACATCCGCAATCCGTTGGCTGTGTCGACGCTTCTTCCGGCGGTCACTTTCGGCAATGACGAGATGCTGGTGGTGAATGGCCTGCCGAGTAACAGCGAGGCGATCCGGGTAGAGGGCCAGGATGCGAAGAGCACGCTGTGGAACGTCTACCAGCAGCTTGGCCAAAACGGTGTCGACGCCATCCAGGAAGTGGCGGTACAGACCAGCAATTTTGCGGCGGAGTACGGGCAGGTAGGCGGCGGCTACTTCAATTTTACGATGAAGTCCGGCACTAACCAGTATCATGGCACCGGCTATGACTACTTTGTGAATGAGGCTCTGAATGCGGGGCTGCCGTTCACAGATGCCGGAACGACGGATCCTGCCAAGGAAGGTCAGCATATCCGCAATCCCCAGCGGCGCAACGACTACGGATTTACCATCGGCGGGCCGATCCGCATTCCCAAGCTTTATGACGGAAGGAATAAGAGCTTTTTCTTTTTCAACTTCGAACAGTACCGCGAGAACCGCACGGTGGAGAACAGCATTTCGACAGTGCCCACGGCAGCTTACCGCGGTGGCGACTTCAGCAATGCCGGCTGCTTCACCTTCAATACGCTTACTAATACCTGTTCATCCAGCCCCGGCAACCTGGTGAACACCGCCACAGGCACTACCGCGCTGGATACGGCGGGGCAGACTCTCGCCTACGGCGAGGTTTTCGATCCGGCCACCACGCGGCTGGCTAATGGCAACGAAGTGCGCACGCCCTTTGCTAACGGCCAGGTTCCCCTCTCCCGCATGGACCCGGTGGCGCTGGCCGTGCAGAAATACATGCCGCTGCCGAATGCTGCCGGAATCATCAACAACTACAATGTTCCGGCTTACAACACATACACCCACACCACCAATGAGTCGTTCAAACTGGATCACTCCATCAGCCCCACGATTAAGCTTTCCGGATACTTCTCTCGAATCGAGACCGCCAGTCCGGCTGCCAACGGGTTTCCACTTTCCATCGGCGGCGCGGCTCCCACGGACAACATCAGTTACACCACCCGCTTGAATTACGACCATACCTTGCGTCCCACGTTGCTCTTACACGTGGGGATCGGCTATTACCAAGTCGCGGAACCGGCTTTTCCTTCCCAATTCAATCAGAGTAGTCTGGGACTTAGTGGATTCTTTGCCCCCAATTACTTTCCGGCCATGGGCGGGTTGGAGAATACTTTTAGCGGCGGCTATTCTCCCAGTGTAGGCGCTGGAATTATTGCGGAAATCTGGGAAGAAAAACCGACCGCCAACACCAGTGCGACCTGGGTAAAGAACAATCACACCGTCAAGTTCGGAGGCGAATACACCGGCGAAGGATACCCGCAGCACAATGAATGGCGCTCGAACGGGAACTTCCAATTTAGCAATGCTGAAACTTCCGATCCCTGGCAAAATGGCCAGCCTTTGAACTACGCGGACGGGAGCGGTTTCAGCTACGCCAGTTTCCTGTTGGGTTTACCGGATTCGTTGCAGGTGACGCCGATTACGGCCACCCGCTTGGGTAGCCATAGCATGGGATTTTATATGCAGGATAGCTGGAAAATCACCCGCAAGTTGACCCTCGATTACGGTATTCGCTATGACTTCCAAACTTATCTAAAGGAAGAACACGGCCGGATGGCGGATGCTTCCTTCAGCACTGTCAATCCAACCGTAGGACTCCCCGGCGCGATAGTTTACGAAGGCTACGGCGGCGGCCGCTGCAATTGCGAGCTGTCGCATAATTATCCGTATGCCCTCGGACCCCGCTTGGGAATGGCGTATCAGATCACGCAAAAGACGGTGCTCCGCTTGGGCGCCGGCATTGACTACGGAGGGGTGCAAACGCCGGCCGGCGTTTCTTATAGCGTGGCCGATTACTATACGTACAATGCGTTAGGTTATGGAATCAGTCCCCTAACCAATGGCTTGGCTGCCGGCAACCCGTACCCCAATATCACTTGGCCCAACTTCAACATCGGCAAGTATCCCACGGCCACAGATGGCCAACTGCCACCGCAAACACCATTCATCCTAAAAACGGCAGTTAGCCGGTAGCTTGGGCCAGCCGCCCGGCGCCGCCGAGCAACCTGCCGTGGAGGAAATACTGAAAGGCAACACTGAGAATTAGCCGCCATCTCTCCCTTGATGACAACTGCTCCGCAGTCACCTTGATGCGCTGGAGAAATCCATTGACCTTGCTCAGGGCTGCGGTGATCGCCAGT
>JASIAM010000264.1 GCA_030041985.1 Bryobacteraceae bacterium | reverse complement strand
CAAGCGTGTTCTGAGTGCCTGAAAACAAACAACATTTGTGGTTACGGCGCGGTCACATGCCGGTTACTCGCCTTAAATTGTCCTCTTCGGGAGATGGTGCGAGGCGATTTGGTGCTACTTTCGCACGTATCAACGCTAATTAGAGGGAGAGTACGTGTAATGGAATTATGCGCAAGCCCCCGCCGGCTGGTGGCCGGGCTTATTTTTCTTGCTTCCGCTTTCGCAGGAGCGGCCTTGGCCGCAACCACCGGCAAGATCGCCGGAACGATAACAGATACTAGCGGAGCCGGTATCCCTATGGTATCAATCAGCATCACCAATACAGCGCAGGGAATCGAGACAAAAGTTACAGCCGACGACCACGGCGACTACGTCTTTCCCAGCGTCCCGGTGGGCACCTACGACATCCTTTTTGTGGCGAAAGGATTCCGCTCCGAAAAAAGAACGGGTCTCGTGGTTGACACGAATGCCGATATCTCGCAGAACATGACCCTCCAGGTAGCTGAGCAAACGCAGCAGGTTACAGTCAGCGACACCGCGGGCGACGTGGAAGTGCACATTGAGAAGGCCAGCACGCAGATGGGCGATGTGGTAGCCGCGAAAACGATGACGGATGTCGCACTCAATGGCCGCAGCTACACCGATCTTCTGGCTCTCCAGCCCGGCATTGTCCCCATGTCAACCCAGACCGGCGATTCCGTCATTATGGCTGGAGCTTCGGTTCAGATACAACCCTCCGGCGGCCTGAACGCCGGTAACCAATCGATCAGCGGCCAGCGCGAAGATGCTAACGGCTACCTCGTCAATGGCGGGGACGTTAAAGAATTGATGAACGGCGGAACCACAATTATTCCCGATCTCGACTCGCTCGCCGAGTTCCGGGTTCTGACCAATAACTTTGACGCCGAGTTCGGGAACTACAGCGGCGGCATCGTCAATGTGATCACCAAATCCGGCGCGAACGAAGTTCACGGCAGCGCCTTCGAATTCTTGCGCAATACCGATCTCGACGCCCGCAACTTCTTCTCCCCGGATCGCAGCTTCTATCGTCAGAACCAGTTTGGAGGCACGGTCGGCGGCCCGATTCGCAAGGATAAGATCTTCTATTTCGTCGATTACCAGGGCACCCGCACCAACCAGGGAATCGACACCGGCCTGATCGCCGTCCCCAGCGTCCAGGAACGCACCGGGGACCTCAGCGGCGTTGCCAGCCAACTCACGGGCAGCGTCAGCGGATCCTACCTCGCCAATATCCTTACGCAGAAGCTCAACTACGGCGTTACCGCCGGCGAGCCGTACTACTTCCCGGGTTGCACCACGCCACAATTGTGCGTGTTTCCCAATGCCGTCATTCCATCGTACGCCTGGTCGTCACCGGCCCAGCACCTGCTGCAATATATCCCACAGCCGAATGTCGGTTCCGACGAATTCTCGACCGGGGCAGTAGGACAGATTACGCGCGACGACAAAGGGAGCTTTCGCTTAGACGCGAACACAGACCATTACGGCACGTTTTCGGCCTACTATTTCTTTGACGACTTCACGCAAAACAATCCCTATCCGTCCGGCCAGGGTGGTGCCACAGTACCAGGGTTCAACGCCCTCAATCTCGGCCGGGGGCAACTCTTCAACTTCAGTCATACGAAGGCCATTGGCTCGACTTCCGTCAACGAGTTTCACCTAAGCTATATGCGTGACGCCAACAATGTCGGGCAACCTCAAGGGGGGGTTGGCCCCAGCCTGGCATCGCAGGGTTTTGTTACCGGTGCTGGCACGACTGGGATTTACCCGCTCGACCCCGCGATCGAAGGCATCGAGAACATCGAATTCAATGCATTCACGATGGGGCTACCGATAACGAATTTGAAGCAGTGGAACAATACCTACAGCGCGAACGACAACTTTTCCCGGGTCATCGGCGACCATTCGCTCAAAGCCGGTTTCGAAGCAAGCTATGAGCAGGTGAACGTCACGCCGGACGCGATGTTTAACGGTTCGTTCACTTTTTCGGGACAGGAAACCGGGCTCGACTTCGCCGATTTCCTGATCGGCACGCCGCAATACTTCAACCAGCAGGATTCGCAGTCTTACTATATACGCCACCGATACGAGGGCGCTTATGTGCAGGATAGCTGGCGCCTGAGACCAAACCTGACGGTTAACTACGGCGTGCGCTACGACCACATGGAATTCTGGTCGGAAAAATTCAACCAGATTCCCACGTACATACCAGGCGAGCAGTCGGTCATTTGGCCGAACGCGCCGCTGGGACTAGTCTATCCCGGCGATCCTGGAGTTTCCAACACGCTTGTGCCGTCTAAGAATCGCTTTTCGCCCCGAATCGGCGTTGCCTGGTCGCCCGGAGGCGGAAAAACCAGCATTCGCGCAGGCTACGGCATCTTCGAATCCGTGATCGAGGGCAACGTTATGGCGATCGACGAGCCACAGCCTCCGTACGGCCTCAGCTACACCAGCCCGGCGCCGCCGCTCTTCGACCAGCCGTACGTAGCGGCAGGGAATGGCACGTTCCTAGGCAATCCGTATCCGTTCGCGTTTCCTACGTTGAATCAGACAGCCAGCCATCCCAATCCTGAGCAATTCGGGATATTCCTTCCGCAAGCCGGCATGACATCGCCGGAACCATGGAACACGTATCCTTATAATGAGAATTACTTCCTTTCGATCCAGCGCCAGATCACCGAGAACACGATGCTCAGCGTCAGCTATGTAGGTTCGCAGGCGCACCATCTGCTGCTCGTTTATTCCGCCGATCCCGGCAACCCACAGCTTTGCCTGCAGCTCAGCGTTCCTTATGGCCAGCCGGGGTCGATTCTTGCGCAGGGCACGCAACCCTGCGGCCCGGGCCTTGAGAACAACACGTACCTTCTGGCGAACGGCCAGACGATTAATGGGACACGCACCGGCCCTCTTGGAGTTACCGGTGACTACGCAAACGATGATTACGATGCGACTGTCGCTAACTCAAACTACAATTCCCTTCAGGCTGCCTTTCGCCACGCGGGCAGGAACTATAACTTCTCTTTCAACTACACCTTCAGCAAGTCGATCGATCAGGCATCGAGCATCTCCGACACCGGCAATCCATACGACCTGGCCAGCACGCGCGCTCTCTCGGCCTTCAATATCGCGCATAACTTTGTCGCCACCTACACGGTGAACCTTCCTTTCTATCGTTTGACCAACCACTGGCGGCCAGTCACCAGCGGCTGGCAGCTTAGCGGAATCACCCGCATCACCACGGGTTTCCCTGTGACACTGCACAGCGATGCCGACAACTCTCTGCAGGGAAGCAGCCCCAATGGCGTCAACAACCATTATCTTGATGTGCCGGACTATAATGGTCTGCCGCTTCAAATCAACTCCAACCCGCGCAATGGACAGCCGTATTTCAATATCGCGGCGTTCAGCCAAAACGCGCTGGGCGAGCCCGGGACTGCATCGCGGCGTTCGTTCGCCGGGCCGGGCGAGATGAACTTCGATCTGGACCTGCTGCGTAACTTCAAGGTCACCGAGACGAAGCAGCTCCAGTTTCGCTTCGAAGCCTTCAACGCCTTCAACCATGCGCAGTTCTTCGGCCCCAAATCGGTGCAAGGAGAGATTCTCGATGCCAACTTCGGCTATGTGATCAATGCACAGCCGCCCCGTCTGGTGCAGGTTGCTTTGAAGTTCCTGTTTTGAAGTATATAGTCCCGTTTTCGTACTTGGCCGGGAGAGGTATCCTCTAAGTCTTCCGGCCAAGAGAGCTTAGAAGGCATTCAGTGAGCCGTTGGTTCCAAATCGTTAGAGCAGTTGCACTGGTAGTGTTCCTCTGCACGTCTGCTGACTTTGTGATCTGTTCCCTTCATCTCGACGATTGCCTTTCGCTGCCTTCACTACAGACAGGATCGCAACTTAACACTAACCCCCGGCTGAATGACCACGATTGTTTTTGTGATGCCGCAGTGGTCTTGAGGCATCCCTTTTCGCTTGAAGTGACACTACTGGTGAGACCGGCAGATGCAATCGAGCCACCCTCCCCCCACGAAGCTAGACCCGCTCCTTTCGACCACCCTCCCAGATCCTAACTCTCGGAAATCCACGCTCGTAATTTAGCGACCGAGCGAAGGATCTCCTATGGCGGGGACACGTGTGTCCTTAGTCTTGGAAACGCCTCCCGGAGCATGAATCTCCGGCAGCTTTGACCAGAGATTCCAGTTACGAGGAGGTGTCCACGTGTCATCGAAATGCCCGTGGTGCGCCTTTAATCGCCGCGCCCGGCGGAGTTGTGTCTTCGCGAGTGCGCTCCTGATGCGAGTTTGTGCGCGTCCACAGGCGAAGCTTTCCAACATTACTGTCCGCGGTAGCGGCGAAGGCTGATTTTGGAGGAATTGTGCAGCTTGATTTCCATGCGCGAAAGACGCGCATCCGTTTTATCTTTTTTGTCGTAAGCCAGATTGCCATCCTTGTTTCGGCTCGTCCATTACACGCACAAGATTCATCTGGATGGAACTTTTACGTTCAGAACACGGATGTTGTGCAGGGCGACCCAGGTTTTTCCGCGAAGTATTCCGGCCCCAATAGCCTGAGCAGCCAGGGCCAGGTCCAGCAAACTGTGACCGTCGATGTCTATGCCGGCTTGCGGTTGTGGTCAGGCGCCGAGGCACACGTGGACGGGTTGATGTGGCAGGGGTTCGGATTGAGCCAGACATTTGGCATCGAAGATTTCCCCAATGGCGACGCTTTTAAAGCCGGCACCGTAGTTCCCAACGGCACTTTGTCGCATCTCTTCATCCGGCAAACCATCGGGTTGGGCGGTGAACAGGAGGAAGTTTCCGATGGCCGTTTTACCCTTGCTGGTAAGCAGGACATTCGCCGGCTCACAATTACTCTCGGCCGCTTCACCCCGGAGGACATCGTCGACCAAAATAGTTATGGCGGCGATTCGCACGCACAATTTATGAACTGGGGACTCATGGCCAACCCAAGTTTCGATTATGGCCAGGATACTGTTGGGTTTAGTACGGGTATTGCAGTTGAATTGAATCAGCCTCACTGGGCCTTGCGTTACACATTCTTCCAGATGTCTGATGTAAAGAATGGCTTCACAGGGGACGACCAGTATCTCATGTGGCCCGCCCGGGGTCATTATGGCCCTTTTCTGAAGTCATGGGCGATGGCTGCAGAATTCGAGCGCCGCTATACCGTTCACCATCACCCGGGGACCGTGCGGTTTCTAGAGTGGCTGGATCAAGCCAACTTCGTCAATTACGGGGTGGCGACCGCATATTTGCTGGCCAATCCGCCCGGGCCCAACGCACCTGCGGGGTCAGGCGCTGACATCCCCGACTCATTGCGTTCCTATCAATTCAAGTACGGCTTCGGACTAAACTGGGAACAGGAACTTGGCCAAAACGTGGGTGTCTTTTCACGCCTTGGCTGGAATGACGGCCAGCAGGACGCGTGGACATTCACCGATATCAATTACACTGCATCGCTAGGTGTAAGCCTCAAAGGTAACTTATGGCATCGCCCCCAGGATACTTTCGGCCTCGGCGGCGTCCTCAGCGGCGCGTCGCCTGCCAACCAAAGGTTCCTCGAAGCCGGTGGCGAAGACATACTCGACGGTGACGGCAAGCTGAATTACGGCTGGGAGAGGGTTCTGGAAACTTACTACGATTTCAATGTTTGGAGGAATACCCATCTCACATTGGACTACCAGTTTGTTGAGAATCCTGCTTTCAACCGTGACCGCGGGCCGGTGTCAATTTTCGGGGCCAGAGTTCACTGGGAATTTGGACTATGCCGATGATCAATCTTTATCGGCAGGCTGACGGGCGGATATTTCCTCGTACTATCGCGCGTGGCCGGCCCGGAACCTGCCTGGATCGTGCCAGTGGGCGCGGGCTTCTCTTTTCGCCTCTTCAACGTTTGGGGGCGTTCGGAAGAATCGCAACCTGGCCCTTAGCAGAAGCTTTGTGAGTCTCTGAGAATTTTCACTGGGCTGAGCGGCAAAACGCTTGTTGCCATGCCGGTAAGCGCCTTATTGAGTTCAATGCCGGAGTGGCCCTTTGCGAGACCGGCGCCTCCCCAAGTTTTCTAACGTTCCCAAAGTCCTGCACTGGATGCAGAAACGAGTCCAAGGAACGGCCATTAGCCGTTTCCGGCTAATTTGTTCCATACAGCGAACGCATTTGCCAAAATCCCCTTCATCGACCCGTTGCAGCGCCTCCATGACTTCAACGAGCGTGTCCGATTCGAAATTCAAGTGGTGAACCGCGACGGCCTGTTCTGCCGAATATTGCATCCGGTCGAGTTCGTCGGCGCTCGTTTGGCTGGCGATTGCTTCAAGATGACGCAAGCGATTCTCGATCTCAGCTTTCTTATCTATGAGAATTTGCCGGAACGCTTTCAGTTTGTGTTTTGACATCTCGGGTTCGCAAACCACGCAAAATTAAGCTAAAGTGGCGTTCCTCTGCTAAAATGCATTGCCAATGAAAGGCAGCATGCGGCCCCAGAACATGACTCCCACCCACAGGAATAGCGAAGTGCCTCCGATGACCCGGGCGGCAAGCGGCGCGTCATCCCCAGGCCCCAAAGCTTCGACCGTCCGGGCGGTGCCGCTAATGTAAAACACCAACACATTGATCCCGGCCAGCAAAATGAAGAGCATCTTGAATCCGAACGCAACGTTGTGGCCGAACATCGAGGGGTCTCCCGCATACAGGATTGTGCCGGTAATCATGTTTATGGCGAATCCAATGGCAGCCAAGGGAAGAAAACGGTTCAAATGCAACATCGAGAGTCCCTTTCCGAACCCCAGCATGCGCAGGTCGAAAAGGGCGACGAAGCCCATCAGGAGGGCTAGTCCAAAGAAATGAATGGTTTGGCACGTCGGAACAATCCAGGCATAGTGGGCCACGACTCCGTGAAGCCCGATTCGGTTGAGCAAATCGGAAAATAAATCGACAAAATACATTCGCGCTCCTTGTTTCGGGAATTGCTGATTTTAGAATCGATTGTTTAGTCCGGGCGCGCCGGACACAGGGCCGAGGTAGGCCATAAACCTTCCCGCCGCAATGGCGCCCGCCCAACATAGGAGCAACGCGATTCCCAGAGGTTTCGCGTTCTCCGGAATGGACCAATCCCCCTTCAATTGTGGGTTATGAAATAGGCGTTTTCGTAGCCGTTTGAGAACCACTACGGCAATTGAGATGAACCCCAGCTTTACGTAGAAATCCCAGTTGATCAGCTTGGTGGTAGCGTCCGCGGCGAGGAGCACAATGCCGGAAACCACATTGATCCAAAATCCGAACCACATGATGCGATAGAACTTCTCAAAAGGCCGTAACGGTAGTTTCGGAGCCAGCCCGAGCACCCTTGCCACAATTGCAATGCTTGGACCGACCAGAAATGCCAGGCCCACGGTGTGAAAGAAGAGAATTGTAGGGTATGCGAAAAGCGAAGGAGATTCCCGCACCCAGGTACTGAATGAGGTCTGTTCAATCCAATTGAGAATGTGCATGCCCCTCCGTGTTCGCTTTCTTACTACTCTGGTGAAGCTAACACGGCATCGCTAAACAGGCATCGCTCTCCATGTTGAGTTGCGGTTAGTAACCTATTCCGGCAGTGCGTGACCGCCGCTCGCCATCGATCGCTTGGGAACCCTCGGCGGGTTTCGCCGGACAACGGCAGAGTTTATGATAGTGGACGTATCAGCCGTAACAGGATTGTGTCAAACGGTATCGATTTCCATCCACACAACCTGCAACGCAAGCGTGGTGTGACCGGTTACTATCCGACCGCACGCGGCACCACGAGAGCGCAAAGGCGAGCAGCAGCCGCTGGAACTGCTCCAACAAAAGGCGCCTTGGCTAGTGCTTGTCCATAATCCCCGGGGGCAACAAGGGCGGAACGGGTGCAGGCTTAGAAGATCCGATGCTTCCGGCTGCCTCACGCAGATCGAGAATAGGGCCGTCTGCCGAGTTGATTCGGTGATCGATGATCGTCACCGGAACCTTCGACAGGGCCGCATCCAGATTGCTGTAGAAGCGCTCCAGCACGAAGGCCTTCCCGCCGGCGGCCGCTGCGCGCCGATCCGCATCGAAGCGATACGCTGCGGCATCGGCGACACGCCGTGTCTCGTCAGCTTTCGCATCCGCAGCGGTCGTCATCTGGTGTGCCTCCTGCTGCGCGGTGCCGGCCTTGAGTTCGGCCCGTGCCTGTTCTTCGAAGATACTTGCCGTCGAATTGATCTGCGCCGCCTGAACCGCGTGGTACGCCGCGGCCGCACCAGCCGGAGGATGAATTTCCTCGATGAGCACAGAGACGATTTCGATACCCGCCTGATGCGAATCGATATCAGCCGCCAGTTGATCGCGCAACGCGCCCGCCATGTTCTCGCGGTCCGCCCCGATCACCGCCTCGAGCGTCCGCGAGTTAAAAAAACGAAGTACTAGGCGGCCAGCCTCGTCTCGGATCAGCGATTCGGGATCGGCGACCCTGTACACCGAGTTCAAAGCTGCCTCGTCGCTCAAGCCGACGCGGTACAGCACACTGATCTCAGTGGCGACTTCCTGGACGCTTTCGGAACCAATACCCGCGCTCGGCACTAAATAGTAGGCCTGCCCCGGATGTGAGCTTTCCCAGAGTCGATTCAGGGCGAGCGGGGCCGGGGCCTCCGCATCGGCCGACATCGCTTTGTCCGGTTCCGCCTGGTCGACGCCGATCGCCACGGAGTGAATGGTGCCGTATTCGACGGGACGCAACCGTCCGATCGGCCACGGCAGCACCATGTGGAGGCCGGGTCCGAGCACGGCGACCGGAGCGCCAAATCGTTCGTAAATGTCGCGCTGCCCCAGATCGATCAGCTTCACGCCGCTCAATCCCCAACACAGCAAACCGGTCCCGAAGATGGCCGGTAGGAGCGCCTTGCTCAAGAACGCAAGGGCCCAACTCCTTGAAAAATCCAATCCGAGATGGGTGCGAAGGATGGTGCCAGGCGCTCGAGGTCTCCTGGTGACCAAGGCAGCGACCAAGCTATCCGTGACGGCGGTGGCGGCGGCGGGTAGCGGTGCTGGGAGGAAGAGCCGGCCCAGCGCACGCAGGATGAGCTCGAACACGATCAACCCCGGGAGGCAAGCCAAGGCGCAGACGAGCCAGCGAAGCCACGTGACACCCGCACCATGTACAATTTCCAAACATGCCCCCGCAACGAGCATCAGAGTTGTAAAAAGCAACAGACGCCGAATCGTCGGGGCCTCGGGTAACTGAGGCTCAGGGAAGGCGTTCACAAGGCGCTCCGCCATGAGCGATGCGAAGGCGAGCGCGAGCGCAGCACCGACGGCGATCCCGACGTTGGCCGCCACTTCTGCGTTTGGGGATGTCTCCACCGGCCACAGCCACCGCTCCGCGATCCATACGAGCACCGCACCAGTCGTCACAATGATGGCTTGTCCCTGCCGGGCGGCGAATCCGGGATTCACCATCCACTTGAGCAACGGCCCCGGTTGCGTCTCGGTATTCTGACTCTCCCCACCCGATGCGTACCGGAATCGCGCGCCGGTCAGGGCTAGTGTGGCGACCGAGCCAGTGAGCGCCACAAGGAGCGTCGGCAACGCGATGGCCCCCCAGCCACCCTCAACCCACTCGCGCGGCGCGCTCATTCCCAGGGATCCGAGGGTCAGCCACACCACAACTGCTATCACCGCACTGGCGTACAGCAATGTCAGTCCACGCGTCAGGCGATGGGCGCGGGGAAATACAAATTCTTTCGATTCGGGCGGTTGATCACCTATCGAAAATACGTCATAGATGAGTACGCAGAACCACGTAAAAACGATTAGGAATATTAGCCACATGAACTACGGGAGACCTCGTCAATACCAATGACTTAGTATTCGCTTATCGGGGCGAAATATCTAGCTATAAAATGCTACCACAATCCCTCGGTATGCGGAAGGGATATCGAATAGAACCTAGCTGACGATCAATTAGGCGGGTTTTCGCGTAAGGCTCAGCAGGAAGACGCCGGTCGCTGTCATCACGATTAGCGGGCCGCTGGCCCGGTGCAGCCAAACCGCTGCCCACGTGCCGACTACGGTGGCCAGTACAGCGATGCCGGCCGCCATGTAGAGCATGCCCGTGAGATTGCGTGCCATCCCCTTCGCGGTGGCTGCGGGCACGATAATCAGGGCCCCCATCAACAAAACGCCCAGGTAGCGCAACCCCAGCCCAATCGTCAGTGCAAAGGCCTCAAGATACAGCAGATTCAGCCGGCCAACGTTAATCCCAGTCGTGCGCGCCACTTCCGGCGAGACGAGCATCACAATCAGGCTGTCCCGTTGGGTAACGATGAAGACGATTACGGCGAATGCGCCGGCGAGGCCGAAGATCAATTCCGATGTGCTGGGCGGGCCGCTGGCGCCGAACAGCGCTTCGATCAGATTCTCGCCAGAGGTCATCATGCTTCCTACGGCCAGCGCCGCGGAGAAGACAATCCCGATCATCGTTTCGGTGGCGGCTCGGGTCCGTTGCTCGAGGGCCCATACCAGGAGCGCGCCGAAAAACAGCAACGCCACGGCGCCGAAGATGGGATGGATCCGCAGCGCCAGGGCGACGCCGATGCCGGGCAGCGCGACGTGCGACAGTGGGTCGGCCGCGAGCGACATCCGCCGCATCACGGCAAAACAGCCGATCAGGCCGGAGGCCACGGCCATTGCCACCGCGAGCGCCAGCGCGTCAGCGGTCATCGGTCGTGCTCGTGAACGTGGAAGTGCATGTCAGTGCTGTACATATCACGCAGGAGATCCGGCGTGAGAATGGTGCGTGGCGGACCAAAGCACGATACGCCACGGCTGAGGCAGAGCACGTTGGTGGCGTAGCGGCTCACCACTGTGAGCTCGTGCGAGATGAACAGGACGGTCAGCGCGTGATTTTGCTGAAGAACGCTGACAAGCTCGTTGATCTGTTCCTGCCCTGGCTCGTCCACCCCCGCCGTTGGCTCGTCGAGCAGCAGCGCGTTCGGCTCGCCGACCAGAGCGAAGGCGAGTAGCAGCCGCTGAAACTGACCGCCCGAGAGCACGCCGATCGGCTGATTCGCCACGTCAGGGGGAATGCCGACGAGCGCCAGCACACGCGAGACATCGGTCCGTATGCCATGCGCGAGCGCGGTCCGTGCCGTTAAGAAATCGAGTCCCGTGATCGGGATGTCACGTTCGAGATCCAGTTTCTGAGGCACATAGCCGATACGCGTGCCTGCGGCCCAGAGTACTGTGCCGTCATAGGGCGTGGCACCAATCAGCGACCGGAACAGAACCGTCTTGCCAGCGCCGTTCGGCCCGAGAATGGCGAGTGAGGTTCCGCGTTCGACGTTGAAGCTCAAGTCCTGCAGCACATGGCGTCGGCCAAAGTGCACCGAGAGGTGGCCTACTTCGAGGATGCTATCCATGATGTCGTCGGCCGAGTATACCCAAAGCGGCCTGCGTCGTGCCCAATGTCCGGTGCTTGATCAATTTCGCTTCGAGTACCGAACACGCTTGGCCGAGAAGGTCTTCCTTCAACCACCCCGGATCAAAGATCACGTCGTCACTGGCGTCTGTGAGACCGTCGCTGCTGCAACCGCATCCGTCTCGTCGAAGAGCAGCAAGCGACCGGAGTTGCCAATTCCCAGGAACGTACTCACGTTGTGCAGGAGCGCCGCGATGATCGGCGCTGAGGCGCCCAGAACGTTGAAGCCCGCCAGCGCCACGAGGCCAAACGTGAATCCCAGGCCCATCACGATGTTGACGGCGATCGTCCGGCGGCAGCGGCGGCTGAGCCGAATGCAGGTGCCGAGGCGCCGCAGATCGTTGGTCATCAACGCGAGGTCGGCTGACGCCAAGGCGATATCAGATCCTTGCGTGCCCATCGCCACACCGACGGCCCCGGCGCGAAGCGCCAACGTGTCGTTGATGCCATCCCCGACCACCATGGGCCGGTGGCCGGATTTGATCTCGCGCATAACGCGATCCATCTTCTGCTCGGGTAGCATCTCGGCCCAGACTTCGTCCACACCGATTTCGGCTGCCACCTCATGGGCCACTGCAGCCCGGTCTCCGGTCAACAGCACCATGTGCTCGATGCCGAGCCCTTTCAGGTCCTGCACCGCTTCGGAAGCGCTGCTGCGCAACTGATCGTAAAACAGTAGCCAGCCTAAGAACTTTCCGTTCCGGCTGACGCCGGCAATCGGCCCGACGTGCGCCGGCGGCGCGGGCACCGCGATGCCGAGACGCTCGAACCAGTCTGCGCGCCCCATCACGACGATTTCTCCCTCGTACATGCCGGTAACGCCAAAGCCGCCCAGCTCGCGAGCGTCTTCGAGGCCCAGGCGCTCCTCTTTCGGTACCGCAGCGGCGGCGGCGCGACTGAGCGGATGGTTGCTTGCGGCACCGAGACTTGCACCAAGACGCTTGAGCACAGTTGGATCGGCACCCTCGGTCGGCTCGACGCGCGCCAGATGCAGATTGCCCGTGGTCAGGGTGCCGGTTTTGTCGAAGATCACCGAGGAAATGTCGGCCAGGTTTTCCAGGAAGCCAGATCCCTTGATCAGGATGCCGTGGCGCGCGGCCACGGCGATAGCGGCGACGGCGGTTGCCGGCGCAGCCAGCACTAGGGCGCACGGGCAGGACGCGACGAGCACGGCGAGCATCGCCGGCGTGCTTCCGCTGATCAGCCATGTGCCCCCGGCCACGAGCAGAACCAGTGCCATGTACTGACCAGCGTATTTGTCAAGCATCCGCGTGAGGGGTGGCTTGGAACTCTCGGCGTCCCGCATCAAAGTAATGATCCGTCCGACGGTGCTCTCTTCACCGGTACGGATGATTTCCAATAGCAGCAGACCATCCAGATTCATCGCGCCAGCCGGTGCCTCGTTACCCTCGCCAACTTCGACCGGCACCGATTCACCAGTTAAGGAGGCGAGGTCAAGAGTCGAGGCACCCTGACGCACAATTCCGTCGGCCGGCACGCGCTCTCCGGCACGCAATTCAATAAGGTCGCCGACCCGCAGATTCGTGCCGGACACCACTTCTACGCCGCCACCAGGCCGTCGCCGCCGGACATCAGCCTCGGTCAAGCGGGTCAGGGCGCTAATGGCCTCATGCGAACCCAGCATGCTTCGCTCTTCCAATATATGGCCGATCGTCATGATGATCGGCAGGATGGCAGCAGTCATGAGATCGCCGGTAGCCCAAGCGGCGATGAGCGCCAAAGCTACCAACCGCTCGCTAATGCCGTCGAGGCTTGGATGCTTCAAGCTTGCCCAAGCCTCGACGAATACCGGAACGGCAACCAGAGCAGCGCCTACACCGGCCACCAGATCGGCGACCCCGCGCTCAGCCGGCAAGAAGAAATACACGCCACTGGCAACCGCGACCAGACACAGCGCCGCGAGCGCCAGCGTGAGTCGGAGACCGAGCACAAAACGCTCGGCCCGATTCAGCAACTGCCCTGATCGGTCGGTCCCGAGAGTCGCGTCAATCTGGAGAGTCGAAGTGACGGCATCAGCCGTCGCGAAACAGGTCCCACCGCCAGGAGCGCAGGACGGATCGATTCTGGCTGTGGCACTCATGGTTGTTTCCCTGGTAACTGGTGTGGCACTCATGGTTGTTTTCCTGGTAATACGACGCGCGCGCCGCTCTTTGGGTCGACTAACGTTACTCGCCCGGTGCTCATTATACTCGCCACTCGAGCACGGTATTCCCGCAATAACAAACTGTCCCGGCTCTGAAACGTCCTCTCGTCGTGCACGAGTGCCAGGATGCTTGCCGTATCGACCGAAGCTTTGGTTACGGTCTCCTTCGCTGTCGCCTCCGCGGCGCTGACCAATTGTTCGGCCTCGGTGTTGGCCTGCTGGCGGCGGCGTTCGGCATCGGTGCGCGCATTGGCCATGCCGCGCTCGGCAGTCTGATCCGCCACAATCACCTGATCAAAGGCGGCCTTGGCAGCGGGCGCCAATGACGGCGTCAGGTTAATCTGCTCAATCTCCACTCCCAGCCCGGCGCCGGCGGCCTCGAGAGCGTGTAGGCGATCGTTTATCTCTCTAAGCGATGACTCACGGACTTCACTACGCCGGGCGATGGGAGCTTGCCCATTGCGAGATTGATCGGCATTGGTCTGCACGACCAGAAAATCATTGAGGTTTCTACCGGCCGCGATCCGCACTGCGGTGGCACGGAAAAGCCGATCGAGCGCGGGGCCGACGTGCTCCTCTTCGAGCGCGTACGCGATCGGATCGTTGATCCGGTAGATCAGGCTTGCCGTGATGAGTACGACGTTGCCGTCGCCTGTCAGGTATGCTTCGGCATGCTGAGGTGCGGCTGTACGCGACGCTCTGGTGTTCGAGTTGACGCCCCACACCACCTCCTGGTACTTTCCGCTGGGCGCGAGCAGCACGGATACGTCTTGAGTCAATTGCCGCTGCGGTCCGGGCAAGACCTGGACCTGCTCGATAGGACGCGGCCACGCCACGAGCAGACCAGTCTGCTGCGCACGCACGATGCGACCGAACCGGCGCACGACAACTTGGCTGTCGGATGCGATTTCGCGCACACCGCTTGTGACCCAGAAGAGCGCAAGCAGCACTGTGGCCACATACAAGGCCCGAAAACCAAGCACGACCGACTGTGCGATCGGACCGGGCTGCGGCCCAACCAGAACACGGCGAGGCTCTTCGTCCACGCCGGCCGGCGAATAATCGGGCGCGCCTATCATTGCCTTCCGGCGACCTCCGGGATACTCGCGTCTTTTTTCTTCGGAACTGGCGGCTTTTGGGAAGCCTTTGCAGGAGCCGGCGTCTCCGTTGGATTAGCCGAGTTCGCCGCGGGGGACGCCGGCTGGGCAACAGACGCGGCGTTGGCAGTGGCGTTCTTTACGCCCGGCGGCCCGTCGACCAGCATTCGGAATGGGGCCGCATCAGTACGCATAATAAGGTTTGTGCTGTGGCTGACGATCTGATTGATCGTATCCAGCGAGCGCAGCGTTTCGTAGAGATTCGGGTCACTCTGATACGCGCGCTGGTAGGTGCGAGCCGCCGCCTGCTGAGCGTCCGCCTCCGTACGCGCTGCTTTCTCGCTTGCCTCGGCCACCACTTCGCGCGCTTCTTTTTCGGCATCAGCGCGAATGGCAGCGGCTTTCTCAAGGCCCTCTGCCGTTAGCTGTGCGGCAACGGTTTCCCGATCGGCTTTCATACGCGCCACGGTGGCCGCCAGCGTTTCGTCCGGCAATGTCATCCGCTCGATCCCAATCTGCCGAACAGCGATCCCGTACACCTGCTGCATTCGGGGAGCGATCCTCGCACGCACCTGGTCCTCGAAGGCATTCAGACGCACCTTCTGCGGATCTACATTCACGAGATCGGCGAGGTTAAAATTACTCGAGATGACGTGCAGATCGGCATTGACGTAGCTGCGCAACTGCCGGGCGGCCTCGTTCGGCTGATTCCGCACGGATCGCAGGAACTGCCGGATCTCTTGAGGGTTACTCGGCACCTGCCAAGCCACATAGGCCTGCACGAGAACCCGTAAACCGTCGCGCGTGCCGACATCCTCTAACCCGGTGGCCGTGGTAAGAAGACGTAAGTCGATCGGAATCGCGCTTTCCACCGGTGCCGGCCATTTCCATGCCAGTCCCGGCTCCGTAATGACGCGAATGGGATTACCGAAACGCGTAATGACTTCAGCCTGACCTGCCGGCACCATTACGATGCAAGCAGCAGCGACCGCCGCAGCCAAAACGAGGGCCGCTACGCCGATGCGCAGCCCTTTCCGGAAGGTCGGCTCCTCCTCGTTGGGGAAGTCGGTATTATTCTGATCGGTAAACATACATCGTGCTCCAGGGACAAACGCCCTCGATTATTACCCGCTCTCGATGCCCCAGTGGAGGAGCAGCTGACGGCTTGGAATACCCAAGCCTGCGGCTGTCTTACGCAGATTCAGAACCGGCCTCCGCTGAGTTAAATCGGTGATGGATGAGCGTCAATCGCCCCCGCATCTAAGGTACCGTAGGGCGAAATGTCCATCGCCGAAATTCTAGCACAATCTCTGGAGTACGGGATGTCTGGACACGACGTTCGTTTATACGTAAGTGGAGCAGTTCGTTTGGGTTGTCATAGGTTACATGCCGGTCAGTGACCGTCATGTGACCGCTCTATTCTCCCTTTGGCCTATGGCGGTTAGGTGTTCAGATGTAAAATCGGGATGCTAGGGCCAGTTGCTGCCCGAATGAGCCGTTTCATCCAGTGAATGCAGGGAGACTTGTTGCTCCGTTCCAATGAATTTCCGCGTTTGTCTGTTCCGCGAGCCCACGTTGGCAGGGGTTCGTATCTATTTCTCAGCCGGAGCAAATCACCTTTGTGGCGGCTTCGAGCCGAATGTCAATCAAGTCAAACGCAAAAGTCGCAGCATTTGGGAAAATGGCGCATCTCGTGCCAAATGAAAAGGAGAGAGATTAAATGCATATCGAAGACGGCATCCTAACTGCAGAGGCATGTGCAGGTTGGTACGCAGCCACCGTCGCGTTTGTGGTGCCCGGTATCTTCGAAATCAAGCGGCGAGTCCGCGAAAACCTGTCGTACAAGCCGTTTCTGGCCATGATGGGTGTCGCGGTTTTTGTGATCTCGGCCATGCACCTACCTGTGCCTGTCACAGGATCCTGTTCGCATCCCTGCGGCACGGCGTTGGCGGCGATTCTAATCGGCCCGTTTGCCACCGCGGTAATCTCCACCATTGTCTTGTTTTTCCAGGCTATTTTCTTTGGTCATGGTGGAATAACCACCATCGGCGCCAATACATTCTCCATGGGCATTTGCGGCGGGCTGTCGGGCTATGTGTTTTGGAAAATACTGCGTGCGATCGAGTGTCCGGTGTGGCTTGCGGCCGGTGTGGCCGGGTTTGTCGGTGATTTGGTGACCTACCTGGTGGCCGCATTCGAGTTGGCCTTGAGCCTGCACGGCCATGTGCCGCTGCTGAAGCAGTGGGTGATCTTCTTTATGGGTTATGCGCCGATGCAGCTGCCCTTGGCTGTTGCAGAGGGCGTATTGACCTCCGTCGTGTTGACGACCATGCTGACCCACCGTCCAGAGTTGCTGCCACAGATATTTGTGAAGAAGGAAACCTGACCGATCCGCACGACGAGTCAAGGAAGTCAGGGCCAGTTCGAAGGCAACACCCCGTCGTTCCACGTTTTTACCGCGCTGCGGGCCCTTCC
>JASIAM010000263.1 GCA_030041985.1 Bryobacteraceae bacterium | reverse complement strand
GCCAACACCAGTAAAGCGGCGGAAACCGTGAGGATGCGGTAATGAATCGCCCAGTCTAAAACCCATATGTAACCGCTATTGAGGGCGGCCATCCACCGTTGCTCGCCTGAGCGTCGATGCGCGAATCCTTTGCGGAAGCTGACCGAGGCCAACACAGGTATCATCGTTAGCGCAAGTACTAGCGATCCGGCGAGCGCCGTACATACGGTGATTGCCATTGGGCGTAAATACGGCTCAGGTAGGAGCCGTCTGGCAGGCGTTTCTCCACCTCCAGGCGTGCATTCTGGCGCGTGCGCCACAGCAAATCCGCTCCCGTTTTGGCGGCTGCCCGCCAGAGTTGGTAGCTGGGGAAAAACCGATCGGCCAAGCACAACATGCCTGGCGTTAAAGCAGGCACTACACTTTCGGCCAGGGTAATCTCGTCGGTAGCATATGGGTCCATGTGCGCAGCCCATAACACGTGCGTCCCGTTCTCCAACAACCCTACGAAACGGATCTTGGGGAAGGCGCTGGAACCGCGACTGGCGCCCGGACGGCCAAAGGCCTTGTCGTTTTCCGCCGTGTCGGCCACGTCCAACGTACTGCCGTCCAGACTGACCAAACGCCATTGGCGATACCAGGCTCCCTGAGTACGCTTCTCGGCTATGGGAACCACCACCGCCTCATAGAGCTTCTGTACCGGTTCCACTCCCAGACGAGTACGCGCTTGGGAAATGCCCGATTTACCGGCGACCTTCACTTTGGTGGAGGGGTTCAGCAGCCACTGTACGCCTTCCCATAGGCATCGCAGGACCTCGCGATAGGAACAGCGCATGTACAGAGCCAATGCGATGACATAAGAGTGACGAGCCTGTGGTGCCCGTTCGGGCGACGTGGAATACGATACAGACCTGGTCAAGCCCGATACGCAGGCTAACAAGATGCGCGATTTCGGCTCAGAGTACCGGCCAAATCCAGAATGCCACGCCGACGAGCGCAATCAACGCGCCACTCAGCACCTCGCCATAACGCTCGAATGCCCCAATTTGCACGCGTTGCAGCCCCGCCGCTGAGTAGACCGATAACAGCACGTACGTGACAACGGTGCTGATCGCGAATATAGTCGCCATCAGTAGAATGACACCAGCACCATACCTTCCGGCCGCGAAGAACGCTGGGATTCCTTCAACCATGGGCGACGAACCCAAGATGAGCATGAGTGCAGTACGCGACGAATTTTTATGCTGATGCGTGTGCAGCGGCTCTGCATCCGTTTCAGCCGCTACCTGATGCCAGCTTGCGGAGTCATGGTCGTGTAGATGTGTGTGGGCCGCGCCACTCCCATGCCGGTGCGCATGGACATGAGTCAATACCGCCACGCCGCCCGGCATTGCCGCGTAAAGCGCATCGCTGGCCGCTTCTGCGCCGTGTCCTTCTCCATGAGCGTGGCCGTGCTCCCCGTGGTTATGCTCGTGCTCAGCAAATGCGGTCCTATAAGTGTGCGCGTGACCGCCATGAGCCACGGTCACCGTAACCGCGAAGCCATGGGGTTCGGGAATTTCTTCAAGGGACTCCCAATAGGTTTCCCGAGCGACCATGGGGAACATTTGGCGCGCACCCCCTTCCCCGATAGTTTCAATCCGGATCATATCTGCTTCCGCTCCTGTCAAGCGGAACCGGGGAGGCATTCCGGCTTCGAAGATCGACAACTCGATAATGCCATGATCAGTCACGATGCGCTGCAACTCTGGCCCATGCACACCATATGACATCGCAGCGCCGCCTCCAGTGAGGTGCGAGAAATTGTGGCTATGGGTGTGGCTGTGACTGTGCCCATGCCCGTGACTGTGTTCGACGCCCCGGATCTCGCGCAAAGCCGAAATCGCGATCCAACTACCAAATCCGATCAGCGCAATGCTGGCGGCTGTGTCAACAAGGTGGCCGAACCGAGTGGCAAAGGCCACGCCGGCGATCCACACGACGAGTCCTAATACGAGGGTCGACAGAACATGTCCAATACCAGCTTTCAAGGCGACCGCCGCGGTCTCACTCCTGGACCAGCCACGTTGACGCGCGATCAAGGTGATCGGAACCCAGTGGTCCGGCACGATCGTGTGGAGCACCCCGACACCGGCCACGGCCGCGACAAGAAAGAGTGCTTCGGTATTCATAGGCTCCTCTTCAGAGGTATTTCGTGATGGTCTTGAACTCGTCTATCGAATTGCGCCGGGCGCGTGGCACGGGTCCAACTGCCTGTTCCAGGCAGTTGTCGATGTGGTCGTGAATCAGCGCCTTTTTGGCTTGGCAAACGGCCATCTCAACGGCGTGCAACTGCTGGGCGATGTTCAGGCAGGGACGTCCGGCCTCAATCATTTCAATGATGCTGCGAAGGTGCCCGTGCGCACGCTTGAGCCGCTTCAATATCTCGGGATGATTGGCGTGTAGACGTTTTTCTGACATCGACTTCATCCTATCCCCCTGGAGGGGATACAGTCAACAAGATTCTACGCCGCGGTGGGGCGGAATTCGATTGCGTGATTCATAGCGGTCTGACAATGCTGAGTAAAGTCTCTCCACTGAGTTCATCGAGCCGTATCCACCGTGCTTGCATGGCGGATGCCAAAGCGTTCGTCGCATTGGTAGTGGAGGAATCGAGCGATGAGTCAATCAAAACAGATGGGCAATGTAGGCGTTCCGCGGCATTGAGCGCGTCTTTCCAGGGATCACCATTCGACAGAGGAACATTACCTCGGCCGTCGGTGAGAAGGATTAACAGCGCAGCGGAAGTTACCAGTGATTGCGCGAGTTCAAGGGCGTGTGCGAGCGGCGTGCGTCCCCCGGTCGGCAGGAATTCGAGAGCGCGTAGCGCAGCTTCTACATCTCGACAGGGTTCAAGCACGATCTCGGCTTTCGGACCGCGGAAGGAAATGACGGCGACCTCGTCTTTGCGGTCAAGCGAAGATTCCAAGAGCGCAGCAGCGGCGCCCTTCACCGCGCGCATGCGTTGCTGAGCGGCATGGGAACCGCTCGAATCGACCACGAATATGAAACGAATGCCGGATGTCGCGAGCGGCTCGCGAAACGCGAGATGATCGGCGTGCAGCGCGGCGGCGCCAGTATTTCGAAACGCCTGCTTCAGGCTTACAACCACATCGAGCGCGCCAGTTTCGGCGGATTTTCCCTGTGGGAAAGACACGGCAGCAGCCTTCTCGCTCAGTTGCGCACTGCGGCCGCGAAGCTTCGCTTCAGCGATGCGCGCGCGCAGTTCCGGGGCTTGCTGCGGTTGAGGCAAAAAGATGCGATCTTGCGCACCGGACGATGCTTCCGCGTTCTCGCACTGCAAACGGTCCGGCGGCTTTTCCCTGCTGGCCTGGGGATCTAGAGGATGCGGCGTATCGCGCCGAGTGCGATGATGCAGCACCAAGGGCATGACGGACTCGATATCCTCCGTGAGAATCTCCTTCCTCCCGTTGAGCGCGGCGCGTGCGACAGCGGCGCGTAGCGCGGCCAGATCGGCGCGCAATGATCGCACGCCTGCGTCCGTCACCGCGGACGCGATCTCTCGCAGCGCTCCGGAATCCACAGAAATGTCCGCGGCTAGCGAGCGTGCCATCACAATGGTTTCGCGCAACTGCTGCTGTTCGGTTTCGAAAGCGGCGCAGAAACCAACGGGATCGGAATCGAATCGCAATCGGGCCGCGGCGATTGACGCGCGCTCTTCGACCGCAAGCGGAGCGGACACATCGAGCGCGAGCGCGAAGCGGTCGAGCAGTTGCGGGCGCAAAGCACCTTCCTCGATATTCATGCTGCCGAGCAGGACAAAACGCGCTTCGGCGGCAGCGCTGAGCCCGTCCCGCTCGATATAGTGACGGCCGCTAGACGCAACGTCGAGGAGGGCATCGGTTAGCGGGTCCGCCAAAAGATTCACTTCGTCGATGTAGAGCACGCCTCCGTGCGCCTCGTCGATCAGGCCGCACTTGAGAATGGCCTCACCGGCCAGCGCGCGCGTGATATCGAGTCCGCCGAGCAGGCGATCTTCAGTGGCGCCGATCGGCAGATTGACAAACGGCGCATTTGCCGGAAGGATTCCGGCCAACGCGCGTGCGGCGGTGCTCTTGCCCGACCCTCTGTCGCCCTTCAGCAGCACACTGAGCCGCCAGTCGACGCTCGCGAGCAGCAGCGCCAATTTCAACTCGGGCTGTCCGACGATCGCCGTAAATGGATACGCCGCGGGGGTCATCGCGCCTCTACGCGCTCATCGCGCGTCTCCAGCATGGTTTCACTATCGAACGCCGTCTGGCGGAGGCGCGCGAGGGTTGCATCCGCCGGATGTTCCCACAGGCCGCGCTCGGCGGCTTCGAGCAGGCGGTTCGAGATCGCTTCGAGCGCCCACGGATTCGATTGTTCGAGGAATTGGCGCATGGTCTCGTCAAACGCGTAGTGTTCGGCAAGCCCCTCATAGACGAAGTCGGGCGCGATCTCGGCGGCGGCGTCGAATCCAAAAATGTAATCGACCGTCGCGGCGAGTTCTAGGCCGCCTTTGTAGCCGTGCCGCTGGATGCTCGCGATCCACTTCGGATTGATCACTCGGCTACGATAAACGCGAAGCGCCTCTTCTTTCAAATCGCGCACGCGGGCCGATTCGGGCCGCGCCGAGTCACCGAAATAGGCCTTCGGACGCTCTCCCCTGAGGCCGCGGATGGTCGCGACCATCCCGCCGTGGAACTGGTAGTAGTCGTCGGAATCGAAGATGTCGTGCTCTCGGTTGTCCTGGTTGTGAAGAGCCACCTGCACCGTCTTGAGCCGTTCGGCGAAGATGGGGCGCGCATCGCTTCCATAAGCGTTGCGGCCGTAGGCGTAGCCGCCCCACTCGAGAAAAACTTTCGCCAGATCGTCGGCTGTCCGCCAGTGGCCGGTTTCGATGAGTTGCGAGAGTCCGGCCCCGTAAGAACCTGGCTTAGTCCCGAAGACGCGGAAGAGCGCTTTTTCCTCGGCCTCTTCAGCGGGTAGGTCGGATGTCTTCTCCAATTCCGCCAGATAATGTTTGCGCGGATAGTTGCGGTCGAGCGGCTCATCGAGGGAGACCACCAGGCGCACCGCATCGTCGAGTAGGGTGATGAGGTGCGGGAAAGCATCGCGGAAGAATCCGCTGATCCGCAGCGTAACATCGACGCGCGGCCGTGCGAGTTCGGCGAGCGAAATCGCTTCCACTCCGTCAATACGCCGCGATTGCGGATTCCACACCGGCTTCACACCGAAAAACGCTAACGCTTCAGCGACATCGTCGCCCTGCGTGCGCATCTGCGACGTGCCCCAGATGCTCAGTCCGACCATTTCGGGATATGTGTCCTCCTCTTTGAGATAACGCGCCAGCGTTTCGCGGGCCAGTTGCTCGCCGACCTGCCACGCAGCGGAAGAAGGAAGGGCGCGCGGGTCCACGGCGTAGAAGTTGCGGCCGGTGGGCAGAATACTCGCCATGCCGCGTGTCGGGGCACCCGCCGGCCCTGCAGGGACATAGCGGCCTTCGAGGGCGTTTAGCACGTTAGCGACCTCTTCATCCACACGTTCGAGGTTAGGCAGCAAAGCGTCGCTGACGTAATGAAGTACGCGGGTAACACCTGCGGCGGTTTTGCCAAATACGAGACACTGAACTTCCTCAATCGCCGAGGCCTGAAACCCGCGTTCTTCGAAGGCAGTGAACAGCGCGAGCGCAAGCGCGTCGAGTTCGCGAAGCACGTCGGCATGCGAATGGCAGAGCGTACCATAGACGGATGCAGGCGGCTCGAGGCGCGCGCCGGGGCGCTCCAGCAAGTCGGGCAGCGCGAATCCGAAATGGGCCGCGAGCGATTGCTGCAAGCCGGGCACCCCCTCATTCGGCAGGCGTGTGAGCGAGCGAAGCATGTCCGCGAGCGGCGGCATGTGACCCAACACATGCAAGCCGTCGCGAATTTGCGCGAGGCCCAATTCGCACAGGTATCCATCGATGTCTTCGATCAAATGTGCAACTTCGTTGCCGCTCATTTCGGCCAGCGTGACCGGCACACCCTCAGCGGTAACCTGTTCATCCCACTCATGCTTGTGGTCTCCGTGATCGCGCGAGAGTATCGTCTTGAGATTGAGGTCAGCGTGCAGATTGGCCTTTTCGATCAGATCCCAGATCTGCCGCTGCAGAATCGGGAGCTTCGAAGGATCTAGCTTTTCGAGCGAGTAGTATTCATTGACCAGTTGATTCAACTCCGCAAGAGGCCCGTACGTTTCCGCAGCCGTCATGGGCGGAGTCAAGTGATCGACGATGACGGCGTGCGTGCGGCGTTTGGCCTGGCTGCCTTCGCCCGGATCATTAATGATGAATGGATAGATGAGCGGCATGTCCCCCAGCAACAGGTCGGGGAAGCACTCGGCGGAGAGACCAATGCCCTTGCCTGGCAGCCATTCGAGCGTGCCGTGCTTGCCGACGTGTACGATCGCGTCGGCTTCCCATCCGCCCTGCGCGCGCGGCGCGGCCAGCCAGCGATAGAACGCCGTGTAGTGATGCGTCGGGGGCAGATCGGGCGTGTGGTAGATCGCGTCCGGATTCACGCCGTAGCCGCGCGGCGGCTGCAGTGCAATGAGAGCGTTCTGCATTTCGAGCGCCGCGAAGAGGAAATCGGCTGCATCGTGCCACGGCTCCTTCGCATCGCGTCCCGGCTCTTGCCACACGCGGATTAAGCGTTTGCGCGCGTTCTCAGGGAATGAGTTGAACCATTCGCAGTATCGCCTTACAGATAGCCGGTGCGCCACCGAAGGATTAAGCGGATGATTCTCGTCATAACTGCCGCGCGAAAGCAGTTCGTGCATCAACGCATCGCTATCGGCGGGTAGCGTTCCGGTCTCATATCCGCGCCGCCGCATGGCTCGTAGCAGGTTCAGCAGACTCGCGGGGGCATCGAGGCCAACCGCATTGCCGACTTGCGCCGCTTTCGTCGACGAGTTCGTGAGCACGAACGCAATCCGCTTTTCCGCGTTCGGCTTTTGCCGCAATGCGACGAATCGCGCCGCGATTCCGGCCACCCGAGCAGCGCGTTCCGCGTGCGGCACGTAAAGTGCGCCGTCATGTACTTCCTGCCGCTCCTTGAAAGAGATAGGAACGGAGATGATGCGACCGTCGAATTCGGGGACTGCGACGTTGATGGCGGTTTCGAGCGGATTCAATCCGCGCGAGGAAATCTCCCACGAGGCTCGCGGCACGCTCGCCGCCATCGTTTGAATCACAGGCACGCCCAACTGTTCCAGCGTGCTTACGTTCGATCCCGGCGATGTGACGCCACCCGTATTCACCTCGGCTTGCGCGAAAGAGAGGGTCGAGACGATCACCGCGGGGCGCGCCGCGAAGTAATGAAACGCCGCGGGTATGCCGTCGCGCTGCGCCTTCAGGCTCGATGTGAAGATACAAAGCGGCTCGATGTCTTGCGCGGCGAGCGATTCCGCCAGCGCATCGACGAAACCCGTATTTCCGCTAAGCAGGTGCGCGCGATAGAAGAGAATTGCCGCGACGGGCTTGTGGGCGTCCGCCTGTTTGCGCCAGTCTTCCGCATCCGCGCCTCCGATATCACGCAGGTAGATGCCGTGATCCGGCATGATTTGTGGCTCGCTGTAGCCGTAACCGGTGAGCAGTAAGCGATCGGAGAGAAACTTCACACACTCGATCAGGTTGGCTGTTCCGCCGCAGAGGAGATAGCGCGTTACGGAGTCGAGTACGTCGAGCGGCACATCACCTGCCTGCGCCATCCGCGGATCGAGTTCGCCGGTTCCACTGATGAACAAGAGACGCTGTCCGCGCTCGCGGCAGCGCTGCCGCAGCAATTCGAACGCGGGTAGCGACTCGAGGCGTCCATGAACGCGGCATAACACGACTGCGGCTTCGGCGAATTCGCCATTCAACGTTGTGAGCATCTGTTCGTCGCTCGCGATCGAGAGCAGCGAGAGTCCGAGCACTTTGATCCCTTGCGGAAGATCGGCCCGCGCGCGATCGAGCGTCATTAAATCGGTGCCGGCATGCGTGAGGAACGCGAGGAGGTTCGGATCCACCGGCGCGAGCGGCGCAAGCTCTTCGGAGTGATGTGGGCGGGCCTTCCAATCGTAGAAATCGAACGTGAAAACGGCGAGTTCAGCAGGCGGAGGCAGGAAGCGATCGGCACGAATCATAGATTCGATGTAGTCGAAGATCAGGCGCACCTGCCAAGGCTGCGACACCGATTGAAAAAAAACAGACTGTCCGTCGAATTCGAGGCTCGCGACATTCGCGAGCGGGCATGGGCCGAGGCATCCGCCCTTCGTCATGTGGACGGTGTTGCGCAGCTTGCGCTTCAGCCACTCCTCCTTGTAAATCTCGGACGGAACGGCGGCGTAACCTCGATCGGTGCGGCCGCAGCAGCAAGCGCCGTGGCAATAGGAAAGGTGTCCGCGCCGCTGGACGACGTTGATCGCGCGTCCGTCCTCGCGCGTCACTCTTTGGCGATAGGACGACATCAGAATCTGCTCCGCACGAGCCACGCGGGATAGGGACCTCCCACAATCGCCATCACTGCGCCGGCAGGCGGTTCCGCAGGAGCGAGCACGACCCGCCCCAGCGTGTCGCAACCCGGAAGCAACACGCCGTCGAGGAACAGCGAACACCGCATGAGGACGCGATTGTTACCACTGACGCGCGAGCGGACTAAATGGGGCACGATAAGCCCCACAAATCCGATGGGTCCGGTAAGAGCGATGGCGCCGGCGGTAACCGTCGAACCGCAGCAGTAGCCCGTTATCATCAGGCGCCGCAAGTCCGCGCCGCGTGCAGTGGCCCAGGTCTCTCCGACGGCGAGTAAGTTCCAGCCGCGCGCCTCGTTGATGACTACGATAGATGCGGCCACCACTAGCTCGCCTAAGGCAAAGAGCGCTGGATAATTGACAGCGTCCACGCTGCCGAGCATCCACTGCGTGATCGAGAACGATCGCCGGTAGCGCACGAGACTATTGATCAGCATAATGAACGCCAAGCACACGCTGTTGGGCGCGATTCCTGATAACAGGAGACGAACGCCGGAAAGCTGGCCCCTTTTCCACGAAGCGCCTGCAACGATCACGAGCATAACCGCCGCTCCCGCGCGTGTATGGCGTCGCGAGCGAATCGCGCAGCATCGCTTGAAACAGGCTTCCGGTGAGCGAGAGCGCTCCTCTCGTAAGCAGGCCCAGCAAAGTGCGAGAGAGGCGCAACTCGATGAAGATCGGATAATCGGGTGGGAGCTTCGCGAAGACGCGCTCCATACTGATCGGACCGCTGCCGGCCCACGGAAGCAGCACCCCGGAAAGCAGGAATACGGCCGCCGATCCCCAGACCCAGCCGTATGGCGATGAGGTGCGCGACGTCATCGATACAGCACCCACGGCTTTCCTTCCGGAATTTGCGCCATACACAGGCGGGGTGACAGCCACGACAGCCATTGGCAATTTGTGCCGGCTTCACAGCTCGATAAATCGGCGGCGAGCTTGCCTTCGTGGAGAACGAGAATCTGCGTGCAGTGCGCGAGCGCCAAATTGTGATCGTGCGCGACTGCGATGCAGAGCGCGCCTTCCCGCGCCAACCCGGCGAGCGTTGAATAGCACTGCAACTGCTGATGTACGTCGAGATAGGTGGAGGCTCGTCGAAGAGCATCAGCCGTGGGCACTGGGCCACGCAAGCCGCGAGCAGAACGCGCTGCTGCTCGCCGCTGAGCGTGGAGTAGAGGCGCTCGCGGAATTGAATGCAATTCATTCGGCGCATGGCGTCATCGGCGCACGCGTGGTCTTCAAACGATTCGAACCAGCGGTCGGCGAAGGCATACCGTCCCATGAGGACGACCTCTTCCACACGAAATGGGAGATCCTGTCGTGTTCCTTGCGGAAGGTGGCCGATCTCTCTCGCGCGCATCCGCCCGGGCATGTGGTGCAGATCCTGACCACGGAACCGGACATGGCCGGAGTGAGGCGCGCGCAATCCGGCGACGATATCGAGCAGTGTGCTCTTGCCCATACCGTTGACTCCCATCAGCACGATGAACTGCCACCTTCTGCGGTAAATTGAATCGAATCGCGCACGGGGCGCGCGGGATAGGCGAACGAGACGTCTTGTACGGAGAGCAGCGCGCTCATTGCGGACCTGCAGTTTGCCGAAGTTTTGCGCGGATGAGTTCCACCGATTCGACGACACGCGGGCCTGGTGTGGCGAGCGGGTCAGAGGGCAATCCGAACACGCGGCCACTGCGGACGGCGTTTAGTTCACGAAGCGAGAGCCAGGGATCGCGCCAGCGAGCCTCATGGGCTTCTGCGCTGGCCGGTTCGCCCATCGTCGCAAGATCGAGAATGACGTCGGGGTTCAAGCGCACGATCGTTTCCAGCGAAATGCGCGGATAGGCGACAGCGCTCGCGGGCATCGTATTGCGTCCACCAGCGATTTCGAGTAACTCACTAAGGTAAGTCAATGGACCGGCGGTGACCAGGTTGGTCAGCAAGCCAGGTGTGTGTCCGACGATTATCAGGGCGGTAGGTCTCGGCTTGCTCGCTGTTTCCGTGCGCATCGCATCGAGGCGCGAGCGAATCTTCGCATTCAACTCCTGTGCATTGGCCGAAGCGCCGATCGCAGCGCCTACGTCACGAATCATCGAGTAAACGTCCGCCAACGAACCAATCTTGATCTGGACGTAACGGATTCCAAGAGCGTTCAGCCCTGTGGCGACCGTCGCCGCTGTGTCGCGAATCAACACCAGATCGGGACGCAATAGCGCGATCCTTTCCAGATTTGGGGTCAAATAACCGCCGACCTTCGGCAACGCCAGAGCTGCTTCCGGATACCGGCAGTAATCCGAAACGCCAACCAATCGATCGCCGGCTCCCAACGCGAAGACCGTTTCGGTAATGCTGGGAAACGTCGACACGATGCGAGCCGGTTGCGGCTGAGCCGCCACAGATGAGACGCAGAAGAGCGCGAGTAGCTCCCAGGTAAGTCCGCGGCGGTCAAATCGCCCGGTTCGAGCACGATGGCGCGGGCTGGTCGGCTCAATCGCTTGAGATTGAGTCTTCACGCGGTCTGCCTCCCTTACGATGGCGGCAGGCTTCCCCCGTCAACACGCTCAGCATTGAACTGATACATCGGGTTGTGGCGAAGGTCAGTCGCATTCTTTCCGTCCTCCGCAGAAAGTCAGCCGTTCTGAATCTCAGGTAGGTCTCCTGGCTAGGAGGGAGGTGATCGAATCTACCCAACCGTTTCACCTTCCCCGGCTGAACCAGCCGAGTGGCCATCGAAACGGCATCCCTCGTTCACAGTGGCGGGACCGCGCCGGTTTGACACCGGACTTCCCTTTTATCCCCTTGCGGGGCACCTGAGCTTTCAACGCTACCACAGGCGCCGAAAGGACGTCAATCCGCTCCAACGCTCCAAAAACGCTCCAACGCGATCGGGCGTTTGCGTTCCGCTCCCGCTCCGGGTTTCAGTTCGCCTCTTGGAAAACGGCGATTCCGAGTGGTGAGCAATGAGAACGCAAAGACACCCTTCAATTGCACCGTGCTCCACACCTTTGACACGCAGGAGGCGCAAAGCGGAATCGCCGCTCGCTCGCTTATCACCGGTGAGCGGGCGGTGTCGAACTCCTCGTGCTCATAGGCGTAGCAGCCGAGGAAGGCAGCACTGAGTTTACCCGTAATATACTATACCCGGCAGGGTATTTATTTCGTAGCGAGGAGGAGAACCATTCTGCCCCACATCATTCCAGACGAAAAGAAAATGATCAATCGCGTCCGACGAATTCGCGGGCAGATTGACTCAATTGAGCACGCGATCGAACGCGGCGATGACAGCTTCGTTATTCTGCACACCATTTCCGCTTGCCGCGGCGCGATCAACGCCCTTATGGCAGAGGTTCTTGGTAGCCACATTCGATTTAAAGTCGTCGATCCCGATCAAAACCCGGGTTCTGAGAAATCCCGGGCCACTCAGGAGCTGATTGATGCCATACGAGCGTATTTGCGATAACCCCAGTTGGAGGAGGGATCATGGTTCTGTCTGGGAATATATCAGCGAGGCTTAAGCTCCTTGAGCACGTTATATCCTGCTTGATGATGCGTTGCTTACTCGGTCTTTTTTCGTTTCTGGGCGATTTAGCACTATGAGATCGGATCGTATTTCGACGCTGCGTCGTTTTGCAGTTTATCCTTGGTAAAGGAGTTGAACATGAGCCATACCCAATTGAAACCAGAAATCCGCGAAATCCAAGAGCGATTACAAAAAGTAATATCCGGCAACTACGCGGACCAGCTTTTGCAGATAATCAATAGGACTGGTTGGACGGACACGCAAGCACACCTTGTTCGCGTCATTTTGGACTCCTTGGTTCACCAGCTTGAGGGAATTGAGCAGACGCAGCGCGCACTCGTTGAGGCTGCTGACGAAATTGGTGCAGCCAAAGCCAGGTAGCTTTCTGAGGCTTGCTTCATCCGGCTCGAAGCGGATTTTTGGAACTTGCGGCTAAAGCCGATTTCGTAAGCTTCGCGGGCAACTGCCGAAACGCCGCTTCGAGTACGCGCCTAGCGCAAAGCATCTTCCTGCCTACCGAGGATTTAGACTACACATTGCGCGAAACTAGAGCAGCTCGGCAATCTTACGATTCAGTTCATCGTACATCTGTGACTCCGACGTTCTGTGGCTCAGACACAGAACTATGAATGCGGAGTGTATGGCTGTCGCCTTACGCCGACCAAATGGGCTCGTGAGATTACTCCGGGAAGTCTGGCCGGGGCGCAGGAACTGGACGGATGTTCCAAAAGGGAAGCTCGGTCGCCTCGATCGTTTGCTGCCACTCCCGATCAGATCGGGAAACCTGAATGATCGTAAATCCGTTCTGGTAATCAGAGCTGGCGTATGTGGCTCCCCCATTTCTGTGCCATGCCGCTTCCGCAAATCGGTCGGCTCGACGGCTCTCGCCGTCCGCGTGCCCCGTGATTATCAACTGGCATCTTCGCACAATGACATCCAATGTATTCGGTCGTGTGCCACGAGCACGAACCTCGTCATCGTGAAACCCATTCCCTTGCTGGTGCATCAACACGACCGCTGGCGACCCGCTGTCCCCGTCGGCGATAGCGAGCTGATGATACTGTTCCAACATTTCTACGTGCGGTCGCACGATCCATGCATTGTTCTAATCGACGGCGCCCTGACAAACCAGGCTCGATGCATAAAGAAAGCATTATCGAGGGAGGTGATCAACTGGTGCTCTGTGGGATAATGGACTTCCAATTATGTCTTGGTGCTGCAAAAGTCATGACGTGACGACTCCAAAAGTGTTGCTTATTGAAGAGCGCATCAGGTCGTTCCTGTTTAGACGAAGCCCTTGGCTGCACTGGCTCCTTATGATCCTCTATGCCCTTCTCGTTTTGTTGGCGGTACTCGGCTTGTCCATGCGGATTTTCAAATAGATAGGTTACCTTTAATCCGTTCATGGCGGAGGTCGCGGTTTCCTGTAGCCGAACCGTCTGGACAGTCTTGCTTGAAGGGACGTAGCTTCGTACCGCCCCCTACTGATCGTCGGTGACGGAAATAAACCGCACCAACTCAGTCACTATGCCGCGTCCGGGACTATGCCGCGAGCGGGCATTGATCGCTGTGGTAGCTCAAGTGACTGCGGTGCGCCGGCCTGCGCCACTGGAGACATGCGGCATGGTCGAGATCAAAGCTGACTCAGGAACGCCAGCAGTTCGTTGTCGGGCTGAAAGCGCTGCAGCTTGCCTTTGACCGGATTGATTTTGGCGAGAGCCCCTTGTTTCAAAGCGAGGTCGGCATCTAAGTAGATCGGCTCTTGGATCCATTACGCCACTGATTCTCAAGATGATCGACGAATGATTCGATGAACCCAGGCTGGACGGCGCTTTTGCGCAGACGTTTCTGCGCAAACAGCAACAATGAACGAAAGGTGTCGCGAGTACGAGGCAATCGTTTGTTTACCTTGCGCTGAGTCAGCAGACGGACCGTGAAGAGCGGTCTTACTGCCCAGCACTTCGGATCAGGTGCAACAGACTTTATGGAGGAGTACCGCCCATCTCTATCCGCCGTGAGCATCGTTCCGTACCGGAATAACATTGGACAGTGGATCTGCTGCGACGTATTCTGCTCTTGTGGTACGCCTCGGTAAGGAAATGTCTTGGTCACAGACGACTCCCGCCGAAGACGCCGGCAGTCTTGATGGTTCTCAGCCTCGCGACATAGCGTTTGAACGCCATTATTCGATCTCTGAGATCGTTCAGCTATGGGGCCTCAGCGAGAAAACGGTCCGCCGGATTTTCGCGGAAGAACCCGATGTGATCACGTGGGGGCACGAAGAACAGAGGTTCAGGCGCGCCTACCGGACTCTCCGCATACCGGAAAGCGTGCTGCGGCGAGTTCACCGCCGAATTCGCAAAGCAGGTTAAGCGGCAGCAGATTTCGTCTTGCCCCGGCGGTTTCGCTTGGTCTTCGGCTGACTCTCTCCGGGTTTGTACTCGTCCTGGGGTTTTGCCCACGCCATTTTCACCGACGCAGCCAACTGCTGCTGTCGCCCCTTGCAGAAGGGTGCATAATGGCGTTCCGTGATTTTGACGCTGGAGTGGCCAAGCAAGAGTGACACTTGGTCCAAGGGTACGCCGGCCAGCAATAGCTCCACTGCGAAAGTATCGCGGAACATGTGTGGATGAGAACGTTTGCGCATTCCGTCGGCCTTCTTAATGTCGGCCAGTTTAAAAAGCTTCCAGAAAGAGCGCTGGAAGGCCTTCGCTGCACTGCGCGGATCTCCGTTCCCGGACCAGAAGAAATACCGCGGATTGGAATTGGGTAGGGATCGTAGGATATCGGCGACTTCCACCGGGACCACCACAAAAACGGGCACCCCGGTCTTGGCGCGATACAGGAAGATCTGATCATCACGCTGTTCGTTCTTGGACAGCCAGTCGCGCTCCAGTTTTGTGGCATCGAGGATCGATAGGCCGGACCACCGCATCAGAAGCGTGATCGCTTTCAGGCGCGTCCCGCGGTCGCGGCAGTCATTGCCACTGCCGAAGTCATACTTCTCCGTTGCGGCAATGATCGAGTTGAACTCGTCAGCGCGGAAGTAATCCGTGGGGACGGGGTCCGGTGTCTTTGGCTTCTTTAGCGCCTCCATCGGATTTTTCCGCAAGATCTCGTTGCGAACGCAGAACGAGAAAAACGCGACCATGCGTTCATGCTTGCGGTGCGTCGTGACGTCTCCGTTGTTCCAGCTTGCCCGGAAATCGGTCAGATCCAAAGGCGTAACTTGATCGATGTGGTTGAGCTTTCGAGCCTCACACCAGGGGTGGAACTGCCGATCAAGCAATGTTCGGGATTTCTTGCGGGAAACTGGCTCTAACCCACGAGCCTCCTCGTCCTTGAGAAACAGCTCCACTGCCTCGCGGACCGTGACTCGCTGGGGCTTCGCCGTCGCGGCGACGTTCGGATCAGCGGCAGCCTCCTTTTCACGCGCTTTGCGTTCCGCCTGTTCCCAACTGCGGGTCTTCGCGGATTCGCGAACGGCTTCGCCGTTGGGCAGCACGCCGCGAATCCACTTAGGGCAGCGGCAACGGCGCCAGCGCATGTCCCCGGCGTGCTCGCAATCCGAGGTGTGACGGGTATAAACGTTAAGCATTCTGAGGGAATTATAAACGGGCGGCGGTACAAAATCAGTACAGTTTATATTGTACTTCTGCAAACCATTGATTTTTAATAGATTAAAATGGTGGCCAGGGACGGAATCGAACCGCCGACGCCAGCCTTTTCAGGGCTGCGCTCTACCAACTGAGCTACCTGGCCGGGAATTTTTAGTCTATCAGCCGCATCAAACCTTCTGCAATGCGGCGGGGTCCTGTAAGCCGGCTAACGCTTCGCCCGTCGTTGCTTCTACTTTCGTGTGCAAACTGTTGCCGTGAGCGTCCATCGTTACGATGGCGGCGAAGTTTCTTACACGAATATGCCACATCGCTTCCGGAATGCCAAATTCCATCAGATGCACGCCCAGCACTTCCTCCACCGTCCGCGCATAATATTGGGCTGCTCCCCCAATGGCGTTCAGGTACACCGCACCGAAATCTGAGAGCGCGCGCAGGGTCTTTGCGCCCATGCCCCCTTTGCCGATTACCGCGCGCACGCCGTACCGCCCAATCACATCGGCCTGATACGGTTCCTCGCGGCTGCTCGTCGTGGGGCCTGCCGCCTTCACTCGCCACCGGTTTTTTTCCTGCAACATTACCGGGCCGCAGTGGTACAGCACCGAGCCGCGCATCTCTACCGGGGGTGCGTGCTTCATCAGGTACGCGTGCACGTTGTCGCGCCCGGTGAACATCTCGCCGTGAACCAGCACCACATCGCCCACCTTCAAAGCGCGCACCTGCGCCTCAGTGAGAGGCGGCGTCAGTACGATCTCCCGCCCCGTCAGCGGAAACCCTTCGCCGCGCGCCATCTTCTCCACGTTGCGTGATGGGTCTCGATACAGCCACTTGGTAATCGCTCCACTGGCCGCGTCCAACCGCACGCCAAGCCTCCGAAAAGCCCAGCATTCATAAGCCACCGAAACAAAGTAGCTGGCGGGCAGCCGGTTCGCGACCCCGATTTTGCACCCGATCAGCGATGACTTGCCGCCGAAACCCATGGCTCCTACGCCCAGCCGGTTCGCCTCCTCCATGATTTCGGACTCGAGTTGCGCCAGCGCCGGTTGGGCATTTACATCATCCAGCGGCCGGAACAGTTGCCGCTTCGCCAAGTCGTAGCCGTGGGCCCGGTCGCTTCCGACGCACACTCCCACCGCTCCCGGCGCGCATCCCTGACCCTGCGCTTGCCACACCGCGTGCAGGACGCACTTGCGCACACCTTCGAAGTTCCGGTCCGCGCGGCCCAGATGGTCCAGTTCGCATGGCAGCGAGTATTGAATATTTTTGTTCTCGCAGCCGCCGCCTTTCAGAATCAGGCGTACTTCGATTTCGTCCTCCTCCCACTGTTCGAAGTGAATCACCGGCGTCTCTTCACCCAGGTTATTGCCACTGTTCTTGCCCGTAATCGAGTCCACCGAGTTCGGGCGCAGCTTGCCCAGTCGCGTCGCTTCGGCAATCGCTTCCCGCACCGCCTGCTTGATGCGGATTTGATTCACCCCCACCGGCGTATGAATCAGGAACGTGGGCATGCCCGTATCCTGGCAGATCGGGCCTTCTCCCTCGTGCGCCATGTCGATGTTCGACAAAATAATGTCCAGTGCTTGGGAAGACTGCGTTCCCGGCGTTTCCCCGGATGCGGCGAGCGACATCGCAGCCCTTACATCGGGCGGCAGGTTCGTGGAAGTTTGCGTAATTAGTTCCAGCAGGCTGTTGCGAAGGAATTCCATAGCTTTTCGAAAAAATGCCCTTTCGGAAATTTTATTCTACTCCGCACGGGCCGGCTGCAGGCTCCGCTTGCAGTCCGGCGGGCACTCGGATACTCTGTCTAGGAAGCAATCCATCATAGGAGAGAACATGCGGTACCTGACATCGTTCGTGATTGGTGCGGCCCTGCTTGCCTCTGTGGCATTTTTGGGCGCTCAGGAAAAAGGCGGCAAGAAGGGCGGTAAGAAGGGAGGTTTCACGCTACCTCCTATGATTCACCTCACCATCAACGGTTTTTCCGATGGCGGCCAGATCCCCGCCAAATACACTTGTGCCGCAGGCCAGAATAGCCCCTCGCCTGCTATAAGCTGGACAGGCGCCCCTGCCAATACGCAAAGCTTCGTGCTGATTCTGCACGACCCCGATCCGGTACTGGGCGGCTCCGCAACCAATGATGTGCTCCACTGGGCCATCTTCGACATCCCGGGTAGCGCGACAAGCTTGCCGGAGGGCATCAAGCCGGGCGATCTGCCGGATGGCGCCAAGCAGATCAAGAACCTGGGGGGCGGCGCAGGTTATATGGGGCCTTGCCCGCCTGCAGGGCACGGCGATCATCATTACACGTTCGAAATCTATGCCTTGAGTGCGAAACTGGATCTCCCCGACACCGCTTCCCGCGCTGATCTGCTCTCCGCTATGAACGGTAAAGTCATCGCCAAAGGCGTGTACATCGGCATGTTCGGGCAGAAGTAGCCAACCAACTATCCATGGCAAACGTCGGCGCTGTAGGACTCGACTGGCAGGAGCGCATCAACTGGGACAGGCTCCGCAAATACCGGCTGGAGCGTGCGCGCGAGCGCATGAAGGCCCACGGATTGGGCGCCCTGCTGCTGATGTATGACGAGAACGTCCGCTATGTGACCAGCACTCTTACCCCGGGCTGGAACCGCTTGAAGCCAGGCCTCCGCTATGCCTTACTCTGCGGCGATGATCCTCCGGTTCTGTTCGAACAAGGCGATATCGGCATGCACATTGCCAAGCATTCGCCCTGGATCCCTCAGGACAACATCCGCTGGTCGTATGCCTGGATTAAAGGCGCGGCCGGACCAGCCTCCACCATGCAAGTCACTAAGTTCACCAACGCGATTCAGCAGGAAATGAAGAAGCGCGGCGTGGACGGCATGAAATTGGGCGTGGATTTTGTGGACATCAATATGATCCGCATCTTCCAGGACGCCAAAATCGATTGGACTGACGGCATGACGCCCATGATGGAAGCGCGCGCCGTCAAGAATGCCGATGAGCACGAATGCATGCGCATGGTGGGCGCGATTGGCGACGCGGCGCATTGGGAGTTCATGAAATTTCTCAAGCCGGGTCTCACCGAAAACCAGCTCACCGCGCACATTATGCAGTTCCTCTACAGTATTCCCGGCATGGAGGATGTCGAGGATGTCATCGTCTCCTCCGGATTGAATACCTGGCCGAATTGGCGTAACTTTTCCGACCGCATTATCAAGCCCGGGGACATCGTATTTATGGACCTGGCGGCGCTCACCTGGAATGGCTATAAGTCTTGTTACTATCGCACCTACATTGTCGGTAAGGAACCAACCCAGGAGCAGAAAGACTACTACGCTACCGCGCTCAAGTGGCTATATGACTCGATCAAAGCAGTGAAGGTGGGCGCCACTACTCGTGACATCGCTTCGCAATGGCCTTCCGCCAAAGAAGCGTGGGGCTACGAAGAGGAAGATCGTGCGGCCGCTAACCTATGGGGGCACGGCTTGGGCCTTGCGCAATATGACCAGCCGGTTATCTCACGTATCTGGTCGCTCGATCATCCCATCGAAATCAAAGAAGGCATGGTGTTCGCACTCGAAACCCAGCACGGCAAACCATACCAGTGGGGCGTGCGCATCGAAGAGATGCTCATCGTTCATAAGGACGGAGTAGAGATCGTCTCCAACTTCCCGGTAGAGCAAATCACCGTGGTGGACCCCATGCCGGGTTACTCGGATTACGGCAAAAGAGTGGGAACATAGCAGAACACTTGATCACTTCTCTTACTGTCCCTGAAGCCGCCGACGCCTCGCGCTTCGGTCCCAAGGCAGCCAACCTGGCGCGCCTCGGTCACTCCGGTCTCTCCATTCCGGATGGCTTCTGTCTCGATGCCGAAGCGTATCGGATGCAAGTTCGCGCGCTCGGCCTCGAAGCCGAAGCGCGTAGCGTCTTCTCTGCAACCAGCAGCGCCGAAGCCCGCCGCCACGCCCTCTCTATGAAACTGGGGCTGCTCGATCAGCCCATCGTTCCAGTAGTGCTTGACCCTTTATTAACAGCCTGGCGCCAGGCCAATACGGGCACGCCCACGGTGGTGCGCTCCTCCGCGCTGGTGGAAGACCAATTGGGCGCTAACTTCGCTGGTCAGTTTGAGAGCTTTCTTGGCGTCGAAAGCGAAGCCGACTTTATTACTGGCGTACGTTCCTGTTGGGGCGCCCTTTGGACCACGCGCGCGTTGCGTTACATGGCGTCGCATGCGATCGATCCGGCCGATACCGCAATGGCCGTGCTGGTGCAGCCACTCGTGTCCGCGCTATGCGCGGGCGGGGGATTGAGCAGAGTCGCGGGAGTGGATAGTGCGGACCGCATGATTCTGAGCGCCACCTGGGGACTCGGTTCCTCTATCGCGCAGGGAGAAGTCACTCCCGATCGCTACGAACTGACTCGCGACGGCAACCTCACGAACATCACCACCGGCCGCAAGGATCACCAGGTGGGCTGCATCCACCGCCAGGAACCGGTTACGCAAGCCGTCCCGAGCGCTCTCGCCGCCCAACCCTGCCTCAGCGAAGCGCAAGCGGTGGAACTCGGCCAAATGCTGCTGCGAGTGGAACACCTGATGGGAATGCCAGTCGAAATCGAATGGGCGCTTGACTCCAGTGGTTTCCAGTTGCTGCAGGCCCGCCCATTACGCATGGAGCCTGCAGCCGCGCCGGATGCGATGTGGCAGGGGCGTCCGCGCCTGAGCGGCCACCCCGCAGGTGTCGGATGGAGCACCGGGCGCGCCTGCGTGATCCACTGCGAATGCGAGCTTGCGCGCGTCGCACCGGGAGATATTCTGGTCACTAAAGTGGCGGGTCCGGCGCTGAGTCATCTGCTCACTTATGTCGCCGGTGTGGTCGCCGAGCGTGGCGGCAGCACATCGCACCTGGCCTCGCTCGCACGCGAGCGCGGAATCCCCATGGTGTTGGGAGTATTCGATGCCACACAACGTATCCCGGATCGAGCCACCGTAGCGGTCGATGGCGTAGCGGGCGTGGTACGCTGGTTGGCTTAGTCCAAAGGAGTCCACGATGCCTCAACAACCCTGGAAGAATGACAAATGGTTTGTCAGTCCCTGGAACTTCAATGACGCTGTGCGCGCCGAATTCCATTTTCCCAAGGCCATCAAAATCCACGATATTACCCTGCGCGACGGTGAGCAGCAAACCGGTGTCATCTTCACCAAAGACGACAAGATCCGCATCGCCGAGGGCCTCGCCGAAGCCGGTGTGCACCGGATCGAAGCCGGCATGCCCGTCGTCTCGCCCAGCGATGCTGCTGCCATTAAAGAGATTGTAAAGCGCAATCTTGGGCCGCAGGTCTTCGCGTTTTCGCGGTGTATGGTGGATGACGTGAAGCGTGCCGTCGATTGCGGCGTTTCCGGAATCGTGATGGAAGTGCCGTCGAGCGAGCACATCATTCGGTACGCCTATCAATGGCCGCTCGAGCGCGCCATCCAGCTTTCGATTGAATCCACGGCCTATGCCCACGAACAAGGGTTGGAAGTCGTGTTCTTCCCTATCGACTTCACTCGCGCGGACATGACCTGGGTACTTGACCTGATCTTGCGCGTCGCCAATGAAGGTCACATGGATGCGCTGGCATTGGTGGACACGTTCGGTGTAGTCTCACCGCATGCCATGCAATATCTGGTTCGCCAGGTGAGAGCGCGCGTCGATAAGCGCCTGGAAGCTCACTTTCACATGGATTTCGGCATGGGAGTAGCCAACACCATCATGGCCGTGGCTGAAGGAGTGGAAGTAATCCATTCGACAGTGCTCGGATTGGGCGAGCGAGCCGGCAACACGCCCATGGAAGAGACCGCTATGGCACTGCTGACTATGTACGGCGTCGATATTGGTTTGAAGTATGACAAGCTCTACGGGCTGGCGCGCCTTGTGCAGGAGTTGTCCGGCCATGCCGTTCCCAGCAACCGCCCCGTGGTTGGTGAAGCGCTTTATCAGATAGAATCCGGCATCATCGCCAGTTGGTTTCAGAACTGTGGCGCCCAGCAACCGACTGAACTGTTCCCGTATCACTGGGACGTGGTCGGTCAACCGGCGGCGAAGGTGGTATTGGGCAAAGGGAGCGGCATCGATTCCATCAAAGCGGCGCTCAAAAGCATCAACGTAACCTTTACCGACGAGGAAGCCATGCAGGTGGTTGCCGCGGTGAAGGAGTTCTCGCTCGCTAACAAGCGATTACTGACGGAAACCGAATTCCTTGCGGTCGTAGAGGCCACGCTGCCGCATCGAGTCTCCGCCGGCCAAGCCGTCCAGACGGCCTGATTCTCTCAACGGAACTTACCAGCCGCTCCGCCGCCGCAATTCCGTGATGTGCGCGGTGTGATGGCGTGTATGCCAGGCCATTACGCGCAAAACATCTTCGACTGACAGGCTTCCCCATTCTGCGTGCTGGAAGCGGCGGGGCCAGTCAGAAGGTTCGAGCGACACAAAGAAAATGCACCACCGCTCCGTGACGCCTTCGAAGATCTTGAGCGACGCTTCCACCGGAGCTGTCCGGGCGTCCGGCAACTCTGCCCAGCTCTGCTCCGCGTATGTTTTGGTCATCGGGTTATCTTCCGTGACCGCGACCTTGGGACGGATGTACCAGTTCATGTGTGCGTCCGCCAGATGATGCACCACCTGCCGCACAGTCCGCCGCCTTCGCGATAAGGCGTGTCGAGCTGAACATCGGTCAGTCCGGCAACCGCCGCGTGTAGCTTCGCCGGAGCCTCTCGAAGCTGCGCGAGCCACACCGGCCTGTCTGCGGAATCGAAGGGATCGCTAAATTCGAATCGGCCGACTGGATAGCGAATGCTGTCGAAAGCGGATGTCATGGCTAATTGTACTCAAATTCCCAAGCGTTTCTTTACTTCGGCAATCGGCAGGTCGTTCCAGTGCTTCGTGAGATGGTCGACCGTCATCAGCGAGCGGCTGTACATCCGGTCCACATACAAGGTGCCGTGCAGGTGGTCAATTTCGTGTTGCAGAATGCGCGCGTACCAGCCATCCGCCTGGATGGTCATGGGATTTCCCTCATGGTTCAGGCACTCGACCCGCGCTTGCAAGGCCCGCGGCACCAATGCCGAGAAGCCGGGAAAACTGAGACAGCCTTCGAAGAACTCCACCTTCTCGCCCTCCAGTTGTAGCTTCGGGTTCACGATCACATGGAAAGGGACGGGCCGCCGGCCGCGCTCCGCCAGTTTCTGCGGCGCAATCGTGCGTTGCGCGTCCTCCGGATCTTCAATCACGGCCAGATCGAGCGCTAAGCCCACTTGCGGCGCGGCCAGACCCACACCGGGCGCGTCGCGCATCGTCTCGCGCATCCATTCGATAAGCTGCTGAATTTCCGCGCTACGGAGTTCGTCCCGCGTCAGTACCCGTGCGCGCGAGCGCAGCATGGCTTCCCCTACCTCAATGATTTTCAGGCGCATCGCGTCAATCCAGAGTCCCAAACACAACTGATGATGCGAACCGTCATAGTGCCCACGCCGCTATTCTGCCGCATAGTTCGATTCCGACGCCACACCCGCCCTAGAGCCAGCCCGGAATATGACACAATCATAGGCGCCGTTAGCCTACCGGCCGCGGCTTGGAGTTCAGAAAGGAACCGGAGGGCGGTATGACACAGCGGTTGTCTTTCTTATTCGCGGTGCTGTTATTTGCCGGCGCAATGCGGGCTCAGCAGGCTCCCGACCTCATTCTTTCCAACGGGAAAATCATCACCGTGGACCAGCGCTTTTCGATTGCGCAGGCGGTAGCCGTGCGCGGCGATCACATCGTGGCGACCGGCACGAACCAGGAGATCACCCGCCTTGCCGGACCGAATACCCGCCGCATGGACCTCAACGGCAAAGCCGTAATCCCCGGCCTGATCGACAACCACATGCACTTGCTGCGCGCCGCCAACACGTGGGCACGGGAACTGCGCTTCGATGGCGTGGAATCGCGGCAGCAGGCCGTCGCCATGTTGCGCGCGCGCCTCAAAGCGGTTGGTCCGGGCGAGTGGGTCTACAACATCGGCGGCTGGACTCACCAGCAATTCGCCGATAATCCCCAGCCATTCACCCGCGCGGAGCTGGACCAGATTGCGCCGCTCAATCCGGTCGCGCTTCAGGAGTCTTACTACCAGGTGTTTTTGAACAGCCGCGCCCTACAGTCTCTGCGTCTCGAAGATAACGCGCCCGACCCGCCGGGTTTCGTCAAGGGATCGATCGTGCGGGATGCTTCCGGAAAGCTTACCGGTGTCGTTCGCGGCGATATTGCCGGCACGCGGGTCGTGGCCAACAAGTTTCCCCGCGTGGCCGCGGATCAACTGGAAACCGCCAGCGCCGCTTTGGTTCGGGATATGAACCGTGCCGGCCTCACTGCGTTCGGTGTTCCCGGCTGCGATGCCAATGTGCTCGATATTTTCCAGCGCTGGAAAATGCAGGGTCGCCTCAATGTGCGCGTGTTCTGCATCGATGGCCAGGCCGCCGCCACACCGGAGCAGGTAGAGCGGTCTATACAACAAATCGCCGCCATGAAGCTGTTTCAAGGCGACAGTTTCATCGACAACATATTCTTTGGGGAAAGCGTCTACGGGCCGCTGCATGACCCCATGTTCGCGCTGAAATCCGATCCCCAGCCGGAACAACTCGAGCAGTGGCGGCGCATGGCAATGGCGATCGCCAAGGCTGGGCTTCCCTTGCATGTCCACGCCGAACTGCACAACACCATCGATGCGTTTCTCGATCAGATCGAGGCCATCAATAAGGAGTACCCCATCAAGGGCCGCCGCTGGGTGTTGGCTCACGTCAATCAGATCAATGCCGCGCAGATTGAGCGGGCAAAGAAACTGGGGATGTACCTGGCGGTGAACCCGTGGGCCGTCATCAATGGCGCAATCATGCACGAGGGCTTTGGAGACGGCGCTTACGATATGCCGCCGCTGGCGACTATTCAAGCGAGCGGCATTGTGTGGGGGTTGGGAACAGATGGCACCGCAGCCAATCAGACCTTGCCTTTTCTGACCCTGTATTTTGCGGTAACCGGAAAAATGGTGGGCGGCGCCAAAGTGCTGAAGCAAACCATCAGCCGCGAGGACGCGCTGATCGCCCACACCCGCCAGAACGCCTCTCTCATCTTTCAGGAAGACAACCTCGGTTCCATCCAACCCGGTAAACTGGCTGACCTGGTGGTGCTCGACCGCGATTACCTGACGATTCCCGCGGACCAGATCAAGGAGATCAAGCCCGTGATGACCATGGTCGGCGGCCGCATCGTATATCAAAGCGGAGCGCAAACCGCCTCGGCGGCACGGTAATTTCAGGGCGCACCGAACAGCGCCTAAGTCCCAGTCCACGATTGACATCGGCTGAATCCCGGACATATACTAGCCCACGTCCGCTGTAGTGCACGCACACGGGAATGCGCTTCTTTCGATACACACTTTCGCGTTGGGTAGCAGCCACGGCAATGGTTGCGGCATGCGCCCAAACTCCCAAAGCCCAAACGGGACCCCAGATACAAAAAGCTCTCCTCGATAGATACTGTGTCACTTGTCACAACGACAAACTGCGCACCGGCGGCCTCTCTCTCCAAGCCGCGAACCTTATCGACATTCCCAAGTCGGCCGAAACCTGGGAGAAGGTAATTCGCAAACTGCGCGTCGGCGCCATGCCGCCTCAGGGTATGCCGCGGCCCGATGCCACCTCGCTCGATAGTCTCGCCAGTTTCCTCGAAGACTCCCTCGATCGGGCCTACGCCGCCGCTCCCAATCCGGGCAGGGCCAGCGTGCATCGCCTGAATCGCGCCGAGTACCAAAACGCCGTCCACGATTTGCTCGCGGTCGATATCGACGCCGCTTCCCTGTTGCCTCCCGATGACGAAAGCAGCGGTTTCGATAACATCGCCGACGTCCTCAAAGTCTCGCCTTCTCTAATGGAGCGCTACCTCTCCGCCTCCTGGAATATCAGCCGCCTCGCAGTCGGCGATAGCCGCATCGTCGCCGCCGCAACCACCTATCGCGCCCGGCCCGATCTGTCGCAGGACCAGCACATCGAAGGGCTGCCGCTCGGAACACGCGGCGGCATGCTCGTCCGCCACAACTTCCCGCTCGATGGCGAGTATACGATTAAGGTCCGGCTCTGGCGCAATACCTTCGATCTGCTGCGCGGCATGGAAGATGCCCACCAAATCGAAATCAGTTTGGATGGCGTGCGCCTTGGCCTGGTCGAAGTGGGCGGCCGTGATGATTTCGTCAAGATGGCGCAAAACCCCGGAACTTTCGGAGCCGATCTCGATCAGCGCCTCACCGTCCAGGTGCCCGTCAAAGCCGGCGAACACAATGTCGCCGCCACCACCTTGCTGCGCAGCCACGCCTCCCGCGACGATCTCATCAAGCCGTTCCTCCGCACCACCGTGGATGGCCTCGATATCACGGGCGATCCTTCCGTCGACCGCATCACCATTGAAGGGCCGTACCGCGAAACCGGGTCGGGCGATACCGCTTCCCGCGAACGCATCTTCGTTTGCCGCCCGGCCAATTCCCAGGAAGAATTGCCCTGCGCCCGCAAGATCCTCTCGGCTTTGGCCAACCACGCCTATCGCCGGCCGGCTTCCGATAATGATCTCGAAACTCTGCTCAGCTTCTATCAGCGCCGCCGCAACGCCAATGGCAGTTTTGAAGCGGGCATCGAATCCGCCCTTCAGTACATTCTCGCCAGCCCGGAATTTATCTTCCGCTTCGAGCCCGATCCGGCCAATGTGGCTCCCAATACTGCCTACCGCCTGAGCGACCTCGCGCTTGCTTCCCGCCTCTCCTTTTTCTTGTGGAGCAGCATTCCGGATGAGCAGCTCGTCAGCCTCGCCGCTCAAAATAAGTTGCACGAGCCCGGCGTCCTCGAGCAGCAGGTCCGCCGCATGCTCGCCGACCCGCGCTCCGAAGCACTCATTACCAACTTCGCCGAACAGTGGCTGTTCCTGCGCAATCTGAAGAGCGCCGCTCCCAATCTCGATACCTTCCCCGATTTCGACGACAATCTCCGCCAGTCCATGAAGCGGGAAACCGAGCTGTTCTTCGGCAGCATCGTGAACGAAGATCGCAACGTGCTCGACCTGCTGAATGCGGATTACACCTTCGTTAACGAGCGCCTGGCGCGCCACTACGGCATCCCCGGTGTCTACGGCAGCCAGTTCCGCCGCGTCCACATTACCGATGAGAATCGCCGCGGCCTCCTGGGCCAAGCGAGCATCCTGACGGTCACCTCCTACGCCGCGCGCACCTCCCCTGTGCAGCGCGGTAAGTGGATTCTCACCAACCTACTCGGTACGCCGCCCACTCCTCCCCCGCCCAACGTGCCGGAGCTCAAAGAAAATAGCGGCAATGGCAAGCCGCTCTCCTTGCGCGAGCGCATGGAAGCCCATCGCGCCAACGCGGTCTGCGCGGGCTGCCATAAAGTCATGGACCCCATCGGTTTCGCGCTGGAGAATTTTGATGCCGTCGGCCACTGGCGCACCACGGATGACGGCAGCCGCATCGATCCCTCGGGCACCCTGTTCAATGGCGTTCACGTCGATGGCCCCGTGGCTCTCCGCCAGATGCTGGCCGCTCGCCCCAATGTATTCGTGGGCGTCATGACCGAAAAGTTGCTCACCTACGCGCTTGGCCGCGGTCTCGAGTATTACGACATGCCCGCCGTGCGCAAGATTGTGCATGATGCCGCCGCGCATGATTACCGCTTCTCGTCGCTTGTGCTCGGCGTGATCACGAGTCCTCCTTTCGAGATGAAAATCCGGAAGGACCCTCCGGCCGAAACGGCTGCGCTGGCCGATTCGCACCCCAATTGAGGAGGTCAAAGATATGAGGCTGATTACCAAAAAACATCTTCCCCGCCGCACGTTTCTTCGTGGTATGGGTGTCACCCTGGCGCTTCCCCTGCTGGATTCGATGCTTCCCGCGCAAACCCCGCTGGCGCGCACCGCCGCCCAGCCGCAAATCCGCCTCGGTTTGTGTTTCATTCCCCATGGCGCGGTCATCAACAACTGGACACCTATCGGCGATGGCGCCGATTTCGATCTCTCCCGAACCCTCGCGCCTCTCGAACCCTATAAAAATCAGCTCGTGGTCGTCAGCAACCTGGCGCACCGCATGGCTGCGCCCGCCGGACCGGGCGATAATGGCGGCGATCACACGCGCTCTCCCGCCGTCTATCTCAACGGCGTTCATCCGAAACGCACCGATGGAGCCGATATCCGGGCCGGCACCACCATCGATCAGATGGCTGTGGAGAAAATCGGGCAGGACACTCCCTTGCCCTCACTAGAACTCGCTACCGAGGATTTTAGCGGTCTTGTCGGGTCCTGCGACGTAGGTTTCAGTTGCTCCTACATGAATACGATCTCGTGGCGCACCCCCACCACGCCGCTCCCCATGGAGATCAATCCGCGCGTGGTTTTCGACCGCTTATTTGGCGATGGGGCCACCGCCTCCGAGCGCCTGGAACGGATCGAACAGGAGCGCAGCATCCTCGATACCGTCACCAGCGATATCCGCCACCTCGAGCGCGGCCTCGGCGCCAACGACCGCAACCGCGTGGCCGAGTACCTCGATACCGTTCGCGAAATCGAGCGGCGCATTCAGCTCACCGAAAAGCAGAACAGCAATTCCAATATCGCCGTCCCCGCCACTCCCTCCGGTATCCCTGACGATCATCAGGCGCATACCAAACTCATGTTCGACCTCATGACTGTCGCCTTTCAGGCCGATATCACGCGCATTTCCACCTTCATGATGGCGCGCGAGGTCAGCTACCGCACCTTCCCCATGCTCAACATCTCGGAAGGCTTCCATCCGGCCTCTCATCATCAAAACAATCCGGCTCGCCTCGAAAATCTCACCAGAATCAATACCTATCATGTGAGCCTGGTGGCGTATTTCCTCGAAAAACTCCGCTCCACGCGCGATGGCGATGGCAACCTGCTCGACCATACTCTGGTCCTCTACGGCAGCGGCATGAGCAACAGCAACATCCACAATCACTCACCCCTGCCCGTATTTGTCGCTGGCGGCGCGGCTGGAAAAATGAAAGGCGGCCGCCATCTCAAATACCCGGAAAACACCCCCATGTCGAACCTGCTGCTCACCATTCTGGATAAGGCTGGTGTGCACCAGGACAGCGTTGGCGATAGCACCGGGCTTCTCTCGGAGGTGTAAGTCTTGTTGGAGGTGAGAGCCGCATGAAAGCCGTCATCTTTTCGATTGGCCTCGGCCTGGGTTACATTGGGAGCCTTGGCGCCGCTTACGGCGCTTCCATTTCACCCGCCGATGCCGCTCAGAATCAGAACCGCGACGCCCTGCTCGCCCTCATCCACCAACACGCTAATCTCGATACGCCCCAGCCAGATGGCACCACTGCGCTGCAATGGGCGGCCCACTGGAATGACATCGAGATGGTTAAACTGCTGCTCCAGGCCGGAGCTAATCCCAAGCTTGCCAACCGCTATGGCGTAACCCCACTCTCGGAAGCCGCGAACCTGGGAAACGCCGCCATGATCGACACGCTGTTGCGGGCTGGGGCCGATCTCGAAACTCCCGTCACTCCCGATGGTGAAACCGTGCTCATGTCGGCCGCCCGCTCCGGCAGTGCCGATGCCGTCAAGCTACTCATCGATCACGGCGCTGATGTCAACGCGAAAGAGAATTACCGCGGGCAAACGGCCCTCATGTGGGCGGCCATCGAACATCATCCCGCCGTGGTAAAACTGCTGCTCGAGCGCGGCGCCGATTGGAAAGTCCGCTCGCTCGCCCGCGACAACTCCACGCCCAAGCTGAGCGCCGCATCTTCCGTTACGCCGATGGCCCGCGGAGGCCTCACTGCTCTCAACTTCGCCGCGCGCGAAGGCGTCATCGATACCGGCCGCGTGATGCTGGATGGCGGAGTTGACGTTAACCAGGTGGATGCCGACAATACCAGCGCGCTTGTCATTTCGATTCTCAACAAGCACTACAGCTTCGCCAAGTTTCTCCTCGATCGCGGCGCCGATCCCAATATCGCCGATGTGCGCGGACGCGCCGCCCTCTATGCCGCGCTCGACCTGCGCAATGAGGATTATTCTGCTTTGCCTTCCCGCAAAGAAGACGACCCCTTACCAAGCCTCGATCTCATCCAGGCGCTTTTGGAGCGCGGCGCCAACCCGAACACCCAGTTGACCAAGAACCTTCCTGGCCGCAGCGGCATGGATTCCGGGGATATCACTCTCGATGCGGGCGCCACTCCGCTGATGCGCGCTGCCAGAGCCGGCGATTCCGCCGCCATGCGAATTTTGCTCGATCACGGCGCTGATCCGAAACTCAAAACCAAGGACGGCAACACCGCCTTCCTGTTTGCCGCCGGCGTTGGTTACCGGGACAAGAACACCCGCGGCTCGGAAAGCGATGCCCTCGCCGCTCTGAAAATGGCCATGGAACTGAAACCGGATATCAACCAGACAAATGACAGAGGCGAAACAGCTCTCCATGGCGCGGCCGCGCGAGGCGCCGATACCCTGGTCGCGTACCTGGTCCAACAAGGGGCAAGCCTCACCGCCAAAAATAAGCTTGGCCTAACCCCGCTCGACTATGCCATGGGCAAAAACGTAGTCACTCAGCTACCGGTCCCCCACGACAGCACTGTAGCACTACTGAAAAAGTTTGGCGCCCCCGAAGGCAAGCTCAGCAAGTGAGCCATGGGCTGAGAGCCGATCGCTCAAAGGTGACAGTTATCTAATTCGCCCCAAAAGCTCCCTCGCCTCCGCAAACGCGGGATTGAATTCCAACGCCTCCCGTAAAGTTGCCCGCGCGTCCTCCGCTCGCCCCGCCCGCAGCAGTACGGTAGCGAGATTGGTGCGCACCAGGACCATTGCCGGGTTAATCGCGAGAGCCTGGTTCCAGAAGCGGATGGCCTCTTCCAAATGGCCATACTGCATCTGATACGCCCCCAATGCTGCCGCTACCGCAGCCTGCGCCGAGTCCTTCCGCCAAACTTCCTGATAGAGCGGCAGCGCGTGCGCATCGTCCTTGCGGTCGCGATAGAACTCGGCCAAATACGCCAGGGCCTCGGTATCGGCCGCGCCGCTCTCCGCAGCCTTTTGTAGAAGCTGGAATGCCCGATCCTGATACACGGCGTTCTGCTCGCGCAGCCCCACCATCGCATAGGCCAATCCTAAATCACGCGCGTTTCCCTCGCCGCCGCCATATGGCACTAACTCAGCAGCCATCGGCGGTTCGCTCGCGGCGCTCCGCGGATGCCGCGCGATGGCATGATCGGTGAAAACCACGTGCTCCACGTCGCTCGGCGGATTGCGCGGCATGTGGCACGCCGTACAGTTGTCACCATTAGCTCTCCTCAATGATGCCGCGGCGCTGCATGCGGAGGTCTGATGGCAGGCGAGACACTTGGCGCGAAAATACGCAACCTTCTCATTGGCCGCCGGAACGGAGTGAGGATCGTGACAGCTACCGCACCATAGCTTATCGCCACTCGCCCTCTTGCAAACACTCTGTTCCAGGTTCTCCACGTGGCTCGTCACTCTCATCTCTGATGAGGAGCCGGAGCGCACGAATACTGCCAGGACGTCCGCAAGGCGGCCGCCCGGACGAAAACTCAGGTCGTCTTTCCCCGCTTTGGGCACGCGGATTTCGCCCGAAAGGTGGCATTGCTCGCAGATACTGTCCCGTTCGGCGGCGCCCAGCTTGGCCGGGTTGATCATCGGCTGCCCCGTCGCAATGTGATCGCTTCCCGGCCCATGGCACCGCTCGCAGCCTACGCCACCCTCCCGAAACGGCGGAGAGGCGTAAGCATTTTGCGTGCCCGCAATCCGCTCGATCCCGCTCGCGTGGCAGTTCAGGCACCCCGGAAGCACGGGTCGCGTTAGATAAGGATAGTCAAACGTTGCATAGCCGGGCGCCGCATTCCATGCCGCCAGGTTGCGGTAATACGCGACCGGCGCCTCATACAGAAATCCGCCGGCGCTCATCAAATAACTGCGGGCAGCCGCTCCGCTTCCCACAAAGTACTCGACCTGCCGCCGTCCGCGCACCGGTTGCCTCGCGTCCTGCTCGGCAAACTCGAAATAATACATCCCCGCTTGCTGCCCCACGCGGTAACTGAAAGCGCCCCGTGCATCGCGAAATTCGGCGTGCGCAAAACTTTCCTTCGGCTCGCCCGTTCCCACCCGCCCGCTGCTATGCGCCATCGGCGTTGCCATGAAACTGCGGTAAATCGCGGCGTGACAGCGCGCGCACGCCTGGCTCCCCACAGAATCGGCAGCGCCCGCGCAGCGGACAACTGCGACAAGAATGGCGAGTCTCGAAAACAACCGCGTGAGTATATCACTCCCGAGTACGAAAATGTTGGTATCGCGAAACGCGATGGTTTGCATACAAATCCGTGGAGAATTGACGGCTCTGGCTCCGCATTCCTGTACTCGCCCTGTGCGCATCCGTTTCCCTCCGGCTTTCTCTGCATGCAAAAATGCCTTTCCAGCCGTCCCCAAATCTGATAGATTCAATGGGTGCATTCCCCAATCGGACGCCTCGCGGCAATCGCTCTCTTGCCGTCGCCCTCGACGCCGCGGCATAGACACGGGGGCGGGCGGAATTTCCGGGACCGGAAGTTTTGAACAAATATGACGATGCATACGTAGAACTTATGGCGGCTCTGACTGCGGGCTGAAAAACATAAGCTGCGCGCAGCCCGTGCTACACTGATCCGTTCCGCGAACCGCGCGCCCGGGATCAATTAGAGGGCGCCACGGCGATTATTTATTGAGAGAGATCTGAAACAATCTATGAGTCAACAGAGCTTGGAATCGCTCTTACAAAAAGCCACCCCCGTAAAGCTATTGCGCAATTCGGCAATCGGCCCGTACGTCTACCCCGTGGTGCAGAGCGAATACACGAACTGGCGGGATGAGCAGCACGCCTGGCAGAAGACCTGCATTCTGTTTAATCAGTCCTATCACATGACGGACATGTACGTGGAAGGGCCGGACGCGCTCAAGCTGCTTTCCTATCTGGGTACCAACTCGTTCAAAAATTTCGGTCCCAACAAGGCCAAACAGTACGCCCCCTGTAATCCGGAAGGGTATGTGATTGGAGACGTCATTCTGTTCTGCCTGGGCGAGAATCTGTTCAATCTGGTGGGCCGTCCCTCGGTACACAATTGGGTGCAGTATCATGCCGAAACCGGCGGCTACAACGTTAAGCTGACGCGCGATGAGAGATCGGCCGGCCCGACGGGTCCCTACGTGCGGAAGGCTTACCGCTACCAGGTGCAGGGCCCGAATGCCATGCAGGTGATGGAGAAGGTGTTGGGCGGTCCGGTGCCGCCAGTCAAATTCTTCCACATGGCGACTTTCACGATCGCGGGGAAATCGGTTAGCGCGTTGCGTCATGGCATGGTCGGTCAGCCCGGCTTTGAGCTTTTCGGCCCCTGGGCAGATGGAGATGCGGTGAAGGACGCGATCGTCGCTGCCGGCAAGGAGTTCGGCCTGCGATTGTCGGGTGCGCGAGCGTATTCTTCGAATACGCTGGAGTCGGGCTGGATCCCTTCGCCTCTGCCCGCCGTGTACACCAGCCCTAAAATGAAAAAATACCGGGAGTGGCTGCCAGCCAACAGTTACGAAGCCGTATGTTCGCTCGGCGGCAGTTTTTATTCGGAGAATATCGAAGACTATTACTTGAGTCCTTACGACCTCGGCTATGCAACGAGCATCAAGTTCGATCATGACTTTGTGGGAAGGGAAGCACTCGAGAAAATGTCGCAGGACGTGAAGCGGACCAAAGTCACTTTGGTGCTCAATGAAGAGGATGTACTGAAAGCGATGCGAACGATGTTCCAAAACGGGGACCGCGCCAAGTACATTGATTTCCCTTCGGCGGTGTATTCCACCTGGCCCTACGACAGAGTCATGAAGAACGGCAAGACCATCGGCATTTCCACCTGGATCGGCTACAGCTCCAATGAAGGCAAGATGTTGACGCTGGCGATTCTGAACAAGGAACACGCCCAGCCGGGCAATGACGTCACCTTTGTCTGGGGCGAGGAGCCGGGCACGGGGTCGAAACTGACCGTGGAACCGCACGTTCCTGTAGAGATGCGCGCGAAGGTTGCAGCAGTGCCATATTCCGAAGTGGCACGGGAAGCATATCGGACGACGTAAATCGTTGTGGACCCATCCGTGGCGCAGCGTCATCATGGTTGCTTCGTCAGGCTTTCCAGAATCGATTGCACATAGTCGCGTGTCTCGGGAATATCAGGAACACCCTTGGCATCGTCCACCGCAGCCGGTCCCGCGTTATATGCGCCTAGCACCAGGTCCAGCTTCCCTTTGTACCGGTCGAACAGTTGCTTCAGATACTTGGCCCCGGCATCGATGCTCTGTTTGGCATCGAATGCGTCGGTTACGCCGAATTGTTCAATTGTAGAAGGCATCAATTGCATCAGGCCCTCAGCGCCCTTATCGGAAACCGCGCACGGGTGAAACTGTGATTCCTGGCGGATGACGGCGCGCAGCAGGTCAGTTTCGAGATGATTGGATTTGGCTGCGCCCTCAATGAGAGGATTTACCGTCGTATCCGGGATGGGATCACAGTCGAAGTTCACGGGTTCACCCGCAGCCGGACCTCCGGTGACGTGGACAACCAGCGGTTCCAGGCGCAGTAGGTCCGCCTGCTTGTGCGCCGCTTCGCGCTGGATTTCCATGGCCGCGCGTTGTTTAGCGATCGCCTCACGCATAGCCGCAGCAGGATCCCCTTGCGCCGCCGGAGGCGCTTGGTCCCGGGGTGGGCCATTTTGGGCAAACGCGGGCAGGGCGATCAAAAGCAGGACGCATCGGGATCTGCGTTTCGGAGCCATCAAGCATACTATCGGCAGGCGGCGAGCAATTCTGTAGTATCTACAGAATTATGTAATGAGCGCCGATAATCGCTGCAGGAACGGACACCAGTGCGCAAGCGAAGGTTCATCAGCTTCAAACACAAGTTGCTGGCTCTTGGAACCGCCCTGACTGTTTGCCCTTTGGTTCTGCTCACCGCAATCGTCTGGCACCAGAACCAGCAATTACGAGAAGCCGCATATAAAGGGTGCCTCCGCGCCACCGAATCAGATTTGGATCACATCGTCGAAGGCGTCTATCGTCTTTGCGAGATCAGCCACGATGCGCTGGAACGTAATGTACGCGAAAAACTTCGCTCCGCGAGAGAGGTCTTGAAAAACTCCGGCGGCATTCGCATGGACAGCGACGAGCCATTGGTGTGGGAAGCGCGCAACCAATTGACAGGAGCGGTTTCCACAATCTCGCTGCCAGGTGTTCTGGCCGGTAGGGATTGGCTTGGGCAAATCCGCGGCCCCCAAACACCGGTAGCGGTGGTCGATTTCGTGAAGGCGCTGACGAATGCTGACAGCGCGATCTTCGAGCGCATGAACCCGGCCGGAGATATGCTGCGCGTGGCCACTAACGTAATCGGTGATGACGGCAAGCGTGCGATCGGCACTTATATTCCCGCTGTGGGAGCCAACGGAAAGCCGGATCCGGCCGTTTCCACGGTCTTGCGCGGAGAAACATCCGCGGGCCGGGCCTCCGTGGGAAACGCGTGGTACATGGCCGCATACGCGCCCCTGTTCGACAGTGATCAGAAGGTGACTGGCATGCTCTATGCGGGCGTGCCGGAAAAATCGGCTACCGAGCCCTTGCGGCGCGCCATCAGGGACACCAAGGTTGGAAAAACCGGCTATGTTTTCGTGATCGACTCGACGGGGACTAGCCAAGTGGCATCGAAAGGTGGGCAACAGGAGGGCGAGGATATGTGGAATCTTCAGGCCATGTACCGGCAAGCGGTCACGCTGGGCCCCGGCGAATCGGCGACGCACCGGTACTGGCAGCAAAATCCGGATGGGCCTCCCGAACTGAGGGTTGCCCGCCTGAAATATTTTAAGGAATGGGATTGGGTGATCGGCGTAACCATGCCGGAGCAGGAACTCTACGAGGGAGTAGCGGCCATCGGCCGGATCTCTCGTAGAGGACTCACATGGCTGATCGCCATCGGAGTGGCGGCAGCAATAGTGAGTTGCGGTAGCTGGTTCCTCCTGGGGAGTGGAATGACGCGGCGCATGGGTAGAATTATCCGCAAACTTGTTGAGACCTCGCGCGCGGTCTCCTCCTTTGCAACCGAGGCCTCTTCGGCCGGCCAGGAATTGGCCCGGCAGTCACAGGATCAGGCCGCGTCCCATGATACGGTCACGTCCTCGCTCGGGAAAATCGAGAGCATGACCCAGCGGAGCCTCGAACATTCCCGCGAACTCAAGCGGCTTACGGCGCAAGCGCGCGGTTCGGCCGAAGAGGGAGCCACCGAAGTACGCCAGATGACCGAAACTATAGCTCAGATCCAGTCGGCTGGCTGCGACGTAGTTAAGATCAATAAGCTCATAGATGAGATCGCGTTCCAGACCAATATTCTGGCGTTGAACGCTGCGGTGGAAGCAGCCCGCGCCGGCGAGGCTGGGCTGGGATTTGCAGTGGTGGCCGATGAGGTTCGCAACCTGGCACGCCGTTGCGCCGAAGCCGCTCGAGAGACTTCGGAAAAAATCCGCAAATCCATAAGCGCTGGCGAGGAAGGCGTTTCCGTTGTGCGCCGGCTGGCGGAGAAACTGGAAGCGATCACCGCCGTTACCAGGCAACTGGACGAATTGTCGCAATCGGTGACGGCGGCATCCGGGCAGCAAAGCCAAGGAATGGCTCATGTCAGTAGCTCAGCCAGCCGGATGCATCGGGCGATGCAGTCGACAGCCGAGAATGCCAGGGATGGCGCCAAGCGCGCCACGCAATTTGGTTCCCAAGCTCAAGTCTTGGGGCGCCTTGCGGTGGAGATCAGTGAAATATTTCCCACACGCGGCTGAGGCGGGAGACTGGTCAGGAGTGTAGCGCGGCGTGCCATTGGGGTTTGCCCTGCCATTCTTCTCGCGGCAGGGGTCTGGGTTGGCGCCCGCTGGAAGCTGCGGCCAACACCAGTGCGATCCAAACCAGATCGGCGAGTAGCAAGTGGACTATTTGCATCCACACCGGCGCCAGAAGGAGCAAGTTCAACGCCCCCGCCGCGACTTGCAGGCCGATGAGCAACAACAAGCCGCGAGCGTAACGCTTCGCCCCTGGAACGCGAATTGTACGGGCTGCATAGACTGCCAACCAGACGGCGGTTGTTATCGCCAGTAATGGATGGAAAAGGCGGAGCCGAAGGAAAACACTGGCGACCGGGCTGAAATCCTGATGAATACCTGAGGCAAGGGAAGTCGCCGGGAACAAAGTATCTCCCAAGGCGGCGATGGCCCCGCTGATGCCTGTTAAAACAACCAGCAGGATAGCCGGCATGATCATCCAATCGCGCCGCCGCCCACTCTCGAGTGGCGGGCTATCGGCCCACCACGCCGTCAAAGTCAGACAGGCGAGCAGCACAAGCGTATTGATCAAATGCCCGGAAAGCGACCAGGCGCGGCCGACGGAAGCATTTTGCGCTACCTGCTCCAGTTTCACCAGTGCGGCTCCGATCAGCGCTTCCGTGACGAGGAACGTGATTGAAAGACCCGCTCCCATGCGTGCCAGATGCCCACGGGGAAAAACCCGCCTGGCCCAGACGAACAAGATGAGAATCAGGATGCCATCCGCTCCACTCATCAAACGGTGTGTAAACTCGATGACCGTTTTCGCGCCGGGCGATTGCGGTAACACTTCTCCATTACAAAGGGGCCAGTGATTTCCGCAACCCGCGCCCGCACCGGTGGCGCGCACGTAGGCGCCCCACAACACCACTGCGATGGTGAAAGCCAAGACAAGCCAGGCAAAACGCGCGGCGCGGCTGGATACTCGAATGATAGTTATATTGTAAGGTCGGCCTGTCACGCCTGATCCGGTGAAGATTCGACGCCGCGCTGGGCACGGTCGCGAAGCTCCGCGATATTCAGACCGGTCAGCGCGGTGGCGACCGCGCCGCCGATCAGCAGTGGCAGAACCAGCGCAAAAAACAAAACGAACGAAAATGTCTTGGCGTCGTTTTGCTCCACATCAAACAGGCGCATCGCCAGCACGCAGGCTACCTGGAACAGCCCCACGTTTCCTGGGGCGTTCGGCACCACCGTGGCGAAACGGACAATCGCCAGCACACCCCCCGCGGCCCAGAAGGAAAGATCAAGGCCGTATGCCTTCATCAGCGCCCAGTAGGAAACTACCTGCAAGGTCAGGTAGAGCAGACTGAGAAGTGCGGTGAGGCTCAGGGAGTGACGGTTCCCCATGAGATGAAGCCCTTCCACAATGTGGCGCAAAGTGGAGGCCCAACGGCTTTCCGAGATCACCAGGTGAGCGTGCTGCTGGCGCCGGATCACCCAGATCAGGATCCCTACGCCGGTGATTACTAACACGCCCAAAATATTCACCAGCACCGTCAGATCGCGCGGAATGCCCTTCACGAAACTGGCGGTCAAGAAAAAGGCGCTCAGCATGAACAGGCCGTCGAGCAGCCGCTCCACTGCCGCCGACGCAAAGATCAGCGAGATCCGCAGATCATTCCAGTGCGCCAGCAGATAGCAGCGGATCAATTCACCGACCCGCAACGGAAGCACTTCGTTAGCGAACAGACCGATATAGATTGCCTGGACGGTGCGCCAGAAGCTGAGCCGCGACACAGGACTCAACAGCATGTTCCACCGCGATCCGTGTGTTATGTAGACGGCCAGATCCGCCGCCATACCCAAAACGACCCATTTCCAGTCAAGAGAGCGCAGCGCGGCCGGAAGCTCGCGGATGGGGTAGTTGTGCAGGACCCAGAACAGGCAGACGGCGGAGATCAAATAGCCAAGCGCCTGCGGAAGCCAGCGGGGCATCCTTAGCCGGCGCGCCATGTGCCGCTTTTCCATCAGCACCTAAGCCTGTCGCCCGGCGGGGTTTGCAGAAACAGGATTACCTGCAGAGAAAGCACTCATGCACGGTCTTGGGCCAAATTCAATTTTACAACCTGGGATTTAGCTAATCGCCTGCCAATACTCCAGGCGCTGCGCTGATGATTTCATCGGCAGCCCAAGCCTAAAGCTTCCGTTACATTTAGCCGAAAAGTTCTATAGCGGCGTATGGTTTTGTGCGCAGTCCTGGCGATCGGTCTGCTGGTGGTGCTTTGGCGTCTGCACCGGCTCAATCGCGCCCGTGTGTCTGCACAGGCGGCCAATACGGCCAAGAGTCAATTCGTTGCCAACATGAGTCATGAGCTGCGCACGCCTCTGAATGCCATACTGGGCATGACGGAATTGCTGGCGGAAACAGGTCTTGATGATGCCCAGCGCGGTATGTTGGACATCGTTCGCGGGAGCGCGGAATCTCTGCTGGCGCTGGTTAACGGCGTGCTCGATTTTTCCGCTTTGGAAGCGGGGCAGGTTTGCCTGGAACGGACAGCTTTTCCACTCCGCATGTGCCTGTCGAGTGTGCTGGGCATCGTCCGGCCACAGACAAACGCCAAGGGCTTGCTACTGGAAGTCTCCGTTGCCGAAGATTTGCCGATCAAGATTGTGGGCGATCCTCTGCGGCTTCAACAGATCTTATTCACTTTGCTCGGCAATGCGGTCAAGTTTACCGAAGCGGGCAAGGTGCGGCTGGAGGTTTCCGTGGTTCGCGGAGCCACGGCAACCCAGGCGCTGCTATTTCGCGTGGTGGATACGGGCATTGGGATTTCCCCGGAAGCTCGCGCCGGGCTGTTCACGCCTTTCACCCAAGGCGATACGGCAAGTACACGGCGTTATGAAGGAACGGGCCTCGGCCTGGCAACCGTTCGCAGGCTGGTACAGCTCATGCAGGGTTCCGTGGGAGTCGAAAGCCAGCCGGGCCGGGGTTCGGTCTTCTGGTTCCTGCTGCCGCTGGAAACCGCCGATATAGGCGCACCCGCCGGCCCCACGGTGGCTCCGGACAAGCCACACCACGGGCGCATTTTGATTGTCGACGATAATCCCGTTAACCGGCAGATCGCGCAACGGGCTTTGGAACGTCTGGGATATAGCACGGCTGTCGCTTCGAGCGGTCAACAAGCCCTCGCCATTCTGCAGCGCGCGGCGCCACCCGAAGCTTCGTTCGACGCGGTTCTGCTGGATTGCCAGATGCCCGAAATGGATGGATACCAGACGGCTGCGGCCATTCGCCGATACGAGAACGGCCGCGGACGGATTCCCATCATCGCCTTCACCGCCCACTCGAGCGCCGAAGATCGCGAAAAATGTCTGGCCCATGGCATGGATGAGTACTTGGGCAAGCCGCTCGTGCTAACTACACTGGAAAACACTTTGGAGCGCTGTATGGCTAGCCCAAAGTTCCAGGCCTGAAGAGGCGGTAAATTACGCACTCGATTGCCCGTGAGCGCCTCTCGCTTGCCACGCAGAGGCCCGCCCTCGCCCTGCGTGGCGGCACAACGTTTCCCGTTGGCCCCGAGCAACTCCGCGCCTCTGCGTTTCCGTTCGCCAGCCAACAACGGATTTCGGCATATATTGCGAACGGATTGACTGCTCGGACAACCCGCGATAGAGTATCTCCAAAGAACAAAAAATTTATTAAAAAATCGCCTGAAAAGGCCAGGAGGTTGTAGTGCGTCTGCACATAGCTGCTCTATCGCTGCTTGTGGCGTGCGCGGCTTTTGCCCAAAGCGACCGCGGTACGATTACCGGGACCATTTCCGATCCGGCTGGCGCGGTGGTCGCCAATGCGATGATCCAAGCGCGCAATACGGATACGGGAGCGATTTCGCAAGCCGCGAGTTCTTCCACCGGCAATTACACCATCCCGGAATTACCTGCCGGCCCTTACGAACTTGACATCACTGTGGCGGGATTCAAAAGATTCGTGCGTCCGGGCTTAATTGTGCAGGCGGCGCAAACCATCCGCGTAGATGCCACGCTGGAGGTCGGCAGCGCCACTGAGTCAGTCACCATCAATGCCGAAGCGCCTCTACTCAAAACAGAGAGCGGCGAATTGAGCAACACGGTCTCGGCACAAACGATGGATACGCTGCCCTTGCTGACTATTGGCTCTAACTCATCGGGCATTCGCGACCCCTTCAATATGGTGGCCCTGCTGCCGGGAGCGTATTATCAACCGGCGCCTCCGTTTACCGGGCCGGTCGTTCATATCAATGGCAACCCGGCCGGTTCGGAAACGCTATTGATCGATGGTATGGATGGGACCAACATTTTGGGCCAAGGCGCGAACGCGGAAAATCAACCGGGCATGGATTCGATTCAGGAATGGACCGTGCAGACTAGCAACTACTCGGCCGAATTCGGACAAGCCGGCAGCGCGGTGATGAATATCACCATGAAATCCGGCGCCAACCAATTTCATGGCAGCGGCTACGACTATTTTCAGAACGAGTTTCTGAATGCAGGCCAGCCTTTCACAAATAACGGCAATGGCGGCTTGCTGCGGCCGCAACAGCGCCGGGATGACTACGGCCTCACTCTGGGCGGCCCCATCTTTATTCCCAAAGTCTATAACGGCAAAGATAAGACCTTCTTCTTTTTCAGTTGGGAGCAGTTTTTGCAACATCTGAATGATTTGCCGGCCGCATTTTCCATTCCGACGCAAGCCTATCGCAATGGCGATTTCAGCCAGGCTATCGTGGCCGCTGGGAATACGAATCTGGGAACCGACCCGCTGGGCCGGCCGATCCTCGCCAACGAGATTTACGATCCCACCACCCGATCCGTGGCGCCCAACGGACAGATCGTGACCAATCCGTTCCCCAACAATACCATTCCGCTTTCCCGCATGGATCCGGTCGCGCTCAAAGTACAGAGCCTGCTGCCGCTGCCTTTCTGCGTGGCAGGCCCACCCTGCAACCCGAATGGCGTGGTGAATAACTACCAAAACACGGAACCGGTCTCGCGTTCCACTGAAGAGCCCTCTTTGAAGTTGGATCAGTTGATCGGTCCCAGTAACAAGCTGTCTTTCTTCTGGGGCCGCACGGGAACCTACACTCAGTCAGGCTACGGTGAAGACGGGCTGCCACAACCTGTTTCGTACACGTTCGGAGGCGGTATCTATTCGCACAGGGAGCGGCTCAATTATGACCACACCATCTCTCCGACGGTTCTTTTGCACCTGGGATCGGGATTCGATACAGACTATTTGGGGCGGCCTTCCGTAACCCCGGATTATAATGCCTGCTCGGGCATCGGACTGTGCAGCGCGGCGTTTACCACTCCAGCTACATTTCCCAGTTTCACGGGCCTTTACAACAGTACTGGCGGAGGTTTTGGCAGCGCGGTGGAGCCACAGATCGGCCCACCCGGACGTTCCGATAATGAATACACCATGGTGGACGCAGTTGCCAGTCTGACATGGGTAAAAGGAAACCACACCTTCAAATTTGGCGGCACTGGCGAGTTCCAGGGAAGCTATACCATCAATGTCACCGATCTGCAGGGCACCTACGGATTCAGCAGCGCGCAAACGGCGCTGCCTTACCTGGTGAATAATACCGGCACTGCCAGCACTTCAAATATCGGTCTCAGCAGCGTTGGCTTCCCGTACGCTAGTTTTTTGTTGGGGACTCCGGATACGGCCCAGATTGATCCACCTTCGCGCGTGCGATTTGGAAAGCAGCAGTGGGGTTTCTATGCGCAGGATAGCTGGAAAGTCACTCATAAACTCACTCTGGATATCGGCTTGCGCTACGATTATTCGACCTACTATACCGAGCAATACGGCCGCTCTCCGGATTTCGCCCCGGATCTCGCCAATCCCACTGCTGGGGGACATCCCGGAGCGGTCATTTATCAGGCTACTTGTCATTGCGCGTTCGCTCAGAATTACCCGTACGGATTGGGACCGCGCTTTGGCTTCGCCTACCAGGCTGCGCCGAAAACAGTGTTACGTGGCGGGTTCGGCGTGGAATACACGCCGACGGGCGTGGCCCAAGTTTTCGGCTCGGCCAGCGGCAACGCGGTCGCCGATAATCAATTCGGTCCCGCTAGTGTTCCGGGTGGAGCGCTGATGACCCTGGGCCAAGGAGTCACTATCAACGGTTCGCCCTTAACTCCCGCCCAAGTCGCGTGGCCGAACTTCAGTACCGGCTTTTACCCTATCGCCGGTGTGACCCCGAGCGCCGGCCCGCAATATTACGATCAAAACGCGGGGCGGCCGGCCCGTCAATATCAATATAGTTTTAGCGTGCAGCGCGAAATTACCGGCAATCTGGTGGTACAGGCCTCTTATATCGGCAACCGCGGAATCTGGTGGCCGACTTACCTTCAGCCAACCGGCGCGACTGGCGATTTGGTGAACTACAACTACCTCAGCAACGCCATCCTGAGCCAGAACGGGCTCAGCCTCAATAACCCCGCTGATCTGGCCATCCTGGAAGCGCCGATCGGTTCGGCTGCAGCGGGGCCGTTCCAGAATAAGCTGCCCTTCGCGGGATTCCCGCTCACCGCTACCGTGGCTCAATCTTTACGGCCGTTCCCGCAGTTCACCACTATTCCTGTAATCAACGCTACTTTGGGCGATACCTGGTACAACTCGATGCAGTTGACCGCCGACAAACGAGTCTCTCACGGCTTGCAGTTCAATTTCGCGTTTACCTGGTCGAAGTCGGAGGATAACTTCGCGGGAAGCCCGGATGTGCAAAATCGCGGCCTAGCCAAGTCGATTGACTACCTCGATCAGCCGTTCGTCACCCGCATCGGCATCACGTATACATTACCGAAGTGGGGTCCAAAGGCGCTTTCCTATGTGGTCCGCGATTGGATGGTGAACGCCTTCGGTTATTACGCCAGCGGAATTCCACTCGCGCCTCCGGTTGCCACGACGGCAGGCTACCCAACCAGTCTCTCTCTGGCTACTATCAGCAATCTCACGTTCCAGCCGGGCCAATATCAACTCGAGGTGCCGGGAGTGCCTTTGTACACCCACAACCTCAACTGCCACTGCTTCGATCCGAACACCACGGTTGCGCTGAATCCGGCGGCTTGGACCAATCCGGCGCCTGGACAGTACGGCGGCGCGGCCTTTTACAACAATTTCCGCGGCGAGCGCCGGCCGGTGGAGAATCTCGGAATCGGCCGCCAGTTCCGCCTGCGCGAGCGGATGAGCCTTACCGTGCGCGCCGAGTTCAACAACATCTTCAACCGGACCTATTTGAATAATCCGACGACGACCGGCGTGGGCATTAGCCCGGAGACGCCTCCCACATGCAAGCTGCCCACGGGCGCTAACGGGGCCTGCGCGGCGGGCGAGCAGGTCGTTTCCGGCTTCGGCTCGATCAGCACTTCAACCACGCTCGCGGCGCCGAGGACGGGACAGTTGGTGGCGCAGTTTGTATTCTGAGATTAGTGAGAAATCCACCGCGAGCTGGCTCCCAATCCTGCTGAGCGCCACGTAGAATGGCGCATAGAAAGAGAGTGCGCATGAAACGGCTGGGGCAAATCATCGGTCTTTGGGCGGCCGGCTCGCCGCTCCTCGTGCTGCAAGCACAACCATTCCCCAAAGCAACGGCGGAACAGATCAAAGCCGAATTCAACGATATACATAGTAAATTGCTCGTAATGGCAAAGGACTTTCCATCAGACAAATACGGCTACCGCCTCAAGCCCGAGATGCGCTCGTTCGACGAAGTGGTTGTGCACGTTGCCTCCGGCGTGGTATATGCGGCCAAGGCCGGCAGAGGTGAACAGGTGAAGTGGGATGAACTGAATGCCAAGGATTACCCGAACAAAGCCGCCGCGGTTGCCCTTTTGGAGAAATCCATCGCGGATGCCGACGCCACCCTTATCAGCCTGCAGTCCGCCGCCTTCGCCAAAACGGCGGAGCCCTGGGTGGCGGTGCTGGAACACTCGGCGGAACATTACGGCCTGCTCGTGGCGTACTACCGGGCGAACGGACTCGTGCCGCCGGAATCGCGTCCGCGGCGTACGGGAAAGTAACGGGCGCGCTAAAGGTCCCGTGCGTGATAGGCTGAACGAGTCATGCACGCGCCAAGCCTCTGGTTCCCGCGCAGTAGTCTGCTCATGACAGCCGCGATGCTCTGTACGGGGTCCCCCCTGTTCTCACAATGGTTGAATTACCGCACACCCGGAGTGCCGCGCACCGCTGATGGGAAGGTGAATCTTGCGGCCCCCACACCGAAAACGGCGGATGGCAAACCGGATCTTTCGGGAGTCTGGGAAAGCGCGCCCGAATACTTCTACAACCTTGCGAACGAT
>JASIAM010000262.1 GCA_030041985.1 Bryobacteraceae bacterium | reverse complement strand
ATTTCGAAGCAACGGGCATTTATTATTTCTACGACTCGTACATTCCGATCTCCGTGTTCCTGGGAATGCACCTTCTGTTTAACGACCCCTCCACTTCGCCGCGCACCGAACTCGGACGCATCTTCTATGGCATTCTTTACGGCCTGAGCACCGTGGCGTTGTACCGGCTGCTGGGCAACGCGGGAATGCCAACCTTTTACGACAAGCTTTTGCAGGTTCCTCTCCTGAACCTGCTGGTTCCCGTGATCGATGGGATCATGCGCTCGCCCGTGCTGCGCATTCTCGATCCTGCCCGAATCGGCCGGCCGCTTCGGCCGCGGCAGCGCAACCTGGCCTACATGTCCGTCTGGGTGGTCGTCTTTATGCTACTGAGCGCCACGGGAGGCGTGGGCGACAACCACCCCGGCCAGTGGTTGCCATTTTGGCGGCAGGCTTGTATGGATGGGCGTCCTTACGCCTGTCCCTACGCTGCCGATGTGACACTGGGCTTCTGCCACCAGGGATCGGGCTGGGCGTGCAACGAAGCCGGCCTTCTGCATATCGCCCTTTCGCAATCAGGTGAAGATCTTCGCAGGCTCGATCCCGCCGGCGCCGCGGATCCTTTTCGCCGCGGTTGTGAGATCGGAGTCGAGGCGGCATGTCACAACTTGCGGACACTCGCGACCGGCGCAGGCTCTTTCGCTGCATCAGCGCCAACGCTCGATGACTATCCGATTATTTTGAGGGGCAGCAAAGGGCCGGTCCGCGAACATGCGCCCGCGGCATTGTACGCGCTCGCCTGCCGTGAGGACTGGCCGGACACCTGCCCCGAAACTACCTCCCGTCAGATTCGAGAATCGCCCGCCGCAGCGAATCCACCCGCCCTTCCGCGCTGAAAAACATATCTTCGGGAAAGCGCCTTTGGGCGAGCAACCCGGCGTAAATGGCTGCGGCGTCATCTAGATTCAGTCCCAGCCCCGCGAGGTATTGCATACGCAGATTCCGGTCGCGATTGATGGGCGCATTGCGTAGCCACTGTTTCAAATTGGATCCTCGGCCAGCATAGGTGGCAAACAGATCCACCGGCGAGTTCATCCCGATCTCCGCGAGAGACTTTGCAATCGGACTGTCACCGCGATAGTCGATACGCCATTCCATCTCGTCCAGGTCGATCCGCAACGGTTGCACTTGCCCCAGCAGCACCATGTCATGCCCTTGGCCCCGGTACGGGTTGCCCCAAACGGTGCCGTTGGGGAAAACCTCGAAGAAGGTAGCCAAAGAGCTTTTCACCGCCGCGAGGTCGGTCTCGAACAACTGTATATACATGGTGACCACACCGCCGGGGTTCAGGTGCTGCTTCAGCACCTGCAGAAATTCCTCGGTATACAGGTTCGCCGCGCCTTTCACCCAGGGATCGAGCGGATCGATAGTGATTCCGTCGAACCGTTCGCTCGTGGTCAGCAGGTAGTGGCGCCCATCGCCGATATGCACGCGGACCTTCGGGTTGTGGAGCACATCAAAATTCGCCTGGCTGAAGTAGGCGGCAGCGGCTCGCGGCGCCAGCGGTTCGATTTCCACGATGGTCTCGCGCTCCACCCTGGGATCAACCGACACCGCGCCCGCCGTGATGCCCGCACCACAGCCAATCACCAGAACGGAGCGAGGCTGGGCGGTGGTGAGAGTCGTAAGGTGCCCGAGCATGCGTTGCAGCCGCATGTCGCGCGGCACATTCGAAGCCTGGATCTTGCCGGCAACGTGAAAAGTCAATGCTCCATTGGGAAAACTCGCGACAGCCACTGATGAATTCATGCCTTCACCGGCGTAAACGATATCGCTCTTACCGGCCCAGGTGGGCGCGTAACGGCCGTAAGCGATCAGCAGTTTCGGGACCGCGGGGACACTATAAATGAGCAAAGCACACGCCAACAGTCCAAGGCCGGCTAGTGGACTCGATGGCCACAAAAGAATGAGACCGGCGAGCGTGGACAATGCAATGAGCACCTGCTCGGCGTGCGCGGATCCTACCCAGGCGATGAGGAGCAGACTTGCGCCGAGTGCTCCAGCGATCGCCCCCAAAGTGTTGGCGGCATAAACGCGCGCCATCAACCGCCCGGAATCCTGTCCCTTCTCTGCGGCAGCCGCAAGTGCCAAAGGGAAACTCGCGCCCCACAGAAGCGTCGGGGGCAACAGTGCCCAAAAGGCGCGTGCCAGATCGAGCTCGAAGGTGAACCAGATATTCGAGGAGATCGCAGGGTTGATCGGCCAGTAGGGAAGCGCCGCTGCCAGATTGTACGCGGTCCATGCCATGGCGGCTGCGGCAAGCCATTGGCACCAGCCGAGGGCGGCGCGCGGATTCACCAGAGTCCGCGAGAGCAACGCTCCAATGCCGCTGCCGATTCCGAGACCGCTCAGAAAGGCCGCGAGGATAATCGCAAGCGCGTACACCGAAGCGCCGAACAGCAGTCCCAACATGCGCGTCCAGATAGCTTCTGCAGCCAAGGCGCACATTCCCGAAAGCGCAATGGCAAGCAGAACAGGGGCTGGCGCCGACCAACCGCTCCCTGACGGTCGCGGCTCGGAAGGCGTTTCTAAGCCGCGACCGTCAGGGAGCGGAATGAGCGCCATTGCTGCCATCAAGAAGTTGATCGCCATCGCAGCGTAGGTGGCTATGGTCACGTCGTACTGGCGCAGCAGGTAGAAACCGGAGAGCAGGCATCCCAAGACCGCTCCGGCGATGTTCGCCCCGTAAAATGCGCCCAACCACCATACGCCGCCTTTCAAGGTATCGGCTTGGCGCGACAATGCTGGAAGCGTCGCGCCCATCAGCACGGTCGCGGGAAGGAGGCATGCGGAAGCTACGGGGCCTTGAGAAAGTGCGCCGAGCGAGGGCACGATTCGCAGCACCACGATTCCGCACACCGCGATGCCAAGTTCGATGACTGCGTAAACACGTAAAGCATTCGAGCGGGCAGGCACAAGACGGGGAAACACCAGGCTGCCGAGACACAGTCCGCCCATGAAAGTTGCAAGCAGTACACCGAGCGAAACGGCCGTGGAACCGATTACCAGTTCCAGAAGCTGGAACCAGACCACTTCGTAGATGAGCGCCGCGACGCCGCTACCGAAGGAAAGTAGCAGGATAAGCGGGAACTGCCGGATTTACTTCTTCTCCCCCTGCTCTTCCTTGCGGGCAGCGGCCAGTACGCCGATGAGGCCGTAGTTGCCCTCATGACAGGCCGAGTCGAAGATCATGTGTTTATCACTGGGGGCTCTGCCCATCTGGATCTCTACCGTCCACGGTCTTGTCCAGGTCTTGGGATCATCGAAGGTGATTTGGCGGCGCAGATTTTTGGCATCCACCTGGGTGATCCGCTCGATCATTTTGTAGGTTTCGATGTTGGAGCCGCGAAAGCCCTGAGAAAAGTTCGTAGTTTCGATGACCAGCGTATTGCCTTCCCAGTGGCCGCGCGAATCGCCCAGGTAGAACTTCAGATTTGCGGGAGCGTGCGGGCGCCCATCCATGTAGATGATTCGGTTGCCACCGCCGGCGTGGTCATCCTCCATGTAGATGCCCATGGACTTGGGGGATTGCACGATCTGCATCACGGTGCCCTGAGCAAAAAGCGTATTCAGAGGCAGAAACGGCATGGGAACGCCGAGGCACCTTGGGGATTGCGGCACAGTTTCGGGATTATCGTTCTGGCCGGGCGCATTACCCAACCCAAGCCCGCCACCTCCGCGACCCGTGCGGCCGGCGCGGCCACCTCCGCCACCCGGAAAACCCGCGAATGCCGTGTTAGCGCCGGCCACCAGCGGAGGAATCCGGCCATTCGGCGGATCGATGATCATCGAGGTCCGCTTGCCGGTCTTCAGGACCGAGTTAAAAACTGCGTTGTACGCGCCACTGACATCCTGCGCTGTATCCTCCGCCGCCCGGGCATTGCGCCCGGGATTGATGCCTTTTTTGGCGTCCGCCTCGGCCACTTCCTGGTCGGTCAGAAATTCCTTGTTCGCATTGGCAGCCGAGCGTTCGAGCGGTTCATCGTAGAGTACGAACCAGGTGCCCTGCAGATCCGGATCGCCCCACGCCGTGCGAGGCCCCGTGGCCGCCGCCTTCGTAGTTCCGGTTTTGGCAGCTTTGGCTTTCGGCGCCGGAGTCTGAGCGGTGATAGAAACCGCGGCCACCACGGCCAGCACGCCCAGTGACAGGACAATTCGGTCACGCATGAAAAGACCTCGACTTACTTCTGTGTGTCAATGCCGGGCCGCTCCACTTCGTAGGGAGCACCGGTGTTGCCCGACGAACCGAGGAACAGCTTCTGGCCACTGGGTAACGTGAGATCGCGGCCATTGGCCCTGTGAGTACCGTCCTTCGCCTGGTAGCCATCGACGACGATCTTCTGCCCGATCTTCAACGTTTCCCGGGTGATCCCGCGGCGCAACAGAATATTCGGACTTCCGGCTTCAATCGCCCAGTTCTCCACTGTGCCATCGGGCATTTTCACATCGACATGAATCCAACTGTGCGGATTGATCAATTCCACTTTCGTGACGGTAGCATCCGCAAAGTGGACCGGCTTCTTCTCATCGAATTCCGCTGCAAACGCGTGATGCGCCCGTAGCGGCAACGCGGAAGAGAGCAGGATCACTCCTGCCGCAACGGCTACCCACCGGGCTCGCATCAAACTATTTTCCCGATTCTTCATCTCACCATTTCCTTTCATTTCGACGTGGGCGGGTCCCCCGAGATGTAGCGCTGATAGACCGCCTCGCCTGGCGGAATCTTGCGCGTGATATCTACATTCATCGTGGCACCTTCCCAATGCTTCACGAGCTGCTGCTTGCGCAAGTGCCCGTACATCGTCTCTTCCACCATCTCGACGCACCGGAAATCAGTCAACTGCACGTTGGGATCAAGCCGGCGGTAGATGGGCATACTGATCTTCCAGGGACGCGAAAATACCTGTGGGTCTTCGATAGTAGCCTCATACTGGATCACGTCCTTGCTGGCCAGGTTGTATCGTTCGGTGACATGCAAGGCAGAGCTGGCAAAATCGCCGGAGCGGTCAAACCATATGCCATCGGTAAAGTCGGAAACATCGACCACGAGCGTATCGCCCTCCCAATGGCCAACCGCATAACCCATCCACAGCACGTTGGGATACGGCTCCATTTTATTGAGATGGATGGTGCGCTGGGCATTGGCAAATTCGAAGATCATCTGGATCTTAGAGTCATCCTGGATGATTTGAAACGGGTGCGGCATATATAGGGCGCGCGGGATACCCGGCTGGAAGCATTTTAGTTCCGGATCGCGATCAATCCAGTGTTCGAGGTTTTCTTTCTTTCTGGTGGCCGCCCATGACAGATAAGGGATCTGTTCGCCCTCGACCACACCGAGTCCCCCGGGAACCCAGCCCATAGAGCCAAGCGGTAAGACAGGTGCTGCCAGAACCACGGAATTGGGCAGGAGGCCGGGCTGCGCCACCATAGGACGGGCGTCATGCGTCAGGAGGTCCCAGTTCGCCGTGTTGTTGGCTTCCCAAATTCCGTTGAAATCGGGTTTGCCGGCGATGCGGCTGATGGCCTCTGTGCCGGTAGTAGCGGCGGGCGCACGCGGCGTCACAAACGAAAAAACACCCGCCGTCACGGCGGCTGCAACCGCGGCAATGGCACAACTTCTGCCCAAATAGCGCATAGGAATTTACCTGGTACTCAACTTTGTACTATACACCTTGAGGCCGTCAGACCGAAGCCGTGGCTGTGCATGGTGTGCATGGCCTGACGGCGACTAGCACGAGCGCGACAGAACGCCGAGCAGAAGCCCCGGCCCCTCAGGCGCCCTTGTTGGCTGTCAGTTCTTTGTAGACCACTTCGGTAAAGCTGGCGAAGTTTGGACCGCGTCCGCCGCGGCCCTGCGCCGGAGGCGGATCACCGACGGCGGTTTT
>JASIAM010000261.1 GCA_030041985.1 Bryobacteraceae bacterium | reverse complement strand
GATGGGTCAATTCGGCGTTCAGTGCTCGCTCCAGCAGCGCCTTGGTCAGGCGCTTGAGCAGCCCATTTTCGCCAATGATGTCTTCCGGTTTCTCGTACCCCTTCAGCAGTTCGTCTACCAGATCGGGCTTGATTTCGTCCATACGTTCTCCTTCAGTATTGCGGAAGAACGTTTACACAAAAAATCTTAAACCCTCTGGGCTTCCTATCCTCAGGTGAACAACCAATTCCTTTACACGGCAACGGGGTCTCTCGGCGCGTTGAGCCCCAATGCGGCCGGGACCGGCACGTTGGGGCTTTATGCCGGAATGAATGTCTCCACACCCCGTATCACCATCAGCCCCTTCAACCTGTTTGGCGATACACTCAGTTGGGTCCATGGCTCCCATCAGTTTCAGTTCGGCTTCGAAATCGACCGCACCAGTTCTCAATCATCTAATAGCGGTAACACGGATACTACGCGGCCGAGTGTTACGCTGGGAATCGGCACCGTCGCTCCCCCAATCACCACTTCCACGTTCGCCGGAATTGGAGCGCTCAATCTGAGTACAGCGCAAGCCCTGCTTGCCAACCTCGCGGGCTCGGTGGCGACTATCACGGAGAATTTTTGGGTCAACAGCCCGACCCAGACGAACTGGATTAACTACCTGAACGATTTCTTTTTCTACCGGACCAATGTCGCCAATGCCTGGTCCGGGTTTGTCAAAGATACCTGGAAGGCTACGCGCAATTTAACGGTGAACCTCGGGCTGCGCTATGACTTTTTCGGCGCTCCGTACATGACTCAGGGGCTGGCGGGGCGAACTACTGGCGGCCAATTGGGATTGTTCGGTATCTCAGGCACGAACTTCGCTAACGCCATGTGGGATCCCAATGCCAGCAGCGGCGCTGTGACCACTATGCAGTTCGTGGGTCCCAACTCCCCCAACCCGGGTCTCGGCGTTTACAACAACTACTGGAAGGCCCTCGGTCCGTCGGTTGGCATTGCCTATCAGATGCCCTGGTTTAAGCGCAGTACTGTTGTTCGGGCAGGCTATGGAATCAACTACATCGGCAACAACGATTTCCTGACCATCAACACAGATACGGGCAGTTCCCCGGGCCAGTCGTTGAATGTCACTTATACTCCATCCAGCTTTCTCGGTTTGGGTGGCGTCAACTCGTCAGTGGTGCCGTTGAGCACCAACGGCACACAGCCGTTCGCCCCAGTCTCTTTTACCAATAGGGCTACTCCTATCTACGGCTACGCCGATAATTTGAGAACACCGTACGTCCAGAGCTATAACATTTCCCTCCAGCGGGAACTCACTTCGACATTAACTGTGGACGTCAACTGCATCGGTAACAAAGGCACCGAGTTGTATACTAACCAGCCGTTGAATGACCCCAATATTTTCGAAAACGGGTTCCTGAATGCCTTCAATATCACTCGCGCCGGAGGCACAGCGCCCCTGTTCGACCAGTTGTTAGACGGCATTACGATCCCCGGCGTCGGCCTCGTCAACGGCAGTACTTTGACCGGTTCCCAAGCGCTCCGTCTGTACTCCGTAACCAATACCTTCATCGCCAATGGATCAGTAGGCGCCCTCGCCAACTTCTTCAATACCACTCCCACTGGCACCGGCGCCAATGGTGGACTACTCACCCACGCAAACCTGCCTCAGAACTTTTTTGTGGTGAATCCGCAGTTCAGTAGCGTGACGCTTGTCAACAATAACGGAAACTCGATGTATAACGCGTTCCAGGCGCACATCGCGAAGCGATTCAGCCATGGGGTTACGGGCCAATTTTCCTACACCTTCTCAAAAGATATTGGCGATCAGAGCTATGGCGGTGGCTACGGGGGAAGTAGTGTTTACGGGTACCGCGACCCCAGGGACCTTGCCTTGAGCAAGGGCATTTTGAATATCGATCGCCCGAACCTTTTCCAAGGGAACGTCTCGTACGAGTTGCCGATTGGGCAAAAGCGAGCAGTGCTGGGCAACGCTCCGCACTGGGTCGATTCGATCGTGGGCGGGTGGCTGGTCTCCAGTTTCTTCGTGTGGCAATCCGGCGTGCCCCTCACCTTCACCACCGGCTCTTCCGATTACTCATTCACGTACAACACCGGCGAGACGCAGACCGCAAATCTGGTGGGGCCACTGTCGGGCAGCGCCGGGCAGGTCACCAAGGGAAATGGGTTCGTCCAATACTTCCCAAGCTTATCGGTTGTTTCTGCTCCACAACCCAATTTTGGCGGCGACCCGACATTGCCGGGGCGATTCACGAATCTGCAGGTGGTCAATTCGCAGGGGCAGCCGGTGCTGGTGAATCCCGTGCCGGGAACCATTGGCAACACCGCTGTGAACCTGCCCGGTTTTCGGAGTCCCGGTCTGCTGGGCCTCAATGCCTCCGCCAGCAAGGTCTTCCAGCTTACGGAACATAAGAGCATTACCGTGCGCGCGGATGCCATCAATCTTCTGAATAGTCCGCAATTTGGCTACAGTTCCAACCCGAATTCAGGTGGCTTCGGAATCAACACGAATATCGACTCCACCTCGTTTGGCCGCATCACTTCGGCAGCCGGAAGCCGGTTGATCACCTTCTACGCCCGTTTCGATTTCTAGTGCCGCGCGCCCGAGTTTCTATGGGCGCGCCACTCATCGTCCAGCATGCCCCAGACCACCAGATCGACCCAACGGTCGTTTACCCACTCCGCCCCTTTCGCTACGCCTTCCCTGGTAAATCCCAAACGCTGGGGTATGGCGCAGCTTTTCAGGTTGCCGGTGCCACACCGGATTTCCAGACGGTGAAGCTTCAGTTCATCGAACGCATAGTCCGCCAGAGCGGCGCAACAGCGGGTGATTACTCCCTTGCCTTCGTGCGCGCCATCGAGCCAATATCCGAGGCTGCAATTCCGGTTCGGCCAATCAATGGGGTGGCAGCCGACCGTTCCGCCCAATACGCCGTCCACCCACACGCCTGCCTGAGGCCCCAGATTCGAGTGGTACTGTTCCAATACCCGCAAGATAAAGGCGCGTACGTCTTCCGAAGACCGGGTTTGATCCACCCAGGGGAGCCATTCCCGCAGCCGTGCCCGGTTACGCTCTACCAGCGCATAAAGCGGTTTCGCCTCCGAGGTCTCAAGCAATTTGAGTTGGATGCCGGGAGTCACGCGCAGCCGGAACATCGATCTTCACAGCCCTTCCGGCGCTTGCGGATTGCGCGATTTGGCGATGGAGGGTGTTTCGGGCGACTCGCCCTCGAAGGGGGCCATCAGTCCCGCACGCAGAATCTCAAACGCGCTTTCCGGGTCATCGACATAGTGGAAAAGCTGCATATCTTCAGGCGAGATCATCTCATAGCGCACCAGGGCGTCAAAATTGATGACTTCTTTCCAATACGAGGAACCATACAGCAGAATCGTTAGCTTTTTGGCGAGCTTCTGGGTTTGTGAGAGCGTGAGCAATTCCATCAGCTCGTCCATCGTGCCGAAGCCGCCCGGAAAAACTACCAGCGCCTTGGCCAAATAGGCAAACCAGAACTTCCGCATAAAAAAATAGTGGAAGTCGAAGCTCAACTCCGGGGTAATGAAAGGGTTTGGCAATTGCTCGAGGGGCAAGCCGATGTTCAGCCCTATGGTTTTCCCCCCGGCATCCCTGGCCCCGCGGTTGGCGGCCTCCATAATGCCGGGACCACCCCCCGAGCAGACCACGAAACGGTGCGTATTGTTGGTAAATTGTTCGGCCCACGCAGTCAAGGCCCGCGCCAGTTCACGGGCCTCGCTATAGTAGCGGCTCAGCGGCCCGCCTTCCGTCAGCCGCGCCGAACCGAAAAACACGACCGTATCCCGAATTTTTTCGTGCCGGAAATGAGCCAGTGGCTCCAGATACTCCGCCAGAATCCGCAGCGCCCGCGCATCCGGACTGACCAAAAACTTGTCATTCAAGTAAGCTACCGGGCGCCGGTACGGGCCCGGTTTGGTGTTGTCCTGCATCTTTCTCCAATTCTTCCACGCGTTTCTTCAGCTCACGCACGGTTTGTATCAACTCGGGCAGCTTGGGGAAGGCTGTAACGCAACGAAGCCATTCGTTAGCGGCAAACGCAGGCGATCCCGAGATCCGGGCGCCCGGAGGCACGTCACCCCCGATGCCGCTCTGTGCGTACACTGTAGCACCCTCGTGCACCGTCAGATGCCCCGCCGAGCCGACTTGCCCCGCCAGCAGAACATTACGCTCCAGCACCGTGGTTCCCGCCAAACCGGTTTGCGCGCACAGGATGTTATCTTCGCCCACCACGCACGTGTGGCCCACCTGCACCAGGCTATCGACCTTGGCGCCGCGGCGGATGCGGGTCTCTCCCACGGTTGCGCGGTCCACCGAGCTCAGGCTCTGGATCTCTACGTCGTCTTCGATCACGCTGATGCCCGACTGGACGATTTTGAAATGCGAGCCATCGGCCCGTTTGGCAAAGCCGAATCCGTCGCCTCCGACCACCACTCCGTTCTGCAGAATTACCCGGTTTCCAATCCGGCAAAATTCCCGCACCGCCGCGTGAGAGTGCGCCAGGAAATCATCCCCGATTTGGGCACCCTCATAAATCACTACATGCGGGTGCAGCACCGCGTTGCGCCCCAGGCGTACCCGTTCGCCCACTGCCGCAAACGGGCCAATCGAGCAATTTTCACCAATTACCGCACTGGCGGCCACCCATGCCAGTGGGTGCACGCCGGGGGAGGGGCGCGGCGGCGCATAGAACAGCGCCAGAGCACGGGCAAAATCGAGATAAGGGTTGTCCGACACCAGGCAGGCGAACCCTGGCACCGGTTTGGCGGCCACGATCGCGCTTGCCCGGCTGTGTTTCACTTTCAAGCCGTACTTCGGGTTGGCCAGGAACGTGAGATCGCCGGCTTCTGCCTGCTCCAAGCCCGCCACGCCGCGGATCTCCAGTTCCCCGTCGCCCTCCAGTCGGCATCCCAAGGCCGTGGCAATTTCGCGCAGTTTCATGACGCTCCGGATAATTCTTCAGCGTACCGCACCGGACGCGTCGAGCCTTCCTACGCTGACAATCGCCATCGTTTACCATGCACGTCCACGCAGGAGCAAGCGCGGCCCGGCTGACGCGCCCCTCTCAAATGATCTCTTCCATGAGTGTCACCAGGTATTCCTGGCTGAATGGACCCGAGCGGTGGGTGCGCGCGTCGAAGAACCGCCACCATTTCTTTTCTTTCTCCAGCGTGTAATAAATTAGCTGTTCTTCGACAATATCCTTTTCCAATAATTGCTGATTGAATGCACGCACCGCGCCTTCGAGTGTGTAAGGAATGCGAAAGTCTTCGGTCGAAACCAGTTCCGCCGTAGCGCTGAACTCAATCTGCAAGATCCGCCCGCGCACATTGATTTGAATGAGGTTCTTGCCAATCTCCTGGAAACCTTCTTCCCCGAACACGGGCGGATCGAGCATCACCTCCGCGCGCGATAAGAGCCGGTTCAGGGACGCTACAAATTCTGCGCAAATCGAATGTATTTCAATTGCCGCGATGCGGCGCAGGCGGAAGATTTCCCGCGAACGCTCCAGTTCCACTTCGTCCTTCTCTGCCAGGGCATCGATATTCTCCGCCAACCGTTTCAGACGATTCTCCAGTCCCTGCATAAGCGATACCCCATCAGCATAACGGAGCTCCGCGCCAATGGCTCCGGATCGCCTAGGCCTCCGTATCCTCTTCCAGTTCGAGCAGGCTCCGGATGTCGAGATGCAAATGAGAAAGAATGCGATCGGCCATCTCGATAGATAACAATCTCTTTCCTTTCAGCACGTTATGTAAATGGGGCTGAGAGATGCCCGTAAGCCGCGCCAGGCTGCGTTCGGTGATTTCCCCACCGTGAATCCGTTGCCGCAGATGGCGAACCAAAAGAGACTGAAGCATGCCGAAATTCGTCGCTGTTGTTGCGTGCATATTTCCCTCGGAAATAGGGGAGTACTGGAACTTCCCGTCCTTATGTTGGGTCACAAAGAAATTCTCAAAAATATTCGAGAATTATATTTAAAAACTAATATACTATATTTCAGTAACTTGGCAGGTATTAGTACGTACCATAACGCATTATGTATTCTAATTTTTACAGTTAGAATAACTTGACAAATTTCCGGTCGAGGATAGCATGGAGACAAGTTTTTGAGCGAGGGGCCGCAGTTGAAAATGCCAAACAGCCTCGCTCAGGAGGACATTCTCTAATGCAGTGGAACCGATCGAACGTGCTTGGGCTTGCCAAAGTCTCCTGCTGTACCTGCCACGGATACGGCTTGCGTGTTGTACACAAAAAGAGGGAAGTGCCCTGCCATTGTGTGTATCGGGCAATTTTCCGGGCCTGCTATAACCGCTTTCGGGATTGCGTTGCCAACGGTGCGCAAACCGGAACGGTATCGCTGGAATTCTGTCCGGGTAAGGAGGGTAGACGCACCTTTTCCCGCAAAAAAGAGGAATATATTGCGGACTTTTGTCTGGTCAGCCGGCGGGAGCTGGATGAGGCGGATTACCGCATATTCCGCTTCCACTTTCTATTGGGAGCGGACTGGAAGCTGTGCTGCCGGCGGCTGCAGATGGACCGGGGGAACTTCTTTCACGCGGTGTATCGGATCGAGCAGAAGCTGGGCCGGATCTTCGCCAGTCTGGAGCCATACTCGCTCTACCCCTTGGACCAATATTTCGGAGGCACTATCCGTAACGAGCGACCGCACCCGCTTCCCCCACCGCCTGCGATCCGCGCGCCCTTAATCCCCTATTTGCAACTTCCGTTGGCGGAAGCCGCCTAATAGCGCCGTCTGGTAATCAGGAAACTCACGGCCATCAGCCCCATTTCCGGCCAGGGGGCTGATGGCCAATATGCCCTACAATGAAGCTTTCCAGTGGATCCCCTGACCCACACCGCCACGGGTCTTCTGCTCTCGCGCGCCGGGTTGAACCGCCTGACGCCCCATGCCACACCAATCCTGCTGTTGGCGGCCAATGTCCCTGATATCGATATCGTTACGGCCGTGGGCGGCCCGTTGAATTATCTGCATTTTCACCGGCATCTGACTCATTCCCTGATCGCTATGCCGGTATTGTCGGTTGCGGTGATTCTCCTGGTGCGGCTGGCGGCCCGCACGCCGGTTCGTTGGGCCGGCGCCCTTTGGGTGGCGATGGCAGGCGTTGCCTCTCACCTGCTGCTCGATTTCACCAACGCCTATGGCATCCGCCTCTTTTTACCTTTCTCCGCATCCTGGCTGCGGCTGGATTTGACCCCTGTGGTCGATGTTTGGATCTGGAGCGCGTTGGTTATCGCGCTCACCGGCCCGCTCCTGGCGCGGTTGGTGGTTTCGGAAATCACCTCCGGCAAGCCCGGGCCAAGGCGGCACGGCCGTGGTTTCGCGTGGGCCGTCCTTCTGTTCCTACTTCTCTATAACGGTGGCCGGGCGGCTCTTCATGCCCGCGCCGTGGCGGTCCTGGATACGCGAATCTATAGCGGCCTCGCTCCCGTGCGCGTGGCCGCCATGCCCTCCCAAAATCCTCTGGTTTGGCGTGGTCTGGTCGAAACCGCCGAATCTGATATGGTGGAGGCGGTTGACCTGACCAGTCCTTTCGACCCCAGCCGCGGACAAATATTCTACAAACCGGTCTTGAATGACTCAACGCCCGAGCGAGTCCTGGACACTGCCCGCCACACGAAGGCCTTCGAAACCTTTCTCGAGTTCTCCCAGTTTCCGCTGTGGAGAATCACCGCAGGCAATGACCCTGAAAACAGCAAGCGCGTCGAGGTCTTCGATATGCGATTTGGTTCTCCATCCGAACCTGGTATCCATGTCATGGCGCTGGTGAGCGCGCAGGGGAAGATAATCGAAACCGATTTTCAGTTTGGCCCCCGGCGCCGCGGCGGAGACCGCCGGCGCTACAAAACTGGCCTTTTTCGGTTCTAGGCCGTGTAGTACCATTGCTTTTCTGCCGATGATGTTTACGGGGATGTTTGGTCAATGGCTTCGTGACGTGCGCTATGGCTTGCGGCGGTTGCGGCAGAATCCGGGGTTCACAGCCGCCACAGTCATCACATTGGCGCTGGGGATCGGCGCGAATACGGCCATGTTCAGCGTGGTCGATTCGGTCTTGCTACGGCCGCTCCCGTATAAAGCGCCGCAACAGCTCGTAGTGCTATGGCAAACCATTGGGGGCAGCCCGCAGCGGGTGTGGGCTTCGCCGGGAAATTTTCTGGACTGGCGCGTGCAGAACCGGGCGTTTTCGGATCTGGCGGCATTCTCGCCGGGAGGTTTCACCCTTTCGGGGCTGGGACGTGCGGAGCGCGTCACGGGGGCAAGCGCAACCTGGAATGCGTTTTCGATGCTAGGGCGCGCACCGGCTCTGGGGCGCAGTTTCCGGCCTGAGGATGACCTGCCGGGAGCTCCGCGGGTGGCAATTCTGAGCTACGGATTCTGGCAGAGAAGATTCGCCGGCGATCCCAAAGTTCTGGGCCGCACAATCGAGGTGGACCGCGAGCCCCACACAGTGATCGGGATCATGCCGCGCGAGTTTCGCTTCTTTTATGCGCCGGACCTGCTCACGCCGCTGGGGCTCGATCCGGCCAACGCAACGCGCAGTTTCGAGTATCTATTGGTAGTCGGGCGGCTAAAGCCAGGAGTTTCCCTGGCGCAGGCGCAGGCAGAGATGAACCGCGTTGCCGGGAATCTGCAAAGGGCTAATCCGAAGACGAATCAGGGGTCCGGTGTGCGGCTGGAGCGGGCGCGCGATGCGGCGGTGGAGGATATCCAGATTCACGCCTTGTGGATCCTGTTTGGCGCGGTGGCCTTGGTGCTGCTAGTAGCGTGTGTGAATGTGGCCAACCTGCTGCTTGCCAAAGCGGCTGCACGGCAAAGAGAACTGGCGGTGCGGGCATCGCTAGGGGCGGGCCGGGGCCGGTTGGTGGGGCAGCTTCTGGTCGAGAGCGTTCTGCTGGCGTCCATGGGCGGTGCGCTGGGGATCGCCCTGGCGATGTGCTTGCTGAAGCTCGTGCTGAACCTCGTGCCCGACTTTGCGCGGGAGGGTTTGGCCGAAATCGGAGTGGACTGGCGCGTGCTGGGTTTCACGCTGGCTCTTTCCCTTGTAACCGGACTGCTGTTCGGGGTTTTCCCCGCGTGGCGCGCGGCACGGCTCGATCTGCAAGCGACGCTCAAAATGGGCGGCCGCGGAGGAAGCGGTTCGTTCCGCCAGGCGCGGTTTCGCGGCGCACTGGTGGTTCTGGAAGTGGCATTGTCTACCGTGCTGCTGGCGAGCGCCGGCCTGATGCTGCGCAGCTTTGCGGCCATGGAAAGCATCAACCCGGGATTCCGCCGCGATCATATTTTGACGATGCGGCTGGCGATGGACGAAAATCGTTTCGGCCCAGGCCCGCTGCGGATCTACTATCAGCGCGTGCTGGAGAAAACCGCAAGCCTGCCTGGAGTTGCAGCGGCCAGTCTCTCCCTCGGGATTCCGTTGCAGCGGGCGCAACTCAGCATGCCGTTTCATATTGCGAACCAACCCAAAACGGCCAAGGAGACCTTTGCGCCGTTTGAAATCGTGACTGCGGACTTCTTCCGGATGATGGGAATTGCGCTCCACGAAGGACGCACCTTCACGGACCGCGATGCAGAGGGGTCTCCCCGGGTAGCGATCGTAAATGAGACCTTTGTCAGGCGCTATCTGAAGGGCGAGGATCCGGTGGGCAAACAGTTGCTTATGCAGTCGGTGATTGCCGGCAGCAAGGAAGCCGGCCCCGAAGTTCCCTGGGAAGTTGTGGGAGTAGTCGCCGGCGTGAAATACCTTGGGCTGGACGAGAAACGCGCATGGCCGGAGATCTACGTGCCGATGGCCCAAAGCCCCTGGCCGGGGGTGGCACTGCTGGTGAGAACCCAGGGCGAGCCTGTTTCTGTAGCGCAAGCCGCGCGGGCCGCGCTGGCCGAAGTGGACCCGGAAGTTCCCGTGACGGCTGTAGAGACAATGGACCAGGTGGTGGACGACTCGCTTATGCAAACGCGCTTGCGTACCTGGTTGATCAGTGGTTTCGCCGCCGTCGCGCTGCTCATCGCAGCCCTGGGGATCTATGCCCTGATCTCTTTCCTGGTGGCGCAAGCGACGCATGATTTAGGAGTTCGCATGGCGTTGGGGGCCGATCGGGGCGACGTGTTGCGCCTGGTGCTGGGGCGGGCGATGGTGCTCACGGCCTGGGGACTCGGGGTGGGAGTAGCCGGGGCGTTGGTCTGTACACGCATACTCTCTTCCCTGCTGTTCCAAGTACAGCCGAGTGATCCGCTGACGCTGGCAGCCGTCTCTGCGCTACTGGCTTTGGTAGCCCTGGTGGCCGGGCTGATTCCCGCCCTGCGGGCCTCGCGCATCGACCCGGTGGTGGCGCTCCGGGCGGAGTGAGCGCTCAGATAGCCCGCTGCTACACTGGAAGGCAAGAGTGCGTCTCAGGCTCGTTAGTTTGGCCATCCTCGGTTGGGGGCTTCTATCGTGCGGGCTTTTGTCATGCGAAGCTCGCCGGCAGCGCGTGGGCGCGATTGGCGAAGCGTACGCCGGACCCGCAGTTTTGAAGATCCGGCGCGATATCCCTCTGGAGTCGCCGGTGGTGGCGGCCGTCAAGCACGGGGAACGGCTGGAACTGCTGCAGAAGCGGCGCAGGTTTTTTCGAGTGCGCGTCGCTTCAGGTATAGAAGGCTGGACCGATGAACGGCAGTTGATGGCCAAGGAAGACATGGACAAGCTGCAGGGATTGGCCGCCAAAGCCGCCCGCATGCCGCAGCAGGGGCAGGCCACCACTTTCGGGCAATTGAACGTGCATACCGAGCCGTACCGCCAATCGCCCAGCTTCCTTCAGATTAAAGAAAACGAGAAAGTGGACGTGCTGGAGCACGTGACTACGCCGCGAATTGACTTGCCGCCCAAATCTGTTCTTCCGCCCACGCCGAAGAAGCCCAAAGCCCAAAAGAAAGCCGTTAAAACACCAAGATATCCACCGCTGGCTCCTCTGCCCCCGCCGCCGGGACCACCAACGAATGTGGCGGAACTTTCCAAGACTGACCTCGAAGACGAAGCTGCGGATGACGGCGCAGAGCCTAAGGAAGCAAAACCGGTTTCCATGGACAACTGGAGCCTGGTGCGGACCAAAGACGGCGAATCCGGTTGGGCGTTGACGAGCCGCCTTGTCATGGCCATTCCGGATGAAGTGGCGCAATATGCCGAAGGGCACCGGATCGTTTCGTATTTTTCGCTCGGCGAAGTGCAGGATAGCGATCAAGTCAAGCACGACTGGCTCTGGACCACCATTACCGACGGTATTCATCCATACGATTTCGAAAGCTTCCGGGTGTTTATCTGGAATCAGCGGCGCCATCGTTACGAGACAGCCTATATCCAGCGGAATCTGCACGGGTATGCGCCGGTCTTGTTGGAGCAGGTGGAACTGACGAGTTCCAAGGGCGCCAGCACCGCAAAATATCCGGGATTTTCGGTGTGTGTGGAGGATAGCCAGGGGCAGAGAACCCGGCGGGAGTACGCATTCCTTACCAATATCGTGAAGTATGCGGGCGACCGGCCGTGCGAGGCGAGTCCGGAGGGACTAACAGTGGCCCAACACGGAGTTTCCGGCCACGAAATCAGTCTCAATCAGACGGCTTCGGCATCTTTGACGGCGCGAATCCGCGAGCGTTTGCGGCATTGGTTAGGGCATTAAACGCGGCCCTGCGGACGTTGCGGCAATCGGTTAAGTGTGGTATCCATTAGGCAAGTCGGACAAATTGATCCAACTGGGAAACCGTGCCGCTTTCTAGCGACGGCCTATCATAAGTTTTCTTCACAAGGATGGTAATCCGTGGAAGCAGTGAACCGTAAACTCATTCGTCCGTCTCTGAACGAAATAAAAGAACAGATTAATCCGCCACGCCGCCAGCAACAAAAGAAGCCTGTTCCGCCCGACCAGACCAATGCCGAGAATTTTTACTACGTGAAGCAAATGCAATCCAAAACGCCGATGGTATTTGTCCTGCGTGACGGAGAGACCCTTCATGGAACCATCGAGTGGTATGACAAGTGCTGCCTCAAGGTAAACCGCAACGGCGAACCAAATCTGCTGCTGTACAAACCCAGTATCAAATACATGTATAAGGAGGGGTAGTCGCCACTCTGTTGCGCGAGCTCCGGGCAGGAGATTAGCGGCTACTAAGAGGCTGCCGGATGTGGTGTGTGCGTAGAAGGCTCAGGAGAAGCTGACCGCTTCGCGGAGCGCCGCCCGGAAGGGTGGCAGGGCGGAAACCCCGATCCCACGTTCCGAGCCACGAATTTATTCTTTATTTTTTCCGCTATTCCTTCTTTCCCCTGCCGCGTCCCCGTCCGCGCTCCATATTTTCGGTGGAAGGCGGCACAATGCCCTTCAGCCGGAGATAAACCGCCATGGTGCCGTAGCATTCCTGATCGTGCGCAATGTTGCCCCAGAGCGCGGCCAGACGGGTCGTGGCACCGCCGAAGGATTGCACCGGATCATTGGCATTCGCGTCCGTCGTTCCTTCATATACTGCGTCACATGCATCGAAGGACTGCTTGAGCGCCGCGACCAGATCGGTTTTGGTGGTTTTGGATCCGGCATTCAGCCGTTGCGGCGAACCGGACAGGCGGGAGCAGGTATTCATCTGCGCATCGGCGACGTGCCCCACCCATCCGCCAAAATTGCGCTCGGGCGCGGTGGGCTGAAAACCGTAGTCGGCATCACCCATTTTTTCGGCGGCCTGCGTAATGTTATTTTTGATGCCGATGTAGGCCTGTTTCAAAGCGGCAGCCTGGCTGGGCGCGCTTTGAGCGTAGAGTGCCGATGCCAGACACACTGCGCAACTCAGCTTGCAGAATTTCATCTTTTCTCCATTATTTTGAATTGAACTAGGAGAGGGCGAAGCAATGCCCCAGCGGGGTTACAGGCATTGGATAAACAACGCACGCCAGGCTAGGGGCTAATCTGTAAGTTTGAACCTTTCGATTCTATCCAGCGCGATTCCTCCCGCGAATGACGTGCCCGCCCGGCGCTCGCGGTGGCCTCGCCTGGGCTCCGCGCTGCGCTATCTCACCCAAACAGAGGCGCATGTTTATGGTTTGGCATTTGCCGCCAGCGCGCTCCTGTCCTTTTACCCATTCGTGCTGGTGATGCTGTCGTTTTGTCACAATGTCCTCCACTGGCGCGCGGCCGAGGCGGCCATTTACCTGGCGCTCGATGATTCGCTGCCCGGCGATCTGGGAGCCTTTATCCGCCGCAACCTGCCCCGGCCTGGATCGGTGGAAGTGGTATCCATGCTGCTCTTGCTGTGCACCGCTAATGGCGTGTTCGTGCCCTTGGAAGTGGCCTTCAATCGGGCATGGGGAGTGGCGCGCAACCGCTCGTATCTGCTGAATCAGGCCGTGGCGCTGGGCATGATTTTCCTGTGCGGCGGGCTGGCGCTGCTGTCGCTTATGTTTACCGCGATGGACCCGGGTTGGCTCAGCGCGTGGCCGGTTACGCGCGGAGCGACGCCAGCTTTCGTGAGATTGTTACTGTTTAAGCTGGCCGCAGTGCCGCTATCGATCCTCGCATTGTTTTTCCTGTATTGGCTGCTGCCCAACTGCAAGATCCGGCCGGCGCGGGTGGCGCCCGCGGCCATAGTGGTGGGGCTTACCTTGGAAGCACTGAAATATGCCGACCTGCTGCTGTTTCCTCTTTTTCGCGAAAACCTCGCGCGGGAGTACGGCGTGTTTCAGCATTCGGCGTTGATTCTGTTGTGGAGCTTCGCGGCCTCTCTGGTGATTCTCGCAGGGGCATACGGAAGTGCCCATGGCGCGGCCTCGCAGAGCACCGGGGCCGATCCGGTATCGTAAAGAGATGCCCCACATGGATTGGAAAGCGCTCGCGCAAGCGCGTGGGCTGGAGATTGCGGAGGCCGAACTGGACCGCATCGCCGGACCGCTGATTTCGCTGGAGGAAAAATTTCGGCCGCTCGCAGAGGCGGTGGCTAGTGACCTGCAGCCGGCTACCGTATTTCGCGCGGATGCGGAGCGGGACGAGTGACACTGAGCGAGGCCGCGGGCGCACTGCGGCGCCAGCGCGCGTCTGCGGTTGAGCTGACGCGGTCGGCTCTCGATCGGATTGAGCGGCTGAATCCGAGGCTCAATGCCTTCCTTGCAGTGCTTCCGGAGTACGCCCTCGAGCGAGCCGCGCAAGCCGACCGGGAACTGGCCGCGGGAACAGATCGCGGGCCTCTGCATGGCATTCCGATTGGCATAAAGGATGTTTTCGATATGCGCGGCGTGCGCACCACCGGCGGCGGCCTCATCTATAAAGACGAGCCGGCAGTGAGAAACGCGGCGGTAGTGGAGAGACTCGAAGCTGCGGGAGCGGTGATCGTAGGCAAGCTCAATATGCACGAGCTGGCTTATGGAGTGACATCTGAGAATCCTCACTTCGGGCCGGTTCGCAACCCATGGAACCACGAGCACAGCGCCGGTGGGTCGAGTGGTGGATCGGCGGCCGCAGTAGCTGCGGGGCTGGTCTTTGCTGCTCTGGGGACGGATACCGGGGGCTCGGTGCGCATTCCAGCATCTTTTTGCGGGACGGTGGGATTTAAACCGACCTTTGGCTTAGTCAGCCGTTTCGGCACGCAGGCGCTGGGTTTCAGTTTGGACCACGTGGGGCCGCTGGCCAGGAGCGTTTCCGATGTGGCCGCGATGCTCAACATCATGGCCGGATTCGATTCACGCGACCCGGCTTCGGTGCGCCATGCCGCAGCGAACTATGTGCCTGTGGAGGGTGGCTCACTTGGCGGTGTTCGCATCGGGATCCCCGAAGGGTGGCTGAGACGATATATCGACACTGAAGTCGAAAATGTGTTTCGTCGGGCAGTCACTCGCGCGGTCACTCTGGGGGCGGAAGTCAAGCCGGTGAATTCCCCTGACATAGATGAGGTAAACACCTTGGGACAAGTACTACTGCTCGCTGAGGCCGCCGCCTTGTTTGAAAAATACCTGGAGCGGCGCGGCCGATTCGGGAGTGATGTGCTGGCGCTGCTCGACCAGGGGCGTCTGATACCGGCGACTGATTACATCAACGCCCAGCGGCTGCGGGGTCAGTTGCAGGCCGATTTCGCGAGAGTGTGGGCGGAAGTGGATTGCCTCATCACGCCGTCCACTCCGATCGCTGCCCCACGCCTCGGTCAAACCACGATCCGCGTGGGCAAAACCGAAGAGCCGGCGCGCCCGCTGGTGACGCGCCTTTCGCGGCCCTTCAATGTTTTGGGAACGCCCGCCATTTCTCTTCCTTGGGACTTGACAGGTGGCGGGCTGCCTATCGGTCTACAAGTCACTGGCCCGCCTTTCCAGGACGCGCTGGTACTGCGGATCGCAGCGGCACTGGAACGAACCAGCCCTCCTGTTCCGCCTGATTTCAGCCGATAAGTGAAGTGAAGCGGTCACTCGCATAGAGAGCACCAACTCTTGCTGGTGAGAGTTCCTACTTTTAGAATATCCGCCGCTTGGAATTCAGATTTCGGGAGGGCAAATGCTACTCATTTCAGAGTTTACAACCCCTTGTGTTGTGGTGAATGAAGTGCTACGGTTGGGTAATTCGCGATGAGCTTGGCAAGTTCACGTGGTTGGTTAGTCTCTCTTGCAACGTTGCAAGAGAGCCTTGGCTGAAAGCCATTGCGGTCTCAGTCGAAAGGAAGGATGGCCAATGCTACGAAATCTACTCACACTTACCGGGGTCGCTAGTCTGTCTGTACTACTTAGTACAAATATTGGGGCGCAGTCGATTACTTCGGGTGATGTAACGGGGACGATCACCGATCCGAGTGGCGCCGGCGTGCCCAATGCGATGGTAAAGCTGACTAATACCAATACTAACGTTTCTGAGAACACTACCACGAGTCAGTCGGGCGGTTACCGCTTTGCTTTCGTTGTTCCAGGGGCTTACAGCGTAACGGTGAATGCATCCGGTTTCCAGCAGCAACAGCGGGCCGGCATTGTAGTTACCGCCGGACAACCTGCCACCGCGGATATGAGGTTACAGGTCGCCTCCGCGACTCAAACCGTCGAAGTTTCGGAAGCGACGGAAGCTGTGCAGACCGAAAACGCGGATGTCAGCACGAGCTATAACGCCCAAATGGTGGCCAACCTGCCCACCCCCGGCGGTGATATCACTTACTGGGCCCAGACCGCCCCAGGCGTGGTCATGAATACCCAGATGGGATACGGCAACCTTGTGGCGCAGGGGATGCCCGCCACTTCCAACCTGTACACTATCAATGGTGTGAACTACGACGATCCTTTCTTCAGCATCAATAATAGCGGCGCTTCCAACTTACTTCTCGGCTCGAATGACATCGTGGAGGCTCAGGTCATCAATAACGCCTACTCTGCGCAATATGGGCAGTACGCAGGCTCACAGGTTGCCTACATCACCAAATCCGGCACCAATTCCTTCCATGGCGATGCCGTTTATAATTGGAACGGTGCCGCCCTGAACTCCAACAGCTTTTTCGGCAACCAGGCCGGGATTCCCACGCCGTTCAACAATTTCAATCAGTGGCAAACCGACCTGAACGGTCCGATCTGGAAGAACCACACCTTCTTCGATTTCGATTACGAGGGAACCCACGACCTCCTGCCCACTGCGCCGACCCTCCAACTCATTCCCAGCCCTCAATTCCAGACGGCGACCTTGAATAACCTGGTGGCCGTCGGCGATGCTGCCGAGATTCCTTTTTACAAGCAGCTATTTGCGATCTATAACAACGCCCCCGGAGCGGCCTCTGCTACACCACAACCGGGTAGCTGCGAGGGCGACACATTCGCTGGCCTTGCCGCCGACGCGCCTTGCGCTGTGGGTTTCCGTTCCGTATCACCGAGCCTCCTCACGGAGTACCAGTGGTCCACGCGTGTTGATCATACCTTCAGCGACAAGGATCGAGCCTATATCCGGGTGCTGCGCGACAACGGCTACCAGCCGACCTACACCAGCCCCTTCGGGCCGCAGTTCAATTCGGACAGCCATCAACCCTCGATGGACGGCCAGATCTCGGAGACCCACATCTTCGGAGCCAGCACGGTAAACGAGTTCAAGGGCTCCGCCCTTTACTACTCGGCAATTTTCGCGCCTACAGACGGAAGTGCGGAATTGGCGGCGCTTCCCACCTGGATGTTTTTCACCGATGGTTCGCTCGCGTCCGCTGGCGCCTATGGAGGGCCGCAGTATTACCTCTATCCCAACGGCCGGCGCATATTCCAATACCAGATCCTCGACGATTTCTCGCACGTCCACGGCAACCATACCCTCCGCATGGGCTTTAGCTGGCTCCACTGGACTGTCACCGATCTGGACTTCGCGTCCATTGACGGCCCCACTCACGGCGAGATCGAAACCAACTTGGGCGATTTCTTTAACGGCGGAGGACCCAGCTCCATCCTGTGGCAGACCTTTCCTTCCTCGCTGGAGGAGGGTATACGAATGAACACTTTTGGCGGCTATCTCGCGGATGATTGGAAGGTCAACAGCCGCCTGACGGTTTCGCTGAACTTGCGCCTGGAACACTATCCCAATCCGACCTGCGACAACAGTTGTTTCGCTTATCTGAAAGGCACTTTCACCGCAGCGCCCAATCCGAATGCCGCCAACACTCCTTACGACCAGTTAGTCACGTTCAACCAGAAGTATGCATACGCCAATACGCAAATCATTAAGTGGGAGCCGCGGGTCGGCGTTGCCTGGAGGCCCACCAATTCCGAAAAGACGGTGATCCGGGCCGGCGCGGGCATCTTTGGCGATGTATTACCGGGCGGCTTGGCGGAAAGTTCGGCGTTCAACACCCCCACGACCAACCCCTTCTTCGTCCCGGCGCCGGTGTTAGCGCCCGGCGTCGCCGGCAGCCCATTTACCGCGGCGGCGGAGGCCAACCAAGCCCTGGTCTCCGGGTTCCCCGCGGGCGCGAGCTTTAACTCCCTCTCCTCAGCGACGGGAGGTCTTTTCACGGCTCCGAGCTTCACCACGTTCCCCAACACGTTCAAGAACCCGACTTACTACAAGTGGAACATCGAAGTTCAACGGGTTCTCCCGGGCAATATGGTCTTCACTGCCAACTATGCGGGAATGCACGGCAGCAACATTCCCATCGACGATTCCGGTCTAAACGGCTATTGCCCACCCTCTACCTGTCCCAACGGTTTTGCGGGCCTGCCGGCAGCGGCGCCCAACCCCGCATTGGGCACGGTGAACCAGTATCTCTCGGTCGCCAACTCCAATTACAACGGGCTGATTCTCACCCTGCAAAAGCGCCTTTCGGCGGGACTGAGCTTCACGTTCAACTATACCTGGAGCCACGCGCTGGACGACATCTCCAACGGCGGGGTCAACAATTTGCCGTTCTCTGCCCTGGCCACCAATGAAAGTCTCACGGAACCGCAGAACCCCTATAACCTAAATGCTAATTACGGAAACTCGGAATACGATGTCCGGAATTACCTCAGCGCCAACTTGGTATTCAGCGATGTATTCCGGCGTGCCGGGCTGAAATGGGGACCCAGTCGGCTGGTTGGCGGCTGGACGCTTTCCGGCAATTGGTTCTGGCGCAGCGGCTTGCCCTTCACCGTTATCGATGGCCTGGATGAGGGCGCACTCGATCCCGACAATTTGTCGAACAGTCCCATTTTCGCCAGTCCAGTGACGAAAATCCCTAGCACGTGCAACAACGCGGTCAATGCGCCGTGCCTCACTCCATCCATGTTTGCGCCGGCCGGCGCGCTCACCGGCTTCGGAACCCTGGGACGGAACTCGGTCTATGGCCCGCATTTCTTCGACATCGATACGGCGCTCACGAAAGACGTGAAAATCACCGAGAAGGTCACCTTCACTTTCGGCTTGCAGGTGTACAACCTCATAAACCACCCGAATTTCGATCAGCCCGTCGACAACCTCGCGGCCCCGAATTTCGGCTCCAGCATCCTGGAGGTCGGTTCGCCCACCAGCATTCTGGGCTCGTTCTTCAGCCCCGGCGCCGCGGCGCCCCGCTTCCTGGAAATCAAAGGCAAGGTGGTGTTCTAGGCTACGGCCTCGGGGAAAACCGCTCCCTTACGGTCGCGGCTCGGATTCGTTGGGCTTTGCTCGTGTCCAAACTCACGGGCAAGGCCCTTTTCGTCTCTGCCAGCCACACATCCCTGCCCCATGCTGAGACCGTGTATTCTTGAAAGAAGCACCGCCGCCACCATATGGGGACCTGCTTTCCGATCGTGCGTTGGTGTATCGTCTTCCTGCTTCTGCATGGGGTTCTCGAGGCGCAGGCCCCCGTGGCTCCGAGTGTTCCGGGACTGAAT
>JASIAM010000260.1 GCA_030041985.1 Bryobacteraceae bacterium | reverse complement strand
CCAGCGAAAACGTGCTGCTCAAATAGCCTCCCGCTCCAATTGTGATGGGAATGGATGGGCCCGTTGGCGCATCGGGTGGGACCTGCACATTCACCTGTGTGAGGCCTGCGATAAGAGCGGGCGCCTGGCCCGCGAACACGACTTGTGCGGCGGACTGGCCGATCTGCGCGCTGATGTTTAGCACGGGCGCGGGAAAGGGCGGCGTGGAAGGCCCTAACGATCCATCGGGGATTTGCGGACTCAGCGCGCCGGTCCCCGTCATGTAGACGGCAATGATGGAACCACGCGGCGCCGGATTCGAAGCAGAGTTGAGAGTTCCATCCTGGTTAATTACGGCCGCCTGCCCGGTCCCCGTTCCGGTCACCGTAAAGATCCCGGGCGCCGCGGCATCAACGGGCAATTCCATCGGCCCAATGGCCTCGCCCCCGGAGAGCACACTGACAAAAGTGGAGGATGTGGAGAAGGGCCCGGTGAACAGGGGCGTCCCCGGGTTGACGGAAAAAGGAACAACCGCATTGATCTGGCAGTCGGATGCAGACAGGATGGGAGCGGGGGATACGTCGAAATTCACCGACGGCTGCGATCCGAAGCCATTTCCGAAAAGCGTAACGATTTCGCCTGGAGCCACGGCTCCGACCCCATTGCCGCCTTCGAAACTCGCGGCATTGACTACGGACCGTAACTGTTGTCCAGCGGGCTGAGATAAATCTACTTTTCCCGCGGAGCCATCCGAATTGCCCCCGCCGTAGCGGGTTTGGAACGCGTGCGGGGTCGAGAGAAACGCCAGCGTGGTTGTTGTACCCGCCGCATAAAGGCCTCCCTTGCTATCCATCGCCAGGAAATTGCCGGTCACGGGAGAAAACGCCGCGACCGCCGATCCCGCCGCGTTGAGTACGGTTATCGCAGGTTGCCCCGTGCAGGCGGTAGCCTGAGTTATTAAGGAAGCTGCCGGTGCGTTGACCGCCGCGCGTCCTTGCGCATCCACGGCAATTGCCGTCGCCTCCGACGGGGTTGTGCCCACCAATGTCGAATAGACGACCTGTCCCGATGCATCGAACTTCGTCACGAAGGCGTTCCCTGAAAGGGTGGGCATTATCGGAGCAGCGCCGGTGTATGTGGCTTGGAGAGCACCAGCCGTGGTTGGGAAATTCCCCGACGAGGTCCCGCCCGCTACATAGACAGCCCCCGTCCCGTCCACCGCGATAGCGAACGCAGCGTCGGCAGCGCTGCCACCGAGGTAGGTCGAATAGAGCAGCTTGCTGCCGGTTGGATCCAGCTCCGAGACAAAAGCATCGCCGTAACGTTCAGGTCCGAGATCGACCTCGCCGCCGAAGGAAGCATCGAAAGCGTTGGGAGTCACGGGAAAATCCGGGGATACGGTTCCGCCCACGACCCACACGTTGCCCGCGCTGTCGACCGCGATGGCATTCGCCCCATCCGGTCCGGCGCCTCCCAGATAGGTGGCCCACATCACTGCGCCGGAGGGATTGAGTTTCATGACAAACGCGTTCGGGCAGGGCTGCGGCATGTTGAGGGCATAACACTGTCCGGAGTGGATCGCTGGCTGATATACCCCTGGTGTAGTTACTAATCCAGGCCCGGCAGAACCGGCGAGGTAAACGTTTCCCATACTGTCGACCGCCACGGCTGCAGGCGTCCCTGTAATGGGTGTGTTGTACAGGATCTGCTGCCCGGTGGGATCGAGTTTCACGGCCGCGGCGCCCGCGAAGTACATATTACCGCCCTCATCTATTGCGAAGGCACCCGAATCAGGCACACAGGTGGAGAACTCGATTGCGGTTCCGGTCGGATTAAACTTGGTAACAAAAGCGCAACTGTTTGTCTCCGAAGGCACACCGAATGCGGTCGAGGTCAGCGGGAAATCAGGCGAGTTGGTGCTCCCGGTGAGGTATTGCGAGCCCGAAGAATCCACCGCCATTCCACTGACAGTGTCTTCAAACGAGCCTCCCAGATAGGTGACATAAACGGTCAGAGGCGGGCTAGCCGATGCCATGCACGTCCCGCTCCATACCCAAAACGCTGCTAATTTCCAGGGCACTTTCATGCAAGCCAAAATTATATCGCCAGTTCTCCGCCCCGAACCTTGACTACTCCTTTAAACCGTGCGGGCGGCATGGCTGGTTCTCGCGCTGCCTTCCTGTTCTAAGATGATGGGGAGGCACTTATGGAGATAACCGGCAAATATTATCGCGAGAACCAATGGTGGGTGAGTCCTTATAACTTTGCGCCCGAGGTGCGGGCCAAATTCGATCTTCCGGAGCGCGTCAGCATCCACGATGCTACGCTGCGCGACGGCGAACAGACACCCGGCGTGGTGATGAACGTGGCGGACAAGATTGCCATCGCCGAAAAGATGGCCGAAATCGGCGTGGATCGCATCGAAGCCGGTATGCCGGCAGTATCCGAGCAGGATTTCGACGCAATCAAACAGATTTCGCGCCTGGGCCTGCGCTCGCGCATCTACACCTTTGCGCGAGCCATCAACGCGGATATCGACAAAGCGATCGAATGCGGCTGCCACGGCGTGATCATCGAGGTTCCCATCGGTTATCCCAAACTCGTGTACCAGTTCAAGTGGACTTGGGAGGACGTTCTGCGCAAGAGCGTGCCGGTGATTCAACACGCCAAATCGCGGGGGCTGCATGTCGTCTATTTTCCGTACGACACCACGCGGGCACGCGAGGAAGACCTCAAGAATCTGCTGGCCCGCATCGTGCAGGATTCCGAGCCCGATGCCGTGGGTGTGGTGGATACCATGGGCTGCGCCCTTCCCGAGGCCATTAAGCACATGGTGCGGCTGGTGAAGTCGTGGACTAAGCTTCCGGTTGAGGTGCATACGCACAATGATTTCGGTATGGCGGTGGCGACCGAACTGGCGGGCGTGGAGGCCGGCGCGGAGGTGGTGCATAGCTGCTCGAACGGCCTGGGAGAGCGCACCGGCAATGCTGCTTTGGAGGAACTGATCGTCGCGCTGCACGTGCTGTATGGCTACCAAACCGGCTACGACTTGGGCAAACTTCCGGAGCTTGGCGAACTGGTGAGCCGCATCAGCAACCTGCCCATCGCGGTGAATAAGCCGATCCTGGGCGCCCGCAATTTTACGCGCGAATCGGGCATCGGAGTGGACCTGGTGGTGAAGGAGCCGCTGGCGATGTTTGGCACGCATCCGGCGCTGACCGGAAGGCGCGGTGAAGTAGTGCTCGGAAAGAAGAGCGGCAAAGCTTCCATCACCTACAACCTCGAGCAGATGGGGATTGCCGATCCGGGCGATGAAATCGTTTCCGAAATTCTCCGCCGCGTAAAAGAAGAAGGCATCCGCAAACGCGGGCTGCTCGATCAGGACGAGTTCCGCGAGATCGTCGAAAGCGTGATGGGCGCTGCAGTAGCCAAAGCGTGAAGATAAAGCCAAGGCGTCAAGCTGAAGCCAGCGGATAGCGCAGGCTTTCCGCAAGCCACTCGCTGTTTTTGCGCACGTCGTTCTTCAGGCGCTCACATAATGTTTCGCGCTGCTCGAAGAGGCGATAGCCTTGGCGCGGCCTCAAGTAGCCGCGGGCGTTCGGCTCGCGCTCGAACACGGCGTCTGCTCCTTCCGCCAATACCATGCGCTCGTAGCGGGCGCGATTGTCGAGCAGGGCTTTCACCAGGAACGGCATCACCATGGAATAATCCGCCTGCATGGACTCAGTAGTCTGCAAATAGCTGTCCTTGTCCACCTTGCCCCAGGTGACGGCCTCTGCCGGGGGGCATGAGGAGAGCGACCCATCCGTTACCGGGGCAGTCACAATCTGCACGTCGAAGTGATAGCCGCGCACGTCCGGCAATCCCAGCACCTGCCCTAGCGCAGGCTCCGGCTGCAGATTGTAATTCTTCGGCACGCCACCGCCCAAAATCAGAGTGCCGAGCGCGTGGACGGGGTTGTCGAACAGACCCCAGCGATGATACGCGCAGGCTTCGAACACCTCGGCGTGCAGGTCCAGATTGAAACAGTATTCGGGCGCCAGGCCGCTTTCGCGCATCGCCCAGAGCTTCATCGAATTCAAAAAAACACTGCCATCGGCGGGCGCTCCTACAAACACGGGAATCGCCAGGCGGTGACACGTGGCCAGCAATCCGGGAGCGACACCGTTGTGCGCTTCCTGAGCGCCATAGTATTTGCCGAGCAGGTAACGCATCTCGGTTCCGGTCATGTTGCGCTGAAACTCGGATTGCGCCAGCACGGCGCTGACGAACCGGTCCTGGTCGAGCAGGACCCCTTCGTCAAAGGCCATGTCGGTGACGCGAATGGTGCCCTCGTCGCGTAGCGCGGCATCGTCGCTGTGGATGGAGACTTCGTGCACCGGCCCGGATTTATAGGCATTCAAACTGCGATGGCCATCGTGGTAGCAGACTGCGTCGGTGGTGCTGATGTAAGCGACCCATCCGGTTTCGAGCAAGGGGATCAGCCAAGCCTGGTGCTGTCCGGAGACCGTGACCGGACCGGAAATGGCGAGCGTCAACGGGCAGCCCATGCTGATGGCGCGGTCGAGTATCCGGTAAATGCGGCGCAGGTAGGCGCCGCCAAATGCGGGCAGACAATCGGTGAACACGTCGTGCAGGGTTTCGCACTCGTCCACTCGCCGCACGCGGACATAGCGGCGATGGCCGCCTTTGGCGCCGTGCGTGTGATGAGATTCGGTGGGCATCTTTCTGACCATAGCAGAGTGTTCGCCGTGCTAAGGTTGAATCTCGGGAATGAACCTTCTCTTTATCGGGGATATCTTCGCTTCCCCCGGCCGGCGCATCGTTGCCGATCATTTGCAGGACATCGTAGAGACAAACGGGATCGACATGGCGATTGCCAACGGAGAAAATGCGGCCGGTGGATTCGGCCTTACGCCGGCGGTGGCCGAGGAACTGTTTGCGCTCGGACTGGATGTGCTGACCTCGGGCAATCATATCTGGGACAAGCGGGAGGTGTATGATTATCTTGGCCGGCAACCGCGCCTGTTGCGCCCCGCCAATTATCCGGATGCGCCTGGCAGCGGCGTGATTGTGCTTCGCGCGCGCAGCGGCTTGGAATGTGCCGTGGTGAATCTGCAGGGCCGTGTATATATGCCGGCCACGGATTGCCCGTTTCGCAAAGCAGACCAGATTTTGGAATCGCTCGATCCGGCCATCAAAGTGAGGTTCGTGGATTTTCACGCCGAAGTCACCAGTGAGAAAGTTGCCATGGGGTGGTACCTTGACGGCCGCGTTTCGGCGGTCATCGGCACGCATACTCATGTCGCCACCGCCGATACGCGCATTCTGCCGGGAGGCACCGCGTACCAGAGCGATTGCGGTATGACCGGCCCTTATCAGTCGGTGATCGGTGTGGATACCGGGATCATTCTCCGGCGGTTCCTCACCAGCCTGCCGGTGCGCATGGAACCGGCGCGCGGCGAGCCCGAATTGCACGCGGTGATTATAGAGGTAGATGACAGCACGGGGAAAGCCCGGTCCATTCGCCGCCACGCGATTCGCGGCGATTGAGGGTCGTCAGGAGGGAGCGGCGGCGGAGATTCGGGAATGGGCCGACTGGTGGTAAATTTCACGGGACTGGAGATCGAAGCATCCGCGGCTCTGGTCTGCGTGCTCGTCTTTCTGTTTCTGTACCAGCAGTCGCGGATGGTTTTTTTCGGGCTGTGGGCGTGCGCCTGGCTGGTGCGGGTAGCGGCATCTCTGGTGGGCTACCAGTTGATTCGGTGGCAAAACTGGGGTTGGCTCGCGGCCTATGCAATCGCCGGGTACACCTTTGCCATCGTGTTGATTGCGGCCGCTACCTGCTCGGCAACGGCCGGCTCGGGGAGAAAGCATTGGCCCACTGCATTGCGGCTTGTTTCCCTGCTGCCGCCGGTTGCCGCGGTGCTGCTTTCGAGCGGCTGGCCGTCGCGATTGGAGGCCTATCATTTCGCCCAAGGGCTATTGCTGAGCCTGGTGTACTTTTACAATTTTCTGATGCTGCGCACGAATAGCGGCATCGGGGCAAACGTGTTCCGGGTTTCGCTATTGCTGCTTGCCGCCACTCCCCTCTGGGAAGGCGCCCTGGATCACGCCGCCTGGTACGAAGCTGCGCTCGGCTGCGTGCTGGCCATGGGCGCCATGGCAATGTGGGGTGAAAGCCAGGTGCATCGTATCCGCGACCTGGTTACCGAACTGGATCACGTGCGGCGCGAGATCAGCAACCGCATTGATCTCGACCGGCTTACCGGATTGTTTAACCAGTCGGCATTGGCAGCCCGTATCGAAGCTTGCCTGATTTTCGATGGTGTTGTGGCGGTATGTGACGTGGACCATTTCAAAGAAGTCAACGACCGCTATGGGCACCTCATTGGCGATGAGATTCTACGGCACGTTGGCCACCTGCTGCAATCGTCGATTCGCCAGGAGGACGAAGCCTTCCGGTGGGGTGGGGATGAATTCGTGGTGCTATTTCACCAGCAACCCCGCGGGGTCGCCGGTGGGCGTATGACGGAAATCGAAGCTCGCCTTCGGGACTTTCAAGTGCGCGGCTTCGGCGTGCTGCCGATTTCTTTCAGTTGGGGAACGGCGGATGGCCGCGGCCGTCCGCTGCGCGATGCCCTGGATGAAGCCGACCGCCTGATGTATCAGCGCAAGCGCTCGCGTGCGATGGGCCAGCAGGCGGCCTGGCCATGATCGCAGGGGGCCGGCGCATCTGTCCTTTACCACACCAAAACGATTGACCAGCGGCATCTGAACTGCAACCCCACGTGTATTGTGCGCCAACAGTAAGTAAATAAGCACAAGTGCAAAAGGGAGGGGCTACATGCTTTGGACAATTTTTGTAATTCTACTGGTTTTGTGGCTGCTAGGCTTGGTGACATCGTATACCCTCGGCGGGTTCATCCACATCCTCTTGGTCATCGCGCTGGCGGTCGTGCTGATTCAGCTCATCACCGGACGGCGAGCGGTTTAATCCAGGCCCCGGGCACGCCGATTGCCACCGAACGATTCCACGCCAAATCCTGGGGCTATCGGCTGAGTGATTGCTTTACGTATGCAGAGGAAGGTGTCTCATGTTTCGAACTTTTCTTATATCCGCGGTAGCGGGGGCGGGCCTCATGATCCCCGCAACAGGCGCTGCATGGGCGCAGAACCTGCCTGGAATGGCGGAGGGCATTATCCAGCAAAGTGATCTGGCGCGCAAGGCTGTTTCCCAGCACGATCCAGCCGCCGCCCTGGATCATATTCGGCAAGGCACGATTTTGGCGAACGAGATCCTCAAAGCTGCGCCACCGCAACCGCAACCCGTGCTGGTCCAGGTGTACAAAACAATCGACGCCACCAGCACGTATGCGCCGGTGAAGGGTAAGGCGAGCAGCGAATTGACGCCCGACCGCTACAAAAAGAATACGTCGGTTCGCGATGTGGAAGGGACTATTACCGTCGGGAAGCTCGATGTGACCAGCTCCGCTTCCCGGCTGGAGGCGGCGCGGGCCGCCGTGGAACGTGCTGACTGGGTGACCGCCGATTCGCAGCTCGGCGCCATACCGGCCAGCGTCATCCGAACCAGCGTGGAAGGCAGCATGCCGCTACTCGAAGCCCGCGACAATCTCGAACTGGCGCGCACACGGGTATTGGAGGCCAAGTTCAAAGACGCCCGAGCTCCTTTGCGCGCAGCCGCTCAGGACTTGGCGAATTATGAAACGCTCTACGGGGCGCATGCCGCTGATGTCGAATATCTGCGCGGGCAAATCGATGCCTATGCGCAGACGATTGTTCGCGATCACGCCAATGCCGCTAACCGGATTAATGCCTGGCTGCAACCGATCGATAAGTGGAATCAGGAGGTCGGGGGCTGAGCAGGATCCAATACGGAATTCGGAGCTTGCTTCCCCTACAATGAAAGAATGGTGTCCGGGGAGTGAGCTTCGACACGATAGTAGTTGCCTGTTTTGTGCTCGGGCAGTGGCGGCTGGCGGTGCTGTTTTTGCGCTGGGCCAGCCGGTGGCACGCGCGGCGGCCGCTACTGTTCGCCATCGGATTATTCGAACTGCTCGTGGCGTTTGGCTACGCCTGTGACTATGCGGAGGTGGATGCCTGGCTGGCTTTTCGCGGCGCTGCGGTACTCGGAGCGATCACCTACTTGTTTCTGGCGCTCTCGGCGTTCGCGGTTGCCGCGCATGCCGTCGCAGGGGCAATTGGGAAACATCTGGACGCAAGCACAAGTAAGGGCCGCCGGCGCGCGCTGGCCATTGCCGGTAAGACCCTCATTGCCGCCCCTATCGCCACCGTGGGCTACGGCGCTCTCATAGAGCGCACCAATTTCGAGGTGCGCGAAACGGATTTGCCGCTGGCGGCGCTGCCTGGCGATCTTGACGGCCTGCGCATTCTCCAGCTCAGCGATATTCATTTGAGCGCGTTTCTCAGCGAACGGGAGTTGGCGCGCATGATCGGCGCGGCGTGCGAGTTGCGCCCTCATATCGTCTTCGCTACGGGCGATTTCATCTCCACCTTCGGCGATCCGCTCGAGGCTTGCATGCGTCAGTTGGCGCGCGTAAAATCCGATGCCGGTATGTTCGGCTGCCTGGGCAATCATGAGCGTTACGCCGGAGTGGAGGAAGAGGCTACCATGCTGGCCGGCCATTACGGAATCCGCGTGCTGCGTGGAGCATCCTGCCGCCTACGCTTCGGCGGTTCCGTGCTGAACCTGGCCGGCGTCGATTATCAAGCCTTCTCTCAAAAGAAGCACTATTTAAGCGATGCGGAAGGTCTTGTCGAGCCGGGGGCTTACAACGTGCTGCTCTCGCATAACCCGGATGTCTTCCCGGTGGCTGCGCGCCTCGGCTTCGGACTGGTGCTGGCGGGCCATACTCATGGAGGGCAGGTGAATGTTGAAATCCTCGATCAATCTCTCAATCCCGCCCGCTTCTACACGCCCTATGTTCGGGGGTTGTACCGCATCGGGCCGACCGCCGAATATGTGACGCGTGGAATCGGCACCGTAGGTATCCCGGTCCGCCTGGGCGCGCCGCCAGAGATCACCCTGATCCGGCTCAGAAAGGCGTAGACCGCTCGCTGTGCGCTACCTTGTCGTAAGCGACTTACATGCCAATTGGGAAGCTCTGGAAGCGGTGTTGCAGGATGCCGAAGGGCTGTACGAACGTTCTATCTGTTGTGGCGACCTGGTGGGCTATGGCGCCGATCCCGATCGCGTGGTGGAGTGGGTACGTGCCCATTGCGCGGTAGCGGTTCGCGGCAATCACGACCGCGCCTGCACTGGCCTGGAGGATCTGGAGTGGTTCAACCCCGTGGCGCGCGCCGCCGCCATCTGGACGCTCACTCACCTTACTCCCGGCAACGCCTCCTTCGTGCGCGAATTGCCCCATGGGCCGGCATTTCTGGAGGGCATGCAACTGCTGCACGGCTCCCCCCTCGACGAAGACGAATACGTTGTCGATCCGGATGACGCTGCCGAAGCTTTCGGCTACCTGGAAAGTCACCTCGCCTTCTTCGGCCACACCCACCTGCAAGGCGGCTTCGTTTGGAATCAGGCCCGCGTAGAAACGATTCCCCCGGTCTCCATACGTAGCGACCGCGCGGTGATGAACATCGAATCCGGCACCGGTTATCTGATCAACCCGGGTTCGGTTGGCCAGCCCCGCGATGGCGATCCGCGCGCCGCCTACGCGCTGTACGATTCCGAAGCGGGGATGCTGAAGTACCGGCGCGTGGCCTACGACGTGGAGAAAGCCGCCAACAAGATTCGGGAAGCGGGATTGCCCCCCTTTCTGGCCGACCGGCTGGCTGTGGGGCGATAGACGGTAATCGTCGCTCCGTCTTCCTAGAGGTGGATTATGCCCCGTTGAAAAGCAAGACCCCCGACGGCGATGGCACGCTTCTCGATCACATCCTGATCTACAAGGGGAGCAATATGGGCAACTCCCATCGCCACGCCCATATTAAGGTGCCGGTGATCCTGTTGGGCGGACTGGACGGCAGTTTCAAAGGTAACCGTCATATCGTCTTTCCCGACGATACGGAGCGCACATCGAATATGCTGCTGGCGCTGCTGCACAAGTACGGCATAGAGCAGTTTCCGAAATACGATGTCAGCGGCCGGCAGGTGGGCATGACGGAAAGCTTCGGCTCCAGCACCAAGCCGATATCGCTATGACCAGGCGGCTAACCGCGCGCGTTATTATTCTGGTTGCCGCCGCACTCCTGGCTTTTGCCGGTCCAGCGGCGGCCCAACTGAGACGGGTGACCAGGCCGAAAGTCGAACGCCCTGATGGACCGGTGTGGGAAGTGATCCGGAAGCACTGCACCGCATGCCACGGAATTGACGACTACGCCTTTTATGCCTAGGACCGGGCGGCCTGGCAAAAACTGATCGCCGGCAAACACAAATCGGGTGATGCCGACCTCTCCGATTCGGACCGCAATCTTCTGCTCGACTGGTTGGTATCCAAATTCGGCCCCGACACGAAACCATTTCCGCGGACCTACGTGCCCCCCGAAATCACCACGTTTTTTACCGATCCGGAGGCGTTCCGGCTCCTGAACCGGGCTTGCACGAAATGCCACGGTTTGGAGCGTGTGGATACAGTCAGAAAGGCCGCTGACGCCTGGCGGGTGACGCTCGTGGATATGCGAGAAAGAGGAGCTCAGCTTTCGGACCAGGAACTGGAGCAGCTTGTGGAATGGCTCGCCCGAGTGTGGGGCACCAACGAAGACAAATAGAACGGCGTGCGCATGAAACACCCCATCGAAACGATTGCGATCGGTTTCCTGTTGGTATCAGCAGCCTCCGCCGCCGTTCGGAGTGAAGTAGCGGATGCTGCCGAGCAGGATGACAAGTCCGCGGTACGGGCCCTACTCGAAAAGAAAGCCGACGTGAATGCTCCCCAGGTTGACGGCACGACCGCGCTTCACTGGGCGGTTCGGGCCAACGACCTGGAACTGACGGACATGCTGCTGCGCGCGGGTGCGCGCGTGTCGGCTGCCAATCAGTCGGGTGTAGCGCCGATGCTGCTGGCGGCAATGAATGGCAATGCCGCCATCCTTGAGCGGCTTCTCCAGGCCGGCGCCGGCCCCAACACACCGTTATCCCAATCCGCGGATACCGCTCTGATGATGGCAGCTCGCACCGGCAAGGTGGATGCGGTAAGAGTGCTTCTGGACCACGGAGCGCAAGTAAATGCGAAAGAGACATGGGGTGGCACGACTGCCCTCATGTGGGCCGTTTCGGAGCGGCATCCCGAGGTAGCGAAGCTTCTGGTAGAACGCGGCGCTGACGTCAACGCGAAATCCAACTTCGTACCTTCAGCCTCCGGCAGAGGGTTCGAGGGAACGGCTCCAGTCGCGCCGGCAACCAACCAGGCCACGGAAGAGTTTGCCAGCGGTTGGATGACGCCGCTGCTGTTTGCCGCGCGCGAGAACGACCTGGCATCCGCGCGCATCCTCATCCAGGCGGGCGCGGATGTGAACGCCGTTGGGGCAGACGGCAAGGACGCTCTGGGGCTTGCGCTCTTCAATGGAAGCTATGATGTCGCATCCTTGCTCCTGGATCATCACGCGAATGTGAATCATGCCGACGCGCAGCGGTTCACGCCGCTTTTCTGGGCGGTAGATCGCCGCAACATGGAAACCGCGCCCAACTTCCCCTGGATGATCACCACAGACCCGCTCCCATTAATCCAGAAGCTCCTCGATACCGGAGCGAACCCCAACGCTCTGGTGAACAACACTCCTAGGGCGCGCATGCGCGAAGGCTCGCCGCGAATTGTCTTTGCCACCGCTTTGATGCGCGCCGCCTTCGCGGGTGATCTGGAGTTGGTCAAGCTGCTGCTTGCCCACGGCGCTGACGCGGCCATTCAATCCAGTGATCGGGAGACCACTTTAATGGCGGCCTGTGGTCTGGCGTTTATCAACGGTTATCACCGCCAGAAGCCCCCCGCCGAACGGCTGGAAGTCGTGAAACTCCTGGTGGATATGGGCGGAGATGTAAATCACGCCGATAGCTACGGGATCACTCCCCTCATGGCAGCCGCAAACCTCGGCGACATCAACATCGTCCGGTACCTCATCGATAAAGGAGCGGATCTGAGCGCGCATGACCTGGGAAAAAAGAATGACGGCAACTTTGGTTCCAGTGTAGAGCCGCTCATGCCTATTGATTATGCGATTGGCGTGGGAACGTTCGTGCCCAACAATGCGGTGATTATGCACGAGGATGTGGTGAAGCTCATGACCGAGGAGATGAAGAAACGCGGCATCCAGCACACTACTTCCGAGTGCACATTGAGAGGGTTCACCTGCAGCATCGCCAATGTCGATCCGAAGACCGCCACTCCTGCCGAGATCGCAAAGATTCGGAAGATCCAAACCGGTTACCAGGTCGACGGCATCACGGGTGGCCTTGCGGTTGGGGAGAAAGCGCAGAAAAGCAAATAAAGCGAGCGCCCGCTCGGTGCGCCAGGCCGTTAAGGAACGACGGTAATCGTCACTCGCCTGCGGGAAGGATCGTTTTTTCCATCGCCCGGATCGGGATCGGCCGTCCAGTCCGCGCTCACAGAGGCGACACCCAATCCCTGTAGGAGTGTGGCAATCGCCTGCGCACGCTTTTCAGCAAGCCCAGGTTTTTCGACCATGCGCTGTCCGTTCGAGAGCAGCGTCGTCGCACGGTATCCGCTGACCTTCACAGCCGATGCCTTGATTTTCGTGGCATAACCAGCGGCTTTGCGAACCGTGGCGATGGACCCGAATTCGACATCGTCATCGTTGAAGGCGAAGAGGACGGTGAATTCCTGGCGGCCGCTCAGAGATTCCGTGTCCGGAGATTCCCCGCGGGTCCCGGAAGGCGCATCGATTCCGGGCTCCGCCGGCAGAATAGTATTGCACGCCGGGTTGATCTCTTTGATCACCGAAATGGAAAGTGGCTTTAGCGGAATGCCGCCACAAACTCGTGGACCTTCGCTCACGCGGCCTTCGACCAACACTTCGTGCTTGAGTTGGGGCAGGGGAACCTCGGCTGTGATGTCCTGCTGAATGCCGAGATAGTATAGTTCGCCTTGGTATTCGGCCAGAAAACACGGAACCGTTTTCGTATCGCGCACGATTGGGCACGCGATGAAATTCCGTTGCTGCGCCGCGGCGATCGCGGAGACCAATAAACACAGCGCACACGCAACTCGCACTACAAGACTCCCAAGAAGTTGACTAGATCGTCTTTTTCCGTATCGGTCAGCTTCATATCGAAGCGGCGGTCGTAAAAATCGACTACTTCGCGCAAATTTTTCGCTGATCCGTTCGAGAAATACGGCGGGCGGGCGGCCAGACCGCGCATCTGCTGCATCACAATCGATCCGACGTCTGCGCAACGGCCGGAAATCAGCGCGCGGCCGGGGTCGGTACTGTAGATCACCCGCCCGAGGAAGGGGTGCGGATCGGCGTCGGGCCGGCAGGTGATCTTGAAAACCGGGAGATCGGCCGTTTCGGTCCACGTGTCCGGTTCGGTCCAGGTTGGGTAGTTCGTGGTGCCCACATCCACCCAGCCGGCGGAAAGGCCCTGACCGGTCATCTGGGCGTTGTGGCATGTGGAGCAGGTCCCCTTCAACGGATTTCCCAAGCCGATGGAGTTGATGTGGGCCGTATCGCGCAACCAGAACTGGCGGAACATGAAGATATCGGCCCCGCGAGCGATGGACTTGCGATAGTAGTCGGTCTCTTTGCTCGGATCGAAAATTCCAAATATCCGGTCGAAGCCGTTATCCCCGGACACGCCCGGCTGACGATCGCGCAAGGCAGCCGGGCCGAGGCCGAACGGGCCGCCACGCTCGACCAGCGGGCCGGCATACACATGTTCGACCTGGGCCATATAGACCTGTGACTCGAATTCCATGATCTCGTCCAACTGCTTCCGCGAAGGCGATTCGTGAGCTTCCTCGTGCCCCATAATGGCGTCCACGGCTTGGGTCTTCAAAGTTGGTTCGCGGGCATCGGACATCAGATTCATGCTGACGGGACGGCCCGTATCCGGGTCATGGTCGGCCAACAGACCGGTTGTGAGCACGATGGGTTGTCCTCCGGATATTACGTATTTCAGGTTCGCGGCGGGGCGCGGGCGCCGGTATACGGATATGGTTGGATGGGCGCTCTTCAATCCGTATTTGGGGCTAAGGTTGCAGCCGGTAGGATCACGCACCACTTCGATCGAAAACTCGACTGGTTTCGGTGAACCATCGGCATTCTGCGGCGGCCAGGGCAAAGGGATGCGGAACAGCCCGCGGTGGAGCAGCAGCGAGTGCGATTTCTCCTGGTCCTGCGGCAAGCCGGGGCAGTTCGATCCATCGAAGGCCGCAAACACCGGATCCTTTCCGCCGGTGGCGTGCCATCGTTCCTGGAGAGCCTCCGCGGAAACGCTCATACCGTAGGTTGGTTGGTGGCAGTTCACGCAGGCGCGGCCGTTCGAGCCGAGTGGAGTAAAGAATGGATGCCCAGTTGTGTCCACAGGTCCTGAAGCGTAAAGGACCCCCAGCTTTCCAAGGTAATTGTCGAATACGTCAAACCCGGGCAGCGTTTCCTGGGAGCCCGGCTCAATCCAGGTGTTGCGCGTGCCCTGATACTGCGCTGCCAAGGTGATCGGAATGGCAAATAGGAAAAGAACTTTGAGCATTTGTAGCGCGCGTGTGATCATACCAGATACGGGCCTCCGCATTATTTATCGACACAGGTGAAGCTAGAGGCCGAGTTTTCCGTTCCGATCGCGCCAGTCAACTTCGGCCGCTTTTCGTATGGTATCGCCAAATACCGTGACGATCGGCAGGCGTCGGAATGAGGTGCGCTAATGGCTTCTTGCAGCCAGGTTCCTAACTCCGGTCAGGGCAGTTCGAATACCCACACCGCCGGAGCACGATCGACGTTCTGGATTTCCGGGACCAGGGGCGCGAACCCCGTCGCC
>JASIAM010000259.1 GCA_030041985.1 Bryobacteraceae bacterium | reverse complement strand
CTTCTCGATGTCATTCGCGATATTCTGCGGCGCATCGGCCTAAGTGATTCCTTGCCATTCCCGTTCGCACGCGTGCTTATGTGGATGGCTGCTGGCGAATATGCACGTGCCGCACCCAAGGAGCGCGTCGCGTGAATATCCCCGAATGCTTCTGCGAATGCTCTGAGTGCGAACGCGGCAACTGCGCAAACTGTGGCCCGGATGAATGCACTGATCCAGAGAACTGCCAACACCCGGAGCCGGACGACGAGGACGAAGATTTTATCGACTATGAAGACGACGAAGACGAAGAAAACGAAGACGAGGAGATAGACGATGAGTAACAAGCGACTGCCGAGCAGTGGCACCATAGCGCCTGATTCTATAGCAGTGACAGCGAGTGACGAACTACCGCCCGCGCTGGCAACTGCGTTGAGCGACGCTGAAGAGATGCTTACTCAGCGCGACCGCGTATACAGTGTCATGCGTGAGACTCACGATTCAGTGCCGAAATTGCACCGGGAACGATTGACCGCAGAAATTCGGGCAGCGCAGGCTGAAGTGAACGGCAGTAACCCGCAGGCAAAGGACCATCTCACTCAGATTGAGACCCGATTAGCGGATGCCAAGCGCAAGCGTAATGGGGCAGTCATGGCTCTCATGACTGATCCCGCATTCGGCAAAGCAGTGCTGGATAAGGCCCGCAATGCGATTGTCGAAGCGCAACGCGAATACGCCGAAGCAACCATCGCGGAGTTTCAGAGCCGCTTAGAAGTGCACGTCGCAGAATTGCAGCGGTTATGGCGCTGGGGGGACGAATTGGCTACTGCGCTGGGAGTCCCTATTCCGATGCCAGTACCGGCGGTCGTATCGACCCATGTGAGGCGCAAAGGCCTGATAGATCGGCTTGACGGCCCCGAGAGCGCAGTAACTTTGCCTCCGCTATAACTCGGCTGAGCGGTGTGCTGGCGCGTATCGGAGAATGCTTTGAACTTGTGTGGTTCGATTGCCCGCACCCATGAGAAAGCCGGTCTTATAGAGAGGAGGCGTTCAATCGGCTTGAGTGAGTCGGTCATGGTGGCGACCACCGGCATATTTGAGGTAAGAACTGACCTGTTTCGCAACCCGCTAGACTTACTCCTGCATCAGGGCGGCGACTTAGTTGACAGTGACATAGTAGGCGGCTCCGGCATCGTTCAAAGGTTAATCGTCTCCAAGTGGCTTAAGCGAGTCCCCCCGCACAGCTTAGGCACGGCGGCATGAGGTGACGCTATGCGGAATCTGAGGCGACTGTACAGACCGGCAGCGCGGCGATCAGCGCAACCGGCGACGAATGAGACTGAGGAGCAGCAACGTTATGAGTCGCTGCTGCTAGAAATTCAAAATGGCACGGATTCAGGCCGCATCCGCGCGCGATTCGCTGGTATGTATCAGTCGCAGCCGGAGCCGCAGTATATAGCTCCCAGTGTTCCGGCTGTGTACGGCGGCAGTGCGACTGCATGGTCGCCCGGCAGCACAGGCGATGCGCCGCAGGCAGAATCTCGGCCAAATCCCAAACGGGCTGAGTACAGGCCGTTTAAGCCGCGCGGCCTGCGAACGGGCGGGTGTCACGCTAATCGGTGACACCCGCCCGGTTTGAATGAATAGAGTTTTCACTCGCTCTCTTCGTTGTCGTTCGGGGTGGGTGAGACGGCGGGGCGTTAACGGCGCGCCCGTTGCTAGTAGTTAAGCTCCTGCTTCCCACACCAGCGATTGCGTCACTCGCGCGGCCAGCTCGTCAAACGTGAGAATCTCATACAGCGACGCATCCGACATGATCCGGGCCACCAGCGCCGTATGCATCGCATGGCCCGCCCGTTCCGCGATCACATGACCCAATAGCGGCCGGCCCAGTAAAGCCAGGTCGCCGATCAGATCCAGCGCCTTGTGGCGGCAGCATTCATCGGCCGCGCGCAGGCCCTCCGGATTCAATACGTCCGAACGCGTGAAGCACACCGCGTTTTCCAGCGAGGCTCCCCGTATCAGTCCCATGCTGCGCATCTGGTCGAGTTCGTACTCGAAACCAAAAGTGCGCGCGGGAGCAATGGCAGCGGCGTAAGTCCGGGGCGTCACTTCCATCTCCAGCGACTGCCGCCCCACCAGCGGATGCGGAAAATCGATCTCGCAGGTCAACCGGAAGCTATCCGCTGGCAGAATGCTGATGCGCTTCCCGCGTTCCTCCACCGAAACCGGGCGTCGAATCCGCAGGTAACGCCGCTTGCGCCGGTACTCCCGAATCCCCGCCTGTGCGATCAACTCTACAAAGGGCCGTCCGCTCCCATCGAGTATAGGGACTTCCAGATTATCGATTTCGACAAAGGCATTATCGATCCCCATGGAGTAGAAGACACTCAGGAGGTGCTCGGTCGTGGAAATCAAAACGCCCTCGCGCATCAGGCTGGTGGCGTAGCTGACCCGGGCCACGTGCTGCCAGCTCGCCGGCACCCGGAAATTCTCCAGATCGGTCCGCACAAACACGATCCCTGTCGAAACGGGCGCGGGTAGAATGCGAATCTGGACGGGCACCCCGCTATGCAACCCCACTCCCGCAGCCTCCACGGGGCGTTGTAGCGTACTTTCAAACCGCAATTGATAACTCCGGCATATCGGACGAAGCATAGCAACTGCGAAGCCGAAATCTAATTGATTGATTTTAATAGTCTTTTCCAATCGTTACTGTGGCTAAAACGCAACACTTTGCAGACCGTGGTGTAGCGGAGTTGCGGCGATCACTGTTTTTTAACAATATTTTCCTCCTCCCGTGCGGCGTTCCCGTGCCGGCTGAAAAGGCAGTCGCACCACTCCGCGCGCCGTTATAATCCGCCTCGTCCGCATGCAGGGATCATATAAGCTCGCGGAGGATTCGGAGATTCCGCGGACATGGCATCTCCCCACAGAACGGTCTCGACGCGCTGCGCCCACCGCGCGTTTCATGGTTTCGCCGCGCCATCCGGCAGGGCAGCCGGAGGCGTTGCTATCATGTTGCCGAGTGCCAACCAAGCGGCTTTTTCTGATCGACACCTTCGGGTTCATCTTCCGCGCCTATCATGCTCGGGCGCGCACCGGCGCGCCTCCTATGCGCACCAGCACCGGCCTCTCCACCGAAGCGGTCTATATTTTTAACAACATGCTGCGCAAACTGGCCAGGCAATACTCACCCGAATATGTGGCCGCCATCTTCGAGGGCGGAGAAGCCTCCCACCGCGTCGAAGAGTTTGCCGAGTATAAGGCCAACCGCACCGAGATGCCCCCGGACCTCGGGGAGCAAATCCCGTACGTGCGCCGCGTGCTCGATGCCATGCGCATTCCCATCCTCGAATACGGCGGTTACGAAGCCGACGACGTCATCGGTACCCTTGCCCGCCAGGCCGAACGCGATGGCCTTGAAGTGGTCATTGTTTCAAGCGACAAAGACATGCTGCAATTGGTGACCGATCGCGTGTCCATGCTCAATCCGGCCAAAGACGACGAATGGTATGACCCCGAAAAAGTGAAGACGTTTATGGGGGTCCGTCCCGAGCAGGTCGCGGACCTGCTGGCCCTCAAAGGCGATCCCATCGACAACATTCCAGGCGCGCCCGGTATTGGAGAGAAGGGCGCCAAGGATCTCATCGAGCGGTTTGGCTCCGTCGAGGCCGCGCTCACACATGCCGCTGAAGTCGAGCGCAAGATGTATCGCGAGAGCTTGCAGAACAACGTCGAGCGCATCCAGATGAGCAAGCGCCTGGCCACCATCGCCACCGCCGTGCCGGTCACATTCGCTCTCGATACCGTGAAAACCCAGGATCCGGACCTGCCCGCTCTAAAAGCGGTCTACAAAGAACTGGAGTTCTACAGCCTGCTCAAAGAGCTCGGGCCGGCCGAGGACACCCGTCCCCGTGACTACCGCACGCTCCACGGACCCGCCGAAGTCGAAGCCTGGCTGGGACAAGTGGCGCCGCTCCACCCGGAGACACCGGTCGCCATCGCCCTCTCACTGGGTATAGAAGGCGAAGCAACGCTTCCGCAGGAGGGCAACGCCGCCGCCGGCCTGGCGTGGCAGCCCGGCGAGGCGCGCATGGTCACAGCCGAAGACCTCCCGGCGCTCAAAACCTGGCTGGAAGACGCGCGCGCTTCCAAAATCATCTGCGATTCCAAAACCGCTCTGGTCGAGTTAGCGCGCGCCGGCATCGAAGCTCGCGGCTTCGATCATGATGTCATGCTCTATGCTTTCCTCCTCGATGCCGATCCTTCCGGCTGTCCCCTCGACGAGCAGGCCCGGCGCCGGCTCGATCTTAAACTGGGGACCGCTCTCGAGCAGCGCGCCGATATCACGCTCGAACTCTGGAACCAGCTCTCGCCTGCGCTCGATGGCCGCGGTTTGCGCCGCCTCTACACCGAAATCGAACTGCCCCTCGCGCGCGTGTTGGCGCGTATGGAACGCCACGGCGTGCGCATCGACTGCCAGGAGCTCGCTCGTCTTTCGCAGTTGCTCGAGCGCGACATCGTAGCGCTCACCGCCGAAATTCATACCCTCGCCGGCAAGACTTTCAACGTCAGCTCCCCGCAACAGCTCGGACGGATATTATTCGAAGACCTGAAATTGCCCGCGCCCGTCAAATACGGCAAGGGCAAAGTCATCTCTACTGCCGCCGATGTTCTCGATGAACTGGCCGAAGAACACGAGATCGTGCGCAAGGTGCTCGATTACCGACAGCTCACCAAACTCAAAGGCACGTACGTGGATGCCCTGCCCGCGCTGATCGACCGCCACACCGGCCGCCTCCATACCAGCTTCCACCAGACCGGCGCAGCCACCGGCCGGCTTTCCTCCTCCAACCCCAATCTGCAGAACATCCCCATTCGTACCGAACTGGGCCGCGAAATTCGCGCCGCCTTCATTCCCCGCGAAGGCTGGAAACTTCTTACGGCGGATTACTCGCAGATCGAGCTGCGCCTGGTGGCCCATTTTTCCGGCGATCCGCTCCTCGTCGAAGCTTTCCGCAGCGGCGAAGATATTCACTCGCGCACCGCGGCGGAAGTGCTCGGGGTGCCGCCGCTCATGGTGACGCCCGATGCCCGGCGCAAAGCCAAAGCTGTCAATTTCGGAATCGTGTACGGCATCAGTCCCTTTGGCCTCGCGGCGCAATTGAGCATCCCCCAGAGCGAGGCCGCCAAGTACATCAAGAACTACTTCGAGCGGCACACCGGAGTGCGCCGCTTTATCGATGAGACCATCGCGGAAGTGCGCCGCACCGGTGTCACCCGCACTTTGTTCGGCCGCGAGCGGCCTATCCCCGATATCAACAGCCGCAACCCCAATGCCCGCGGCTTTGCCGAGCGGACCGCCGTGAATTCGCCGCTGCAAGGCACCGCAGCCGATCTGATCAAGCTCGCCATGGTTCACATCGACGAGCGCCTCGAAAGCGGCGGCTTCGAATCTGCCATGCTTCTCCAGGTGCACGACGAGCTGGTCTTCGAGTGCCCTCCCGGAGAAGTTGAGGCGATATCGAAAATGGTAAAGGCCGAGATGGAAAGCGTACAAGAACTCGCAGTCCCGTTAGTGGTGGATATCGGAGTCGGCGACAACTGGCGCGACGCCAAGTAACCGTTTGATAAAGCCTCGTAAAGGCTCCCACGCCTTCTGCCCTGCGTTATCCTTTTCTTAGGTTGCCTTTGATTGCTTTGCGCAAATCCGCTCTGATCGTTCTCGCGGGCGCAGCCCTTGTGGGCGCCGTGTGGGGCTTTCAGCGGCCCTTCCGCGAATACCCCGGTGTGGAATACGACAATTTTCCCATTCCGCCCGATTGGAATGAACGAACCGAATGGGTTTTTGCGCGCCTCATGTATCCGCCTCTGCCCGGCTTCGGCTATCACTACGGCGACAACTGGAAGGAAGGTTCCTCCAACTGGACGATCGACTATCCCCGCTCCGACCGGCATCTCTCTGCGGCCATTCGCCGCCTCACCCGCATTCATGCCCGCTCGGTCGAGCAGCCCATCGATCTCGATGAGAATGAACAGTACGATTGGCCGTGGCTTTATGGCGTCGAAGTGGGCCACTGGAACCTGACCGATTCTCAGGTTGCGGGCCTGCGCGAGTATCTGCTGCGCGGCGGCTTTTTCATGTGCGACGACTTTCACGGTACCCAGGAGTGGGCGGTGTTCGTAGCCAGCATGAGCAAGGTTTTTCCCGACCGGCCCATCGTCGAAATCCCCAATGGCGATCCGATCTTTCACACAGTCTACGACCTGGACGACCGCTACCAGGTGCCCGGCGAGCAGTACGTCTATTCCGGCCGTGTATATGAGAAGGACGGCACCGTGCCGCACTGGCGCGGCATCTATGACGACCGGGGCCGCTTAATGGCCGCCATGACATTCAACATGGACTTGGGCGACTCCTGGGAACACGCCGATAATCCGAAGTACCCGGAGCGCTTCTCGGCGCTGGGCCTGCGCATCGGCGTGAACTACGTCACGTACGCGATGACGCATTAGTAATGGAATCGCCAGCGGAATTCCGCGTAGATCTCGCGGGGGTCGTTGTAGTGGAAGCCGCCAAAGGTGAGGCTGTTGTCCAGCAGGACACGGCGATTGCCCACGTTGAGACAAGTCACTGACAGGCGGTATCGGTCGTTCTCGCCGAAACTCTTGCCGAGGGAGATGTCGAAGGTAGTGTGCTGTGGCAGGTAATTGCCCGGATACTGCGCGTCCGGCATTCCATTGGTGAATCCCGAGCCGTAGTACATATTCGTGGAGGCGAAAACGTGCCAGGGAAGGTTGCCGTCGAAGCCGGCGTTCAAAGTGTTGCGCTGATCGTGGTCGACCGGCGCAAGTCCCGGAGGGGGTTCGCATCCTGACGGCGCGGGGACAGGACAGATCAAGCCCCCTGTGAAGGGCGGCGCGGCCTGCGCGATCTGATTCGAGTATGCAAGATGTACCTGCCCGCGCTTCCAGACGCGCGGAGAGCGCAGCGTGGTTTCCCAGCCTTGAATTAAGGCACGGCTCCAGGTGAGCGGCCAAAAGATATTGGATTCGCCGATGTTGCTGTGGTCGAGCCAATTGGACGCGTTGGTTTGAAAGGTGTCTTCCTCGAGCACCCAACCGTGAAACGGAATGGAAACACCGAATTGGTATTCGTGATCGCGCTCGCCGCGTAGAGGGCTAAAGGCCAGACTCTGGCTGGTGGCAAGTTCCTGCAAAGGGCCGGTAGCGGTCAGCAGAGGAGGCGCCTGATAAAAGACACCCCAGAAGCCATGAAAAACCCAATTTAGACGGGGGATTCGGAGCGCAACCCCAAAACGCGGGTCGACTGCGTGTTCCACAACCGGCGTTTGGGTGCTCCCACTGATGGACCCGGAGTCGAAGTGGGAAAAACGAAGGCCCGCGATCAGAGTCAGCCAGGAACTGACTTTGAACCGATCACTGACATAGGCTTCTCCGAGCCCTCCGGTGACCGCAGCCGCAGACGGTCCGAAGTTCTGACAATTGGGCGCGCAATCGGTGAAGATGTTGTTGAAGAAGTTGCTTTGGTGCTGAACGAATCCGTAACCTCCCACTTGCATGTCGTTGTTTTTGGCAAGAGTGGCGTTTAACTCCGCTTGCCCACCGCCATAATTAGCAGTCTGGTTCACATCGGTGATCACCGGAAAATCGTTCGGCGAGCTAGTATAGCTGGCCTCATTGAAATGGTAGAAAGGGGAAACGGTCAGTAGCAGGTTCGGCTGGAACGTGTGGACCCAAGAGAAGGCCACATAACCATCGGGCTCCCGTTCACTGTCGAGCAGACCGTAACTGGGATAGACCTGGTTCCCGGCCGAGTTCGGATTTGGATCGATGGGGATTTGATAGTAATCCTGGCGCAAGGAAGCGACCATACGGAGTTGGTTGGAAGGATTTGCATTGAAGATGAGTGACGCGAATCCGCCATAACCGTTTTCCGCATCATGAACCACTTGCCCGATGGGAGGCTGTAAACCGTAATTGCTGCGATTTCCGTTAAGGCTGACGTAATAGGCGAAGCGCCGGGTGTGGCTTCCGAAACTGAGCTGGTCGTTGGTTTGGTACCAGTTACCGAAAGAAGTGACCAGTTGGCCTTCGTTGGCACTTTCAAATCCCGTTCGCGGCACGATGTTGAAGATGCCGTAGGTGCGGTCGCCATATTCGGCGTCGTAGCTGCCTCGCTGGACTTCGAGGTAGTCAATATCTTTGGGGTCAATCTGGGGCCCCAGATTGCTGGCAATGTTGGTGTTGGGAATAGTGACTCCATCGATCAACCATTCGACCTGGTGGCCGCCGCGCATATGCAGCATGTCATGAGTCACATAGGCGGCCGGCACATAGTCTGTGATTATCGCCACACTATTAGTGCGATCAGCGCCGGGAGTCTCCGCGATATCTTGACGGGCCACGAGAGTTGTCGGGGTGACTGAATCCATACTGGGGCCTTCGGCCTGGCCTGTCACGGCAATAGTTTGATTCAAGGGCCCGACTGACAGTTGTAAGTGGAGGATGGGTGATGAGCTGGAATCTACAGTGACCGCCTGCTCCAGAGTCTGGAATTGCGCTTTGGTAACAGTGATCTTATAGTCACCGACCGGCACGGCAGAGAAGGAGAACTCGCCGTTATCGTTGGTTTGCGTGGTTTGCGACCAATCGGACGTGACTGACTGCAGCATGGCAGTGGCGCCGGCGACGGGTCGGTGCTGCGGGTCATGCACGATTCCCTGTATTTTGCCAAAGATAGTGGCGTAAAGAAGACCACCGAAGCATAGATACACAACGAGCTTAGGCATCAGACCTCCAACTGAGTGATGACAACGCAAGCGCCGGGCAGAAGCCCGGCGGCAGGGCAGAAGCCCGGCGGCAGGGCAGAAGCCCTGGCCCCACTGAAGTTAGAGGAGAGTTGGAGGGCCGCGTTTTTGGCCGGCGCGGCTATAGGATATGCGGCAAATCGGTTCCGCCTGACTGACTCGGTAAGTAACCAGCACGGCGGAGAGTACGGGTGAGGTTCCCGGCAATGTGACTAATCGATTGGAGGGAACCACCTGACTTTCAGGAAATAGAGGGCAGCGGGCATTACGCAGCGCGGGGCCGGAAGATTCCGGCTGACTCTCCGGCATGTTGCAATGGTGCAGGCCCGCCCGCCGGCAACAGGCCGGAAGCTTTGTATCTTCCCCGGAATGAGACAGCACCGGTCCAATTAGCCCGAAGCTATAAAGGACCATCAGCACGGTTGCTGATACGCGGTGCATAGTTAGTAAGAGTGTACACCGGTACCGCGAATTTGCCAATAGAAAGTTAGAAGCTTTTTAGAACATTAGGGGAGTTTGCTTTCACCCATTAAATACACATCAACAGCGCGGGCGGCCTTGCGGCCTTCAGTGATGGCCCATACAACCAGTGACTGGCCACGGCGCATGTCACCTGCGGCGAAGATGCCGGGCTGGGACGACATGTAATTCTCATCAGTGGCGACATTGCCGCGCGGATCGAGTTTCAGGGCGAGTTGCCCGACCATGCCGCTTTGCACGGGGCCTAGAAACCCCATGGCGAGCAGGACGAGATCGGCATCCAGGGTGAATTCGGTGCCCGGGATGGGTTCGAATTTGGGAGGCGGGCCGACACGCAAGCCGTGCAACTGCTTGACGCGGCCGTGCGCATCGCCCGTAAACCTGGTAGTGGAAACGCTCCAGTCGCGCAGGCCACCCTCTTCATGGGAACTTTCCGAGCGAAGCTGCATGGGCCATAGAGGCCAGGGCGTGGAGGGGGCGCGCTCATCGGGCGGCTTGGGGAGCAACTCGAATTGGGTGACCGAGAGCGGCATCTGGCGATGGCTGGTGCCGAGGCAATCAGCGCCGGTATCGCCTCCGCCGATGATCACTACGTGTTTGCCGGTGGCGAGGATCGCAGTATTTTCCGGGATGGTGTCGCCCTCACAGCGCTTGTTCTGCTGGGGCAGAAACTCCATGGCATAGTGGATGCCCTTGAGTTCGCGGCCGGGCACGTTGAGGTTACGCGGCTGCTCGGCGCCGGCGGCGAGCAGAATGGCGTGGAAGTCGCGGCGCAGATCGTCCACGGGGATGTTCCCGCCGACGTGCGCATTGATTTCGAAGCGCACGCCCTCGGCGCGCATCTGCTCGAGGCGGCGATCGATCAGATGCTTCTCCATTTTGAAATTGGGGATGCCGTAGCGCAGCAGGCCGCCGATGCGATCGTGCTTTTCAAAGACGGTTACGTCATGGCCGGCGCGGGCGAGCTGCTGGGCAGCGGCCAAACCGGCGGGTCCGGAACCAACGATCGCGACGCGTTTGCCGGTGCGCACCTCGGCAGGCTCGGGCTTGATGTAGCCCTCTTCGAAGGCACGATCGATGATGGTTTTTTCGATCTGCTTGATAGTGACGGGAGGCTCGTTGATGCCGAGGACGCAAGCGGCTTCGCAGGGCGCCGGGCAGATGCGGCCGGTAAATTCGGGGAAGTTGTTGGTGGCGTGCAACTGGCGGATGGCCTCATGCCAGCGGCCGCGATAGACGAGATCGTTCCAATCGGGAATGATGTTGTTGAGCGGGCAACCGGTATGGCAGAAGGGCACACCGCAATCCATGCAGCGGCCGCCCTGAATCCTGATCTTCTCCTCGGCAAAGGGAAGATAGACTTCGAACCAGTCCTTGACGCGCTCGGCCGGCGGACGCCGTTGGGGCGTCTCGCGCGTATGTTCCATGAAACCGGTTATTTTCCCCATGGGACCTCACCGCAGAGACGCCGAGACGAGCCGGGACTAGGGACTGGGGACTGGGGACTGGTGTTTTTCATGCGATGGCCGCCAGTTGACGGGGGATGCCCAGCACGCGCTTGTATTCGTGCGGGAAGACTTTGACAAATTGACCGATCATGTGTTGCCAGTTTTCAAGAATCCATTTGGCGCGGGGGCTGCCGGTCAGGGTGACATGGCGCGAGATGAGTTCGTAGAGCAGGTCGGCGTCGCCATTCATGACAGGTTCCAAGTCAACCGCGGCGGTGTTGCAGCGCTTTTCGGCGAAATCACCCTCTTCGTCCAGCACGAAGGCGATGCCGCCGCTCATGCCGGCGGCGAAGTTGCGGCCGGTCTTGCCGAGGACTACGATTGTGCCGTTGGTCATATATTCGCAGCCGTGATCGCCGAGTCCTTCGATGACGGCGGTGGCTCCGGAATTGCGCACGGCGAAGCGTTCGCCCGCCATACCGTTGAAATACGCTTCGCCGCTGGTGGCGCCGTATAGGACCACGTTGCCGATCAGGATGTTTTGTTCCGGCAGGAAGGTGGATTGGCGCGATGGATACACGATGAGCTTTCCGCCGGAAAGTCCTTTGCCAACGTAGTCGTTGGCATCGCCTTCGAGTTCGAGCGTGACGCCCTTGGCCAGGAAAGCGCCGAAGCTCTGGCCGGCGGAGCCGGTGAACCGGAAGCGGATGGTATCGTCGGGGAGGCCAGCGGAGCCGTAGCGCCGCGCGATTTCACCGGAGAGCATGGCGCCAACGGTGCGGTGGACATTGCGAATGGGCAATTCAAATTGCACCGCCGCACCGGTTTCCAGGGCTTCCAAAGCGTGGCCAATCAGAGTGTAATCGAGCGCCTGGACGAGGCCATGGTCCTGAGCTTCGACGCAGCGGCGCGCAATTCGGCTGGGGGTGGGCGGATTGTAGAGGAGCATGGAAAGGTCGATGCCTTTGGCCTTCCAGTGATCAACCGCTTGCCGCGCATCGAGCATATCCACGCGGCCCACCATTTCATCGAAGCGGCGGAACCCCATCTGGGCCATGTATTGGCGGACCTGTTCGGCGATGAAGAAGAAGAAATTGATGACGTACTCGGGCTTGCCCTGGAATTTCTTGCGCAGCTCCTTATCCTGAGTCGCAATGCCGACCGGGCAGGTGTTGAGATGGCATTTGCGCATCATAATGCAGCCCATGGAAATCAGCGGGGCGCTGGAGAAGCCGAACTCTTCTGCGCCGAGCAGGGCGGCGATGGTGACATCGCGCCCGGTTTGCAACTTGCCATCGGTCTGCACGCGAATGCGGCCGCGAAGGTCATTCATGACGAGCACCTGCTGGGTTTCGGCGAGGCCTAATTCCCAGGGGATGCCCGCGTGTTTGATGGAACTGAGGGGCGAAGCGCCGGTGCCGCCGCTATCGCCGGAGATCAGGACGACATCGGCATGCGCCTTAGAGACACCGGCGGCAACCGTGCCGACGCCCACTTCCGCCACCAGCTTGACGGAGATGCGCGCTTTGGGATTGGCGTTTTTCAAATCGTAGATGAGCTGCGCCAAGTCCTCGATGGAATAGATGTCATGATGGGGCGGCGGGGAGATGAGGCCGACGCCGGGAATGGAATGGCGCACGCGGGCGATTTCCTCGTCCACTTTATGGCCGGGAAGCTGGCCGCCCTCGCCGGGCTTGGCGCCCTGCGCCATTTTGATCTGCAGTTCGTCGGCATTGACCAGGTACTCGGTGGTGACGCCAAAACGCGCGGAGGCCACCTGTTTGACGGCGCTGCGGCGGAGGTCGCCGTTGGAATCCGGCTTGAATCGCTTTTCGTCTTCGCCGCCCTCGCCGGTATTGGAGCGCCCGCCGATCCGGTTCATGGCGATGGCCAGAGTTTCGTGGGCTTCTTTGGAAATGGAGCCGAAGGACATGGCGCCGGTCGCGAAGCGCTTCACGATTTCTTTGGCCGGCTCGACTTCTTCGAGTGGAATGGGACTGTGCGATTTGTTGATCTCGAGCAGGCCGCGAATGGTGCAGAGTTGCCGGTTCTGCCGATCAATCAAATCGGTGTATTCCTGGAAGGTCTGCGGATTGTTTTGCTGGACGGCGTGCTGGAGTTTGGATATGGTCTGGGGATTGAACAGGTGATATTCACCGCGCGTACGGTAGTGATAATTGCCACCGACGGCCAGCTCCGTGTCCGATTCGGTGACCGGCTGGAAAGCGTGCTGGTGTTTGAGGATGGCCTCGCGCGCCAGCACGTCCAAGCCGACGCCTTCGATGCGGGAGACGGTGCCGGTGAAATATTTTTCCACCAGATCCTGGTTGAGTCCGATGGCTTCGAACACCTGGGCGCCACGATAGCTCTGCAAGGTGGAGATCCCCATCTTGGAAAACGTCTTCAGCAATCCTTTATTGACAGCCTTTTTGAAATTGAGCAGAGCTTTTTCGAAAGACAGGGGGGACGGAAGCAGGCCGCGCATGACCATGTCTTCCAGAGTTTCGATGGCGAGATAGGGATTGACAGCGCTCGCGCCATAGCCGATAAGCAGGGCGAAATGCATAACCTCGCGCGGCTCTCCGGATTCGATGATGAGCGCAACCTGCGTGCGGGTACCTTCGCGAACGAGGTGATTGTGCACGGCGGTGAGCGCCAGCAGGCTGGGAATCGGCGCGTAGTCGTGGTCAACGCCGCGGTCGGAAAGGATGATGAGCGTGTAGCCGGACTTGATGGATAGAGAAGCGCGGCGGCATAAGGCATCGAGCGCGCGCTTGAGGCCGCGAGTGCCCTCCTCGACGGCGAACAACATGGGGAGAGTGGTGGCCAGAAAGTCGCCGCGCGAAACCCGGCGCAGCTTTTCCAGGTGCGCGTTGGTGAGGATAGGATGGGGCAGCCGCAGGGTATGGCAGTGCTGCGGGGTTTCGTCAAGGATATTGCGCTCGGTGCCGATGTAACTGATCAGCGACATGACCATCTCTTCGCGAATGGGATCGATGGGTGGATTGGTGACCTGAGCGAAGAGCTGCTTGAAGTAGTTGAAGAGCGGCTGCGGCTTGTCGGAGAGGCAGGCGAGCGGGGTGTCGGTGCCCATAGAGCCGATCGGCTCTTCGCCTTTTTCGGCCATAGGCGCGAGGATCATGCGGAGATCTTCATCGGTATAGCCGAAGGCGCGCTGGCGCGAGAGGATGGTGGTGTGGTCGGTGCCATGCTCGCGCGGCGGATCGGGGAGCTGATCGAGCGTTACCTGGTTCTCTTCGAGCCAGAGCTTATAGGGATTGCGGCTGTATAGAGCTTTTTTCAGCTCTTTGTCGGAAATGATGCGGCCGGCAACGGTATCGACCAGCAGCATCTTGCCGGGTTGCAGGCGACCCTTGTATTTGACGTTGTCCGGTTTGACCGGGAGCACGCCGGTTTCCGAAGCCATGATGATCTGGTCGTCATGGGTCACCAGATAGCGCGCGGGGCGAAGGCCGTTGCGGTCGAGGGTGGCGCCGATTACGCGGCCATCGGTGAAGGCGATCGCCGCGGGGCCGTCCCAGGGTTCCATCAGGGAGGCGTGGTATTCGTAGAACGCCTTCTTTTCCGGATTCATATGGGGGTTGCTGGCCCAAGCCTCCGGGATCAGCATGGCCATGGCATGCTCGATCGAACGGCCCGACATGACCAGCAGTTCGAGGGCATTATCGAAAGCCGCGGAATCGCTGCCACCCGGTTGAATGATGGGAATGAGTTTCTTGAGATCGTCTCCAAACAAGGGCGAGGACAAAACCGAGTGGCGGGCGTGCATCCAGTTCACGTTGCCTTTGAGAGTGTTGATTTCGCCGTTGTGAGCGATGTAGCGAAACGGATGCGCCAGTTGCCAGGTGGGGAAGGTGTTGGTGGAGAAGCGCTGGTGGACCAGGCACAAGGCGCTGACCACGTCGTGCTCACTCAGCTCGGGATAGAAATTAGCGATCTGCGGCGCGAGCAGCAGGCCCTTATAAACGATGACGCGCGCGGAGAAGGAAGGGATGTAGAAGAAGCTTTTATCTTCGAGATCGGAGGCGGCGATTTCGGCTTCTATGCGCTTGCGCACGATGTACAGCTTGCGTTCGAGCTGATCTTCACTCATGCCGCGCGACCGCCCGACAAAAACCTGTTCGATATAGGGCTGGGAGGCACGCGCCACGCGGCCGATGGCGGCACCTTCGATAGGCGTATCACGCCATCCGAGGACCTGGAGGCCTTCTTCGCGGACCACGCGTTCCACGATCCCTTCGCAAAGCAGACGCTCCTGAGGATCGACGGGAAGAAAAACGATGCCCACGCCGTATTCGCCGGGGGCCGGCAGCGTGAAACCGAGCTCGCCACAGACGCGCACGAAGAAAGCGTGAGGGATCTGAATGAGAACGCCCGCGCCATCGCCAGTTTCCGGGTCGCAGCCGCAGGCGCCGCGGTGGGTCAGGTTGATGAGAACCTGGATTCCCTTGGTAATAATTTCGTGGGACTTGTGCCCTTTTACACTGGCGACGAAGCCAATACCGCAAGCATCGTGTTCCAGGCTGGGATGGTAGAGGCCTTGCGGTTCCGGGAAACCGCTCGGTACACGTAGATCGCTCATCTTATTTCTCCTGGATTTTGTTAGTGTACCAACTTAGGTAGTATTAGACAACAGAAAACTTCTAGTACTTGAAATAAGCACAGCTTATGGTAAGCTGAAGCCGTGCCATTCTGGGACCTCAAGCTCTTCAAGGAAATTGCGGCCACACGGAGTATGAGCAAGGCGGCTTCCCATTTGGGAGTGAGCCAATCGGCCGCCAGCCAGCACGTGCAGGAGGTGGAACGGCGCCTGGGAGTGATTCTCTTCGATCGTAGCAAACGACCGCTGGAGCTGACAGCGGCGGGAAGGATCTACTACGAATTCTGCCGCGACGTGTTGCGGCGGGAAGAGGGACTGGGGCGGGACCTGGAAGCAGTGAAGCAGGAGGTGGAAGGCAGCCTGCGCGTAGCCTCTATTTACTCGATCGGGTTGAGCGAAATGAGCCGGCTGCAGGAGGCGATTACTACGAGGTACCCCGCGGTACAGTTGCAGGTGGAATATGTCCGGCCGGAGAAGGTGTACGAAGCCGTGCTGAATGAGACGGCCGATTTGGGGTTGGTGAGCTATCCGCAGGCGAGCCGGGAGATCGCGGCTATTCCCTGGCGCGATGAAGAAATGCAAGTGGCGGTGCCGCCGATGCATCCATTCGCGCGGCGGCGGGAGGTGTATCCGGCTGATCTCAGCGGGCAGACGTTTGTCGGCTTCGATGAAGATCTTTCGATCCGGCGCGAACTGGACCGCTTTTTCAAAGCGCAAGGCGTGGAAGTGAACATGGCCATGCACTTCGACAATATCCACACGATTAAGGAAGCGGTGGTGCTGGGAACCGGCATCAGCATTTTGCCGGCGCGCACCATGCAGGCGGAGATTGCCGGAGGGCGGATGGTGGCGGTGAAGCTGCATGCGCCTGGCCTGGTGCGGCCGGTGGGTGTGGTGCATCGCAAAAAGAAGAAGCTCAACCGGGCCGCGCAGGCGTTTTTGGAATTGTTGCTGGAGGAGCCACGCGCGGGCAATGAGGAGAATCGGGTGGAAACGCCGGTGGAGGTGTAGGCGGGCTAGGGTCTTTGATTCCGGGCTTATCGCAGACGTCCGGAAGCATATTTATGCAGAAGACTCGAAATGAGCGTCTGGTAAGGTAAGCCTTCCTCGAGTGCGCGCTTCTGAATTGCGTCCAAATCCTTGCTCGAGATGCGAATGTTCACACGGCGATCCTTGCGGAAAGTGGCTGCGGCATAGCGCGAATAACGATCGCGTGCCCCTGGTTTGGCGATCGAGCGCCACTCGCCGCGTTCGACTGATTCCAGAATCGCTTTCTCGCTGGCATCAAGCTTCATGGTTTTTCGGCTCCTGAGAGAGAAAGTGCTTCGTCATCTTGCGGCTCGGGATGATGGTTTTCAAAAAGACAGCCTTGTCGTCTTCGACAAAAGGCACGAGGAACACGTAATCCGCGCGGCGAACCACAAAAATCCGCTGCCCGCTATAGCGTTCGCGGTTCGGGTGCTCCAGGATGTCCAACAGGTCACCGTGCTCAATATGGAATACGATCTCCTCGAAACCAATGCCGCGTTCCGCCTTTAGCTTTTCGTTCTTCGCCTCGTCCCAAGCGAAGTACTTCACTCGTTCTCAATTTAGCACGCGTGTGTGCTTTAGAGGCACACGTTGTAGTCATGCGGGGTTCGGGCGGAAGATTTCGTCTAGGAAGCCTGCTCGCAGTTAATCGCCCAGGGCACGCCGAATCGATCGGTGACGTGGCCATAGGCGACGGCCCAGAAGGTTTCTTGCAGCAGCATTTCGATGGAGCCGCTTTCCGCCAGCGCGTGAAAGATGCGCTTGGCTTCCGCGACGTCATCAATATTGAGCTGCAGACGGAAACCCTTGGGCGGTTCGTACTCCGGGACATCGGCGCCGCTCAAAACATTCCCGCCAGCCACGAGAGTCGCGTGCATGATCTTGCCCGCCCATTCGGGAGGCGCTAAGCCCGTTCCGCGCTCATCGCCCCATTTCATAAGAGTCACGATTTCGCCGCCGAAGCATCGCGCATAGAACTCGAACGCGGCCTGGCACTGGCCGTTGAACGTGAGGAAGGGATTCCACTTCATTTGTCTGTTGGTTTATTGTATGCGAGTTGCCGTGCGGTTAGCGCGCCCCGAGCAGCGCGGATGTTCGCCTCGACGTCGTTCCGGTCAACCAAACCGCCGGTGTAAGCTGCGGCGATGTTGCCTTGCTGGTCAATCAGGAACGTGTCCGGGAGGGCGTCGATCCCATAGCGTTTGGCGGTGGCATCATCTCCCAATAACATGCGGTAGGGCACCTTGGTGTGCGCTAGAAAGGGTTTTACTACCTTCCAGCCTCCGTCGTCCATAGAGACGCCCACCACGGCGAAGGCTTTGCGGCCGTAAGTTTTCTGGAATTCGGAGAACCAGGGGATCTCCTTTTTGCAGCCGGTACACCAGGTGGCCCAGAAATCGAGGAGAACGACTTTGCCGCGGAATTTCTCGAGGCTGATGGTTTTGCCGGAGTTGTCAGTGAGAGTGAATGCGGGCGCAGGCTTACGGTCACTCGCGGGTTGTAAGAGAGCGCGGACTGTGGGTTCGTCCGCGGCTGTGGAGAGAGCGGTGAGTGTGAACAGTAAAGCGGAAACGGTTGCGATTTTCATGAGTGATTCTCCTGGAATCTCCGCAGGCTCCGGCGCATTCCCCAAAGAGACGGCGCCAGAATCAGAAGAGCTTGTAACATGAGTGGGAATAGGACACGATAGAACGTGTATTCGAAGACCACGGCGTTCACGGATCGTACCGGCGGGGCAGCGCCGGGCACATAGAGGAAATTTCCGAAAAACAACAGCAGGCCGAAGAGCGAGCCACTGACCGCCAGGCTTTTGCGCGAGAGAAACCCGAGTGCAAGACCGCTGCTCCAGGCCAAACCAGCGAGCATTGCGTAGTCGATCAGAGTGCCGGCGGCAAAGCCGATAAAGTCATTCCGGTAAGCGGCATTTTCCAGGATGGTCCGGCTCCAATAATTCGTATATAGCCAGAGATAAATCGCGCCGGAATGGGCGATCGCTTTGCATGCCAGGCCAAAGATAAGACCGAGCGGCGCCGCGAGGAACACCAGCGCCGCCCAAGGCCGCCAGTTCGTCCACAGCGCCGCCTGGCGGCGTGCCACTAAACCGAGCACCTGGAATAACGCCTGTCCGGCCGACTCACCGGATTCGAGGAGGTCGCCGCGCACGGCATCCCGCTCATCCCGATCGAGCGCTTGGGATCCGAGATTCACCAGCCACCAGCACAGCGCGTTCATAGCGAGTCACTCGCTTCCCAGGCAACGCCGTGGCTGACACGCGTTACGGCGTTGTAGAAAGCGGTTGCTGCCTGGACGCCTTTCGCGGTTACGCGTACCATGCGTTTGGGCCGGCCACCGCGTTGCGGCGTGGGATCACCCATCGACGTCTTGATGAAGCCTTTTGCTTCCAGACGGTCGAGGGTTGTGTAGAGCGCTCCGATCGAGCAGCGGCGCCTGGTGGCCGATTCGATCTCCTGCCGGATCGCCGCGCCATAAGCGTCTTCGCCCAAGCGCGCGGCTGCCGTCAACAGGAGGTATTCGAATTCGCCAAGCATTACTATCACATTGTGATAGTAATTAGCCCGGCTGTCAAGTGCTTGCTTCAGGTGCATACACTGCCGCCCGGATTTTCTGCTATTCTTTCCCGTAATCCGTGTGGTGTATATGAAGCGGTGCGCGGGCTTAGCGGTGTTTGTAATTGTTGTTACAGCCGTCGTACTCGTGGCGGCGGAAGTACGGCAGCCGGACTGGGCTTATGGCTATCTGAAGCCGCTAGGGCCGAACGATCCGGTGGCGCCTCCCTGTCCAATCAGTGTGCGCCCGTTTCCGGACTGCGCTTATGCGTCGGGACCGGCGCTCGAGGACGCAATCAAGCTGGAGCTGCCGGGGGCGGCGGCAAAATTTACGCGCAGCGAAGCTTATTTTGACTACGGCCCCGCAGACTGGTATCCGGGGGACCACCCGCCGATGCCCGAGATTGTGGCGAAGGGTAACCGCTCGGTGGGCATTCGCGCGTGCGCTCTTTGTCATTTCCCGAATGGACAGGGAAAGACGGAGAACGGCGGGGTAGCGGGGCTGCCGGCCGCGTATATTCTCGGGCAATTGCGCGATTTCAAGAGCGGGGTACGGCGCAGCGCGGATCCGCGAAAAGCCAACACCAACGAAATGGCGCAGATCGCGCGGCTGCTCACTGAAGAAGAAGCGAAGGGAGCGGCGGCATACTTCGCGTCCATGAAGTGGCGTCCGTGGGTGAAAGTGATGGAAGCGGATGAGGTCCCGCCTGTACGTCGGACGACGAACGGGTTATTGCTGCCGGTGGCGGGGCTTCCGGTGCCGCTTGGGGATCGAATCATCGAGGTGCCGGAGAACCCGGAGTGGACGGAGGTGATGCGCGACCCGCGTTCCGGCTTCATCGCTTACGTTCCGGTTGGCAGTGTTGCCAAGGGAGAATCGCTGGCGGCGAACGGCCAAGGCAGAACCACGCAATGCGCTGTGTGTCATGGGCCGGGGCTGAAGGGGACAGCGGCGATCCCCGGGATCGCCGGGCGCACAGCCAGTTACCTGATGCGGCAGCTTTGGGATTTCAATCAGGGCACGCGCAAGAACCAGGCGATGGCTCCTGTGGTGGCCAAGCTCAGTCTGGATGATATGACTTGTCTGGCGGCCTACGTGGCTTCGCTCGCGCCCTAGGCGTTTCGGGCCGGCGGCTCAGCCCAGCTCTTGGCGCACGATTCGCGCGCCTTCCACCATGGCGCGCATTTTGCCGGTGGCTGATTCCCGCGGCAAGTATTTCATACCGCAGTCGGAAGCAATCACGAGCCGGTCCTTATTGACATAAGGAAGCGCGCGGCGGATGCGGCCGGCCACGGTTTCCGGCGTTTCCACTTCATGTGTGCCCAGGTTGAGCACGCCCAGAATGATGGTTTTGCCGCGCAACTTCTCGAGTACCGAGCAATCGAGCGAGGGCTGGGCCGTCTCTATCGAGATTTGCTCGACCGGCGTGTCCGCGAACTCCTCCAGAAAGGAGTAACCGGCGGGCTTGCCCTTCACAATGTGGCCGTAGCCGAAACAGATGTGCACGGCGGTGGTTCCCTGAATGCCGTCCAAGGCGCGCCGGAACGCGGACAGCCCGTAGGCCCGCGCCTGTTCCGGACGTGCTTGCATATAGGGCTCATCGACCTGCACGATGTCCGCGCCGGCCGCGAATAAATCCTTGATCTCTTCATTCACAGCAACGGCGTAATCCATGGCCATAGCTTCGTCGCTGGCGTAAAAGTCGTTTTTGGCCTGCTGTGCCATGGTGAAGGGGCCAGGCACGGTGATCTTGATGGGGTGGCTGGTGTTGGCGCGGAGAAACTGCACGTCGCGCACTTCCACTGCGTGTTTGCGGCGGATTTTGCCCGTAACGCGCGGCACCAGCACTTGCTGGTTACTGCGGCTGATGACCGTTCCGGGGTTGTCGAGGTCCACGCCTTCGAGCGCGGTGGCAAAGCGGTTGGAGTAGCTTTCGCGGCGCATTTCGCCGTCAGTGAGAATGTCGAGTCCGGCCCTTTCCTGATCGCGGATGGCCACCAAGGTGGCGTCATCCTGGGCCTGCTCGAGCCATTCCGGCGCCACACGCCACAACTCGCGCATGCGCACGCGCGGTGGCGTATTGCCGGAAAGCATCTCGCGATTGATCAGCCAGTCGGGCTGCGGCAGGGAGCCGACCAGGGAAGTAGGAAGTAGAGTTGGCATGAAGCTATATTTTAGCGGGAACAAGCCTTCAGCTTTCAGCAGCCAGCTTCAGCATGACCGGCATCCGTTGCAACCGCTGCCTCAAAAAGCTGGCCGCTGACTGCTGAAAGCTTTTTTCTGCGTCACAATCTAACTATGAGCTTCCGTCTGGTGGTGAATTATCGTCCGCGCGGCGATCAGGGGGCCGCGATTCGCGATCTCACGCGCGGCGTTCGCGAAGGTGAGGCGCACCAGGTTCTGCTCGGTGTCACGGGCTCGGGAAAAACCTTCACCATGGCCAAAGTGATCGAGGCGGTGGGCCGGCCGGCGCTGGTGCTGGCGCACAATAAGACGCTGGCCGCGCAACTTTATCACGAGTTCCAATCCTTCTTCCCGGAAAACGCGGTCGAATATTTCGTCAGCTATTACGACTATTACCAGCCGGAAGCCTACATTCCCTCGGGCGACGTCTACATCGAAAAGGAAGCCACCATCAACGATGAGCTGGACAAACTCCGGCTCTCCGCCACCAAGTCGCTGTTCGAGCGGCGCGATTGCGTGATCGTGGCGAGCGTAAGCTGCATCTACGGACTGGGGTCGCCCGAAGCCTACTACGGCATGCTGCTGATGCTGGAAAAAGGCCAGAAAATTTCCCGCGAGCACATCCTTTCGAAGCTGGTGGAAATCCTGTACGAGCGCAACGACTCCGATTTCCGCCGCGGCACGTTTCGCGTCCGCGGCGACACCATCGAGGTCTTTCCCACCTACGACGATTACGCCTACCGCATCGAGCTGTGGGGCGACGAGGTAGACAGCCTGGCGCAGATCGATCCGCTGCTGGGCCAGGTGAAACAGACTTATCTCCGCTTGCCCATCTACCCCAAAACGCACTACGTGATGAGCGACGAGACCAAGCGCGACGCCATGGAAAGCATCCGCGAGGAACTCCAAGTGTGGCACGCCGAACTGGAAAAGCAGGGCAAGCTGATCGAAGCGCAGCGCCTGTATCAGCGCACCATGTTCGATCTCGAAATGATTAAGGAGATCGGGTACTGCCACGGTATCGAAAACTATTCCCGCCATTTTTCCGGACGCCTGCCCGGCGAGGCTCCGCCCACTCTGCTCGATTACCTGCCGCACGATTCGCTGATTTTCCTCGACGAGAGCCACCAGACCGTGCCGCAGTTGCACGGCATGTATGCCGGCGATCGCTCGCGTAAGGAAGTGCTGGTGGCCCACGGCTTTCGCCTGCCCAGCGCGCTCGATAATCGCCCGCTCACCTTCCAGGAATTCGAAAATCGCGTGAACCAGGTCATTTATGTATCCGCCACGCCTGGCCCCTATGAGCAGACCAAAACAGGAGGCGTAGTAGTGGAACAAATCATCCGCCCCACCGGCCTGCTCGATCCCAGCGTGGAAATCCGGCCGGTTCGCGGCCAGGTAGACGACCTGCTCGGACAAATCCGCCAGCGGGTAAGCGCCAACCAGCGAGTCTTGGTGACTACTCTGACCAAGCGGATGGCGGAGGATCTGGCGGAGTACTATTCCGAAGTAGGCGTGCGCTGCCAGTATCTGCATTCGGAGGTGAGCACGCTCGATCGCATTAAGATTCTGCGCGATCTGCGCCGCGGTGAGTTCGATGTGTTGATCGGCATCAACCTGTTACGCGAGGGCCTCGACCTTCCCGAAGTTTCGCTGGTCGCCATCCTGGATGCCGATAAGGAGGGCTTTCTGCGGTCCTCGGGATCGCTCATTCAGACCATGGGCCGCGCGGCGCGGCATCTGGAAGGGCACGCCATCTTGTATGCGGATGTGATGACCGACAGCATGAAGCGAGCGCTCGACGAAACCGCGCGCCGCCGCCGCATCCAGGAGGAGTACAACGAGGTCAACCACATTGTGCCGCAATCGATTGTGAAGCCGATCGATATGAGCCTGGTGGCGATTGCCGAAGGCGATTACGTCACTGTGGATACGGAGGCGGACGATGCTGTGGAAAGCCTGACTCCCGAACAGAAAGCCAAGTTCCTGGCGGATCTGGAAGAGCAGATGCGCGAGGCGGCGCGGAAGTTCGAATTCGAAAAGGCCGCTCAGCTCAGAGACCGGCTGAAGTCGTTGAAGGCGATGGCGGCGGAGTAGGGTCTTCCTCTCAACCCCAACAAAATCAAAAAGTTCCACTCTTTTTCAGTAGTAATTTAGTGACACTTTGACTGCCCACGGCGTAACATAATACAGACGGCACCCGCCTAACCTCACAGCACCACAATGACCGCCTCGCGTATTTCGTCTCTCCTTCTCATTGCTCTCGTTGCGACGATGGCTCCTTTGGGGCTTCGAGCCTCAGAGCACCACGGCATCGTCAAATCGGGTGCATTGCCCCTGCCTGGCGTGACTATCACAGCCACGCGGGGCGATCAGAAATTCACAACCACTACCGATGAACACGGGTTCTATTCATTCCCCGATTTGCCGGATGGCACGTGGAAGCTCGAAATCAGCATGTTTGGCTTCGCTCCGCTGACTGAGGAAGTGGGCATTATTCCGAACGGACCCAGTCCGGAATGGGAATTGAAGCTACAACCTTTGTCGGTGATGAAGGAGAAGGTGGCGCCCTCCCAGCCGGCCGCGCCCGCTTCCGCGCCGCAGAGCGCGGCTGCGCCGGCCAATCGTCCCAATCGGGGCAATTTCCAGGGCCGCGGCGGACAGGCTTCAGCGCCGGGCAGTGCTCCGGCGGCACAGGCCAATTCACAAGGGCCGCAATCCGGCGGGCAGCGGCCCTCGCTACAACAGGCGCTCGCGCAGAACGGATTTCAGCGCGTGGGCGTGAACGCGACCGGCGAGGCGGGTGATCTCGACGGAACGAACGATGCGGGTTTTGCCGCAGGGAATGCCGATGGATTCGGCGGCGGCGACCTCAACCAGAGCGCCTCCAATTCCCTGACGATCAATGGCAGTGTGAGTAGCGGCCTGGATGCGCCGCAGCGCAATGATTGGTTCGGTTTCGGAGGTCCTGGCGGATTTCCGGGACTCGGTATTGGCGGGCCGGGCGGTCCGGGTGGACCGGGTGGCCCAGGCGGTCCGGATCTTCAGCTCGCGCAAAATGGCGGTGGACCGGGCGCGGGTGGGCCGGGCGGCGGACCCGGTGGTCCCGGTGGCGGCGGAGGCGGTTTTGCGGGCGGTGGTGGCCGGGGCGGTTTCGGCGGCGGGCGCGGCGGCTTCGGACGGGGTGGGCGCGGCGGCCAGAATTTCCGCGGCCGCAATCCCAACGCATTCGGTAACGGCCGCAGAAATCGCCGGAATCAGTACAACGGGAATATTGCTCTCATTCTCGATAACTCGGCGCTCGATGCCAAGCCGTTCTCGCTCACCGGCCAGGAAACGCCTAAAGCGGCCTACGACAAGTTCCGCACCACCGGCACCTTCGGTGGCCCTCTAAAAATTCCTCACCTGGTGAGCGGCCAGAAAACCTTCTTCAACATCAACTATCAGCTTACGCGCAGCAAGAGCGGCAGCATTTCCACCGGCCTTGTTCCCACCGAAGCCGAACGCGAGGGTAATTTCACGTCATTGCTGACTCCAACCACGGGATCGCCTATTGTGCTGCCGGCGCCTTTCGTGAACAACATCCTTCCTGCTTCCGATATCAACCCGCAGGCGCAGGCGCTGCTCAATTACTATCCGCAAGCGAATTTCGCCGGTGGTAGCCGCTACAACTTCCAGATCCCTATCACTAGCCTAGGCAACCAGAGCAACGTCAACTCGCGCATCACGGAGACGGTCAACGCCAAAAACCAGCTCGCGTTTAATTTCGCCTTCCAGACCAGCAACTCCACCACGCCGACGCCATTGGACTTTATCGACACGACGTCCATGACCGGATGGAACACCGGGGTGCTCTGGTCGTATCACTTCACCACCCGCATG